>NC_022997.1:1030426-1358352 GCF_000503895.1 Hyphomicrobium nitrativorans NL23
TGGCGCTTTGGCCGCGGGATCACCATCTACTCTATAGAGATCGGCGCAAAGGCGCTTGTCCGAGATAAGGAGACACCATGAAAATCTGGAATGCACCGCAGGTGCGCGAGCAGGCCGTCGGCCTTGAGGTCACGAGTTATCTGCCCGCCGAGATCGACATCATCTAGCGATGTCATCTCTACGATAGGGCCGTGGGTGTATCCGGTTGTTCGCCGGCATGCTCACGGCCTTTCCGTTCCAATGGGAACGCCATGATGGACGTCAGCCGGGACATTGCCGATTTCACACGGCGCGCCGAGGTCGCGTATGGGGCCATGTGTAGGGCCAAAGGTCAGATCGCCAAGTTCTGCCGCGACGATGCGCGTTTCTATCTTGAGCGCGCAATCGAGATAGCCAAGGCGTCCGGCAATAAAGACATGGTCGCGCAACTGCAATTGCGCCGCGGGCAGATCATGAGCGCGTTCCACAAGCAGAATGACCGCTCCCCGTCTCAGCAGCAGCACACCGGCATCGAACGCTGGGAGAACGAAGGTGGCTCGATCGGCGCATGCCCCCGCCACAGCCATCGCTGAAGGCCCGCTCAGCTTGCGAGCCCCGCCCCACGCACAGGCTCAAGCAACCCGACACAGCAAAGCAGACACAAAAAATGGGCCGCAACGTGCGCGACCCATCCTCTTGGCATTCCCAACGCAATCGATAGGGCGGGAACGTATCGCCATCACCCGCTGCGGCAATCGTGATAGCGCGAGCGCCAATACCGGCTGCCGGTTGCCTGCCACTTGCGGTACTCATAGGAGCAGCCCCGAGCCCCTTCACCGAAGATGATCACGCTACGCAGAGCGCGCCCGACCGAACGGTCATGATTGCGGCCGCGATAGCTTTTACCGCGATGATCGGCGTGCTTCTTTCCGACTCGATCCCCACCGCCATAGTGCTTTTGCACACCGCTGCGCTGGCTGTCCTTGGCTTCCGCCGTGCTGACCATCCCCGTGATAGCGAGGATCGCCGCGGCGCCCGTGATCAATATCGTTTTCGTGATCGCTGTCATGACTCTGTTTCCATTTTTTCTGATGAACGGCCCGCCGACGTCAGCCTCGATGGATGGCTGGCGGTCGAGATGCTCGGATGAGCCTTAGCGATGATCTGACACTAGAGGTCAACCACGGGCAGCGTGAGACTCGGAAAGTACCCAACCTCAACGCGAGAAGGATCCTGCGCCGCACGCGGCGACACCGTACTGCGCTAGGTCGCGGCGGCGCGAACCGCGTCCGGCTTGACCGCGATCAGTCTCTCGATCGCCTTCACCTTGCGGTTCACGAACAGAACGTTCGGGATCTGAATCGTCTCCTCGTTGGAACCGCCGATTTTGAGCGTCAGATCGCCGGCGCCCCATACCAAGATGATGTCATGAAAAAGATCCTGGCCTCGCCTCTCGAACACCAGGCCATTGGTGCCTGCTATTTACGAGATTGCGCACACATCGACCACGTAGGAGCGGACTTTCACTTGCAGGCGCCACGTGTTGACTAGCGTCGCGGCTTTGAGCAGCGGCGAGGTCTTCCGGGTCGATCGTTACGATCTGCTTGCGGAGGCTTATGGTTCCAACGGCCGGCAGCGTGATTGTGGTCGCAAGCCTGCGATAGGCCTCGTTTGTCAAAGTATCTAGCTGCTCTTCCTCGGTTTCGATGACATAGCATCCGGCGGGTAGCTCGCCATCGACACCGTCGAGGAAGAAGGCGATTGAACGCCACCACCGTTCGCGTCGTCATGTTTCTTTTCTCGAATTGATCACGATTGCACCTGGAAACATTCCTTGCCGAACGGGGAGCGAGCCGGAGCGACGTGGGCACCGGCTCGCCATCCCGCCTGGTCATGGCGAATGATAGACCATCGATGCCCTCAGATCTTCACCGGGGCCGGCGCAACGCGCGGCTTCTCGGAAAGAATACGGGTGTTGACGACTTCCGGGTCTCCGACAGGAAGGGGGCGCTCATCACTCGGCTCCGTCCGAGGCGGCGGTGCGACGGGCTGCGCGGTTGCGATTGCATCGGAGGCCGTCTTGGGTGTGTCGGTCATGATGTCCTCACCGGATTGGTGTTTGTGGTTTTTAATTTTAGGCGCTCTCGGTCGAAACGAAGGACGATCATTATGTGTGCGCCCTTCAGGTCTCCCGGTGGATAGTGATGCAAGCCGTCTGGAACGCTTAGAGTCGGAATCTACCTAGTTGCCTCCCCCGCTTCTTGCAGGAAGCCCGTGTAGGCGTGTTGGAGCATTTAGGCGGCGTAGCAAGTGACCCCTCCCGACGCTATCGGTCTCTCGCGCCAGAAACGGTCTTTGATTTCACCATGAGGATGGCCGCTGTGGGAACCTCGAGCGTCCACCTCACGCCGCCGCCGTCGAAGTCATGCCGCGCGTTTCCGCCTAGTGTCGCGGCCGCGATGCGTTGCAGGATCATGGAGCCGAAACCTTGATGTTCCGGAGGCGTGACCGCAGGACCGCTCTGCTCGCACCAGATCAAGCGAAAACGTTCAGGCCCGGAGCCACCCGGAACAAGCTCCCAGTGCACGGAGATCGTACCTTCCGGCACGGAGAGCGCCCCATACTTCGTGGCGTTGGTCGCCAGCTCGTTCAGTGCCAGCCCGAGAGTCTGCGTCGCCTCCCGGTTCAAGAGCGCGTCGGGACCCGCCATGACGATGCACGGTCCATCGATCTCGGCAAAGGGCTCAAGCTGTCTTTGCACCAACTCCGCGACGCTAACGCCTCGCTCACCCTCATGAATGAGAAGATCCAGGGAACGAGAGAGCGCGCCGATGCGTTGAGAGAACTCGGAGCGGAACGCGTTGAGGTCGCTGCTGCGTTGTGCTGTCTGAGTGGCAATAGCCTGCACGACGGCGAGCAAATTCTTTGTCCGATGGCCCAGCTCGTTCACGACAAGCCGCAGGCGCTTCTCCCGCGTCAGATAGCGGCTGATCCTGTCTATTCGGGAGAACGTCGTGCGGTCCTTGCTTTGGGGCTCCCTATCGGGGACTACGGGCTGTATCTGCGGCATGCCAACATACTCCCACACGGAAAAACGCCGACTGGTTCTGGGCGGAGTTAGTGTTATGCGATCCATTAACCCGCTTCTCGCCTTGACTGGACGGAACCCTAGCTGTCGGCAGCAATGCGCCGGAAGGCTCGGATTTTACCTACGCCCCAAAATGAGATTCCTCCGTAGGGAGCGATCCCGCCCGCAATGCAGCAATACGTGCTATGGTTCTCCGATCCCAGTGCTCTTCCTAGCGTGGAAGGCGGGAATGTAGAGAAGGCGTCACAATGGCTGGACTTCGTCCAGGCGCACCGGATGCTGCGCAGGAGCCCCGCGAACAGCGCGAGCCGAAAAGCACCGACCCTTGCCGGTCGCTGCCCTTCGCCGTTGTTGGCCTTGGCGCATCGGCGGGCGGCCTCGACGCCTTCCAGCGATTCTTGGATGCCGTTTCTCCAGACAGCGGCATGGCGTTCGTGCTGATCCAGCATCTGGACCCGACCCACGTCAGCATGATGAGCGAATTGCTGGCGCGCCACACGAAAATGCCTGTCGTGGAAGCCGCCAATGGCATGCCGGTTGAAGTCGATCACGTGTATCTCATTCCACCGGGCGCCTATCTAGCCTTGCGTAATGGATCGCTGTGGTTGTCGAAGCCGCATGACCGTCACGGCGCCCGGATGCCGCTCGATTTCTTCCTGTGTTCAATCGCACACGAGTGCGGCGAGCGCGCGCTCTGTGCGATCCTGTCCGGAACCGGCACCGACGGAAGTCTCGGCCTGAAAGCCGTGCACGAGCAGGGCGGGCTCGTTGTCGTTCAGGATCCCCACGAGGCCCAGCACGACGGGATGCCCCGCAGCGCCATCGACACGGGGTGCACCGATTTCATTCTTCCGATCGCAAAAGTTCCCCAGGCGCTGATAAGCTTTAGCCGCCAAGCGTATGTCAGCGGCCGCAAGGCTCCTGGCGATGAAATGGAATCCGAGAGCGGGCCGACCGAGATCATCGCTCTTCTGACCGAGATGACTTCCCACGACTTCTCTCTTTACAAGCCAGGAACGCTGACCCGGCGCATTGAGCGGCGTATGGCGCTGGCGGCGATCGAGAATCGGGAGCGTTACCTAGAAATTCTGCGCGAGGATATCGGAGAGCGCGAGCGTCTGGCCAGGGATCTCCTGATCAATGTCACGCAATTCTTCCGAGATCGACTTGCTTTCGACATGCTCGGCCAGTCGGTCGTGCCGGAGCTGGTTCAAGAGCAGCCGCCGGGCCAGGCCATCCGCGTCTGGGTGCCGGCCTGCAGCTCCGGGGAGGAAGCCTACTCGATCGCTATCCTGTTTCTCGAGGCCATCGCGGCCAGCAGGAGCAACATCAAGCTGCAAGTCTTCGCCTCCGACATCGAGCCCGGCTGCGTGGCCTTCGCCCGCAACGGGTCCTATCCGGAGCATATCCACAACGATGTGACGCCGGAACGGCTCTCCCGTTATTTTATCAAGGAAGACGGCGGCTATCGTGTCGTGCGCGAGTTGCGGGAGGCCGTGGTGTTCACGACCCAAAACCTGCTGGCCGATCCGCCCTTCTCGCGCCTCGACCTCATCTCGTGCCGCAACGTGCTGATCTATCTTTCTCCTGAGGCCCAGGAGCGGACGCTTTCGCTTTTCCATTTCGCGCTTCGCGAGCGCGGCGTTCTGGTCTTGGGCGCCTCGGAAACCGTCGGCAAACATGTCGACCATTTCGCGCCGATCAGCAAAACGCATCGTCTCTACCGCCACATCGGCCGCAGCCGCCCGGGTGAGACTGCGTTCCCGATCCCCAGCGGAGAGCTTGGATTTCGCTCGCGGTCCCTATCGCCCAAAGAGCGGGCCAATCCGGCTCCCACTCTGGGAGATCTGGCCAAGCGCACCCTGATGGACGCTTATGTGCCGGCAGCGGTTCTCATCAACGACAAGCGTGAGGCGCTGCACTATTTCGGCGCGATCGATATCTTCCTCAAGATCGCCCCCGGCGAAGCAAGCCGGGACATTCTCGTCATGGCTCGCGAGGGACTGCGCGGCAAGCTTCGCCACGCGCTTCAACATACGCCGTCGGATCGGGGCAACAGCTTCGTGACGGGCGGACGAGTAACCCATGATGGTCGTCCTATGGACGTCACGATCGGCGTCTTTGAGATCTCCAGCGATGGACAGAAATACCGCATCGTGAGCTTCGCCGAGGACGCCGGGAGTTCCGCTGCGGCGCAAGGAGGGGAAACGGAGCCACGTCCAAACATCAATCAGGAGCAGGAGATCGCCCTGCTCCGCGAAGAGCTTAACAGCACAATTCTCGAGCTCGAGGTTGCCAACGAGGAGCACAAGGCGATCAACGAAGAGGCCATGTCGGTCAACGAGGAGTTCCAGTCGATCAATGAGGAGCTCGAGACCTCGAAGGAGGAACTGCAGTCCCTGAACGAGGAACTCAACGCGCTGAACAGCCAGCTTCAGGAGACGGTGGAACGGCAGCGGGCGACCGCGGACGATCTCAACAACATCCTCAACAGCTCCGACGTCGCTACGTTGTTCCTCGACCGGGCGCTGAGAATCCGCTTTTTCACGCCGGCGACCAAAACGCTCTTCAATATTATTACGACCGACATCGGCCGGCCACTCGGAGATCTCACGCATCGATTCCGGGACGACGACATGCTGCGCGATGCCACTTCGGTTCTCAAGACGTCGGCTCCGAAGCGGCGCGAGATCGAGGCCGACGACGGCTCCTGGTACATTCGCAGCATCCTGCCGTATCGCAGCGACGCCTCGCATGTCGACGGCGTGGTCGTGACATTTACCGGCATTTCCGAAATCAAGGCCGCCCAGGCCGAGATCCAGTCCGCACGGTCTTACTCGGACAGCATCATCGCAACCATCGGGCAGCCGCTTGTCGTGCTGGATGCCGACCTCCGTGTGATCTCCGCCTCGACGTCCTTCTATCGCGTCTTCGCCGTGGGGCCCGCGGAAACCGTCGGCCGTCCTTTGCACGAGGTCGGCTCCTGCCTCGATGTGCCGGCGCTGCGTCAGTTTCTTGCCACACTTCGCAAGGGAGATGCGGGGCTGGACGATGCCGAGATCACTATTACTCTGCCGGCGCTTGGAATCCGCTCGTTCAAGGTGAGCGCCCGCACTATCGGCGATGAGCCGGCGGCCAGACGAAAGATCCTGTTGTCGATCATCGACGTCACTGACACGAAGCGCGAGAGCGAGGCGTTGGCGGCCGCCAAGGCGGCGGCGGAACGCGCCAATATCGGCAAGTCCCGTTTCCTAGCGGCCGCCAGTCACGATCTGCGCCAACCTCTGCAGACCATTAATCTGCTGCAAGGCATCCTGATGAAACGCGCCACAGACGAAGGCACGCGTAAGCTGCTGGGGCGCCTCGATGACACCACGGGCGCCATGTCGACCATGCTCGACAAGCTGCTCGACATCAACCAGCTCGAAGCCGGGATCGTGCGTCCCGAGATCGTTGATTTCCCCATCAACAGCCTACTCAGCCGCATGAAGGCCGACTTCTCGTTTCTCGCCGCTGAAAAGAGCCTGCGGTGGAGCGTCATCCCATGCAGTCTCTTCGGAAGAAGCGACCCGCGTCTCCTCGATCAAATGATCCGCAATCTGGTCTCTAACGCCTTCAAGTACACGAGCAGCGGGAAACTGCTGCTTGGATGCCGGCGGCGGCCTGGAATCATCCGCATCGAGGTGCTCGACACCGGCATCGGCCTTCCCATGGACCAGGCCCGGAAGATTTTCGAGGAGTTTCATCAGCTCGACAATCCGGCCCGCGACAGCAGCCTGGGCCTTGGGCTGGGTCTCTCCATCGTCAAACGGCTGGGTGATCTGCTCGGGCACTCGATCGACGTCCGCTCGATTCCCGGCTATGGATCGGCCTTCGCCATTGAGATCCCGCTCGCAGCCTCCGGCGGGACACGCGAAGCGCGCTCGGTCGAGCCTGCTCGGGACAATCATTCGCCCGTGTACGGCGCGGTCCTGGTGATTGAAGACGATCCATCCGTACGGGAGATGCTCAAGCTGCTGCTCGATCAGGAAGGGTATCGCACGACAGCTGCCGCCGACGTCGCGACGGCGCTTGAGCTCGCCGGGAAAGCTACGACGCGACCGGACCTAATAGTTGCCGACTACAACCTGGCCCGTGGCGTCAGCGGCCTCGATGCCATCGCGAGCCTGCGTCAGCGGCTCCAACGCGATATCCCGGCCATCGTTGTCACGGGCGACATTTCAGCAGGCACGCTCCGCGCCATTGCTGACCATGGGTACACGCAGCTCAACAAGCCAGTGAAGGCACCCCAGCTCGTCCGTCTTATCCAGGATCTCCTACAGCCATCGCCGACCGAGAGAACGGTCTCGTTGCCGCAAAACCCCCAAGGATCGAATGCGCCAACCGTCTATGTGGTGGACGACGACGCCGCTCTTCGCGAGGCGTCGCGCGACCTTCTCCAGGCGCATGGCTATGCCGTGGAGGCCTTTGCCGATGGGGAGGAGTTCTTGCGATGCGGCGGCGCTAAAGGCTGCCTGCTTCTCGATGCCCGGTTGCCGGGTATGACCGGCCTTGAGCTGATCGAGCGCTTGAAGACCGCGGGCCGTTCCCTGGCCACCATCATGATCACGGGCGATGGCGACGTTCCGCTCGCCGTCGAGGCCATGAAGGCGGGTGCCGTGGATTTCATCGAGAAGCCGATCGGCCACGTGGAACTGCTGGCCAGCATCGAGCGCGCGCTTGACGGGAACAGCGACGAGATCGAATCGACCGTCGTACGGAGCAAGGCCGTCTCCCTTGTTGCTAGCCTGACCGCGCGTCAGCGCCAGATCCTGGAGCTAGTCATGGCAGGCCACCCGAGCAAGAACATTGCCGCAGATCTCGGCATCAGCCAGCGCACGGTGGACAACCACCGCGCGGCCATCATGAAGAAGACCGGGTCGAAATCAATGCCGGCGTTGATCCGGATTGCAATTGCCGCCGGGTAAAATGCGTGATGGCTCAGAAGTCGTTCGCGCGCAAGATGTAGGCCTCCATCCGGCGACTGGCGTAAACCTTCGCGGCCACCTGCAGAATGCGATCGCGATAGCGGTCGAACGCCCTCAAAAATCCGGCTTCATCCAGCATTGCATCGGGACTTATGCGAGTGAAGGCACGCTGCTCCACGAAGAAGCTGTCTCGAACGCACCATCGTAGCCCCAGAAACGCACGCGCCGGCCACGCTCATCATAGCTTCGGCTTCGATTCGGGAAACTTAACGCCACTGGCGGATTCTCCTTCCGGCGATGAGGTACCCGCCGGGGTTTTCTCTACGGAGATCTGGCACGGTAGCCGATCATCAAGAGCTCCATGGCGACACTCGCCAAGACGCCCGCCAGACAGCCGATCCAGGCCGAAGGTGGCGGATTGAGGACGCTCAGGCTCACAAAGTACCCGATAAGCCCTCCGCCGATCGCGGCAATCGTTGCATTGACCAGAACGACACCCGGGATGATCAACCGTCCGGGGCCAGGGCCCGCTCCGCGGATGGATGCAAAGATGGTGAAGTGCCGAACGACTGTGCCCGCCAGCACAGCCAGAAATCCAGCCACGATAGCCAAGACGGGCTGGTTGGCGACGAAACCGTCAAGAGACAACCCACTCAACGCGCCCACGACGCCTCCGGTGATGACGGTCAGGGTGATGCCCGCCGATATGAGCTGTTGGTATCGTGACATACGCTCTCCGATGCTCTCTTGAGAAATTTATGCGTGAGCGCGCAGCGCTAGTTGGCAACCTCGACAATCACGTATCCGCTGAACACAGCTGCCATAACGATGGGCACGAGGAGCAACCAAGAAGAAATTGAGGCCCAGCTCCCGGGAACTGCTACGAGTCTGTCGTTTGGATCGACCATGTCATGTCCTCGCTGCCATCAATGCGGGCGTCTAAAGGAGACATGCGCGCATGGATGCTCAGATCCGGACCCGCATATCATGAAGGACCGTAGAGAAAGACGTATGGACAGCGTAGAGTCGGAATCTACTCAGAGACGCGGGAGGCGGGCTGACCTTTAAAGGTCCGGTGCTCCCCCCTCGAGGGCCATTGCGAGCGTTTACGTCTTGAGCGGCGCGTCCACTGCCGCCCGCAAAATGCGTGGCCCTTGCACACTGAACCATCCGTTCGCAATGCCAAACTCGACGCCGCTGTTCAAAGCCTCGCCATAGACGTCTTCATTCGCAAGGCGCGCTGCAATCGCGCCGAACATGTCGTGCTCGCCTGGCTTGGTGTGCCGTTGATCAAGCAGGTCGAGGATCCGACGCGCTATCTGTTCCGGTGTCGACGTCATGTGCACATCGTCTCCTTACGAGATATTGAGAGACAGCTAGCTCTCGACGGAGACGAGAAAATCGCCGTCTAGGAAGTCGCCGTCTCGGGATGCCTCTGATGTTTTGCCACTTGCGGTAAATAGGGGGAATTCTAGCGCGCTCAATGGAGAGGATTGAAATTTGCCCATCGCGCTGTTCACCTATTGGTTTGAACTCGGCAGTGCAACTCAGCTTGAGTAGTTTCCGATCCTATCGGCGCCGACCGATCTTGAATATTTCTCTGCAACGAGCGCACCGCGTGGCAACCCAGCGAACCGAATGGCGATCTGATCGGAAGCAACGCGGGCGCACTCCACTCAACAACAAGGAAAACAATGATGATCAGAACTGCAATGAAAGCGTTGCCCGTATGCGCGGCGACTCTCCTCATCGGGTCCTCAGCGGTCTCCGCGCAGACACCCGACGACATGAAAATGACCCAAGCTCAATGCGGCACGCTTTGGACGCAGGCGCTTGCGGGTTCTTCCGGCAACCTCTCCAAGGAAAAGGCCAAGCCCTACGTGAATGATTTCAAGAAGGCAGACAAGGACGGCGACAATCACCTCTCAGGGGCAGAATGGACCGACGCCTGCGAGCAGGGCGGGATCCAAAGTTCATCGGACGGCGCCGGTGACGGGATGAGCGGCTCAGACAAAACATCGGATCGGACGCCAGGCGATCAATCACCAAGCCGCACCCCGGGCGCGACCAGTACCGGTGCGGCGGGAACAGAAGCAGGTCAGACGGCTAACGGCACATCTGATCGAACGCCGACAAACCACTAACGGCCTCGAACGGCCTCGCGACCGCGAACTTGGGGCGGAGTAGCGAACCGCCCTGGTTTCGCTGTCACCGAGGAACCGGGGTATTCAGCATACAGAATGAGTCCGGGGAGACATTGACACCGAAATCAATCGACTTTCCTTCGACGTTCATTCAGTTGTTGCAACGGAAGGTAGATCATGTCACTCGGAACCATCCTTGTTGTTCTCCTCATCATTTTCCTGCTCGGTGGCTTTAGTGGCCGCTTTGGTGGGTACGGGTACGGTTTTGGACACGGCGGAGTTGGTGTCGCCGGGGTTCTGCTAATAGTTGTTGTTGTCCTGCTTCTAACGGGTCGCATTTGATCTGACCGGACGCCCCCTTGTGTTGGTCACTGACCAGCTCCCGCAGCAGGTCAAACCGAAGATGATATCTCAAATTGTAACGGGGCAGCCTGCGATGAAGCGAGCCCGGTGATGCGCCTCAAAATCCACCATCGGACAATTTATCGCTATCGCCAGCCGGTGAGCCTTGGATCGCACCGGTTGATGTTGCGCCCTCGCGAGAGCCGGGATCTTCGCCTGATTTCGAATGACGTGGTGGTGACACCCGGCGCGGTGGTGAAATGGGCGCATGACGTCTACGGCAATGCCGTGGCGACGGCTACATTTCAGACCATGACCGACACCCTCGTGATCGAAAGCGCGGCCGAAATTCAACTCCACACCACCGCATGGCCCATCTTCGATATTGCCGCCTCCGCTATCTACTACCCGTTCCGATACTCCGACGATGACTGGATCGATCTTGGCGCTCTGGCGATCCAGCAGTATCAAGACCCCGCCGGGCGGTTGCGGGAATGGGCACGTGCGTTCGTGGCAGGCAATCCGACGGACACGCTTTGTCTGCTCAAAGATCTGAGCGCCGGCATCTCAGAAGGGATCCGCTATCAAAGCCGGGACGATGAAGGCACGCAGTCGCCGATCCAGACTCTTGATCGTGGTTGGGGATCGTGTCGTGATTTCGCCGTCCTCTTCGGCGAAGCGGCTCGCAGCCTCGGATTCGGGGCGAGGATTGTCTCCGGCTATCTCTACAATCCGGATCATAACATTATAGGGTCCGGCGGTGCGGGAACGACCCATGCCTGGGCCGAAGTCTATGTCCCCGGCGCGGGCTGGATCACCTTCGATCCGACGAACCGGAGTATCGGCGGCTTCAATCTGATCCCAGTTGCCGTCGTGCGTGACATACGGCAAGCGATCCCGGTGGCAGGCAGTTTCGTTGGAATGAGCGACGCATTTCAGGGGATGTCGGTGGAAGTCCTCGTAACGTCCTTGATGTAGCCTTACAACCGGCATGAGAGACGGTGCTTGGTCAGTCGCTACACTGTTCAATCGGGGCCCGTGTAAGCCCGCGCAGGATATCCGCAGAGGGTCAAAATCGACGGTTGGTAACCACTCGAAGGAAGAATTGGCCCGAGACCGGTCGCAAAATCCCTCATTGGGTCGTTGCAGGCGCATGCTGGTTTGTCTCTCGAACAAGGAGACAGACCATGGACAACAATCACGAAACTAAGAATCTGAAGCCTGTCCGCAACGAGCCTTGGAACAAGGGAAAGCTTATCGGGGCGAAGCCGCCACTGCGGCCAAGCCACGTCTGGTCGATTAGAACCAAGCTCCAGATGGCGGATCGGAAGCGCGACCTGGCACTGTTCAACTTGGCCATCGACAGCAAGTTGCGCGGCTGTGACGTGGTCGCGCTCCGTGTTGATGACGTTGCACCGAGCGGCTATGCGATGGACCGCGCAGCTATCCGGCAGAAGAAGACGGGCAGGCCGGTACGGTTCGAGCTGACGGACCAAACTCGCTCGGCTGTCGACGACTATCTAAGGATGACCGGGCGGAAACGCGGGCAATTCTTGTTTGCCGGTCGAGGCGATGGTCACGGACTGACGACGAGGCAGTACGCTCGGCTTGTCCACGAGTGGGTTGCCAGTATCGGACTTGATCCGACGAAGTTCGGAACGCACTCGCTGCGACGTACGAAGGCGGTGTTGATCTACCGGCGCACGGGTAATCTTCGCGCGGTCCAGCTCTTGCTTGGGCATTCGAAAATCGAGAGCACCGTTCGCTACCTCGGGATCGAGGTCGACGACGCGATCGAGATCGCAGAGAAGATCGATATCTGACGGCCGCTCGACCTCTATGAGCGGACTTGGTCGGCGAGTTTACGGGGGCGCCGACTACGCGTGTGGCGATGACTGCTTCTGGACGCTGCCGTTACGTCGTCGCTGTCGTTTGCGACGCTGAGTTTGCAGGTATTGCGTGAGCCAAAGAAAAGGGCAGAGTGCAAACTGCTGTCCGTCGTCAGGGTCGTCGGGACAGCTGAGCGTGTGATCTAAGAGAGAGTCTGGCTCATCTGGTTGAAGCTCATGCTGCTGCGTTGATGTGCTGTCGGCGGCGCTGCTCGATTGTGCGTCGCTTGACGTCGCGTTGCCGCTCGATGATGCGCGCGGTTCGCCCAAATGTAGACGTCAGCTGGGGTGAGGTTGTCCAGGCTCTCGTGATAGCGGCGATGATTGTAGAGGTGTCGATGCCACGTTGTGCTACCTCGCGTTCGGCGGCAACGTAGGCGCGGGCGAGCTGAAAAGGTCGCAGAAGGGGCCAAAACCTTGCCTTTTTAGGCAAGGTGATATAGATTGATGCCATGAGCATTCTGATCCACATGCAGCAGCGGGCACTCTTGCTCGCACGCTAATCGCTCCCAGCCATTCCTTTTAGGACACTGGCTCGGGAGAATTGCTCGTTTCACAATATTTCGTTCGGGTCCGCATACGTGCCAACGCTTCGCACGGCGTGCTGTCCCTTTTTGCGGACGCTCGCGGCGTTGCCATGCGGGTGGCGCGCCGCGCGCGGTCGCGCATATCGACGTGGAGGTGTCATGAAGAGGGTTATCGAACATACCGAACGCAACGCAAACGCGGAGAATGCTTGCGTGTCGCTGCTGAATGCTCGGTTGGCTGAAGCGATTGACCTGAGCTTGATGGCGAAGCAAGCGCATTGGAACCTGAAGGGGTCGAATTTTTTCGGTTTGCACCGGATGTTCGATGACATCCGCAAGCAGATGGACAGCCACGTCGACACCTTGGCTGAGCGTGCGGTGCAACTGGGAGGTGAAGCCCTCGGTACGTCTCAGGTTGTTGCCGCGGCTACGTCGCTGACCGCGTATCCAACGGCCATACGCAGCGAGCGCGAGCATATTGCAGCGTTTGGCGAGAGGCTCGCGGCGGCGAGCGACAAGGCCCGGTCCTCGATCGAGGAGGTGGAGGAAGCCGGCGATGCCGGTACGGTGGATATCCTCACCGGATATTCGCTGATGCTTGAGAAGTCTCTGTGGCTTGTCACCTCACATACTGGCGACCATTGACTGGAATTGCCGTCCCGCGGCCACGAACAGAGGGGCCTCGAAGGCGATGAAACGTGAGTTTGTCCTGCGGGTTGCTTGGCCGGCAACCATTCTCGTCGCATTGAGCGTCGCGTATGTCTTTCGTGATGCCTATGTGCCGACATGGTTCGCGGAGTCAGACCGCCATCTGCTTAGAAACCTGCTCATGGCGGGCGGCTGGTATTCTGCCGCCCTCCTCCTCGCCCGGATGATTGGGGCCGCACTCCAGCACAGGAACAATGGGAAGCGTCGGGCTCCGAAGCTGCTTGGTGAGCTCATCGTCGCTGCATGTTTCCTGGCGGCGACGATGGGAACCGTTGCCATGTGGCTGGGCCAATCGGCGGGCAGTGCGCTGGCAAGTTCGGGCTTGATCATTGCCATCGTTGGTTTCGCGATCCGCAATATTCTCGCCGACGTGTTTGGCGGGATCGCGCTTGGACTGGAAGCGCCGTTCCGCATCGGAGACTGGGTGGAAATTGACGGCGAGGTCCGAGGGCGGGTGATTGAAATCGGTTGGCGCACGACCCGCATTCAAACCCGGAACGACATCTACATGATCCTGCCGAACAGCGACATTGCGAGAAAGCGCATGACGAACTACAGCGCGCCGAGAAAGCACTACCGCGCGAGCCTCGAGATCGTTCTTGGTCAGGAAATTCCTGTTCGGATCGCCAAGAGTTTGCTGGAAGAGGCAGCGAGCACGAACGCGATCATGCTGCGGGACAAGAAACCCGACGTGCGCGCGATCTCCTACGATGCCGAAGGCGTGAAATATGTTGTGAGGTATTGGGTGCCGAGTTTCATCGATGAGACGGATTGCCGGGATGTCATGATTGCTGCGATCGACAGGGCCATTCGTGGCAGCGACCTGCCGTCGCCCTATCCCTATAGCCGCATGAAGATAGCAGACGGCGGGGAGAAGCGTGACGGCGCACAGACGCTCTCTCTCGCGCATAGTTTCCGACCGTCCGCAACGAGCCTTGGAGGTGCCTAGAATGGCTGTCGATCGTCGTCTCTTTCTGGCGCGGCTGAAGAAAACAGCCGTCTAGCCCGGCCGAGGCCACCTGGTTGCCTCGGCCGGGCGGCGTCCTGACTTTTTCACACACCCTTCGATGGACCACCGGTGCATGCCGCGTGCAGAGGCGCGCGCGGACGGTGTCGCTTGGCCATCGTAGGCCTCAATCGAACGACATGGAGAGCGGAATGAACGGCGTGACGCGAGTGCTAAATCGAACCATTTATCAGTCCCGGCGCAGGACGGACAGGTACATACGAATGTTTCATCGCGCCGCTGCGGACGAAATCAAACAGCATTGGTTTGACCTGGCAGTTGAGCATGACCGGAAGGCGGCTCATGCGGCCCGTCGGCTGGCGGAAGAAATCAATCGAAGCAGAACCTGACAAGGGCCCCTTGTTGGAGGACAGAGTGATGATGGAGGCGCGTGTGAAACGTATTCTCGTTGCTACTGATCTCTCAGCCCGATCCCACCGGGCGTTGAGGCGGGCCGGATGGCTTGCTGAGGAGGCAGGCTCGGAGCTCGTGCTGCTGCACGTTGTCGACGACAGGCAAGCGCAGCGTCTGATTGACATTGATGTCGCGGAAAGCCGCAAGATTGTCGACACTTGGATCACTTCGCGGGCAGTCCCTCAAGCGGTTCGTTGCCGTTCCGTGATCTCGGCCGGCAAACCGCACATGGGTATTATCGAGGCTGCCAAGGGCATTGACGCGGATTTGATCGTAATGGGTTCCCATCGAAAGCGCTTTCGCGACCTGTTTCTCGGAACGACTGTAGAGAGGGTCATCCGCGAAGCTAGCGTTCCGGTTCTGATGGTGAATACGGATGAGCCCTATGAGACCATCATGATCGCTGCCGACCTTTCGGCGGCGTCGGCAGAAGCCGTGACCTCGGCGGCTCGCCTTGGTTTCTTGAGCATGGGGCAGGTTGCGGTGGTACATGCGTTCGACGCCGTGGCAAAGTCGAAGCTTGCGTTAGCGCAAGCGCCAAAAGACAGGGTCTCTATGTATGTAAAGGAAGAACAGCAAAAGGCGCTTGCGAAATTGAAGGATTTCATGCGGTCGGTGCCCCAGGCACCTACGGGATGGACGCCTTATGTCGAGGAGGGAGAGGCCCCATACGTTATTGGGACCGCTGTGGAACGGATGAGTCCGGGGCTGCTGATCCTGGGGACCAAGGGAAGAACGGGTGCCGCCAAATTTCTGCTGGGCAGTGTCACGGAAGAACTCCTGGGATCCACCACAGTCGACGTCCTCGCGGTTCCTCGGAGAAGCCAGCAACGCCGCGATACGGTCACTAGGCTCCCCAAACCGATTTGGGGGACTAGTGATGTTTCAATTTAAGCGGTGATGCGGCGCGGTGTGGCAAGTCCCTTCAGCACGTAGAAGGGGCCATGCCGACGAATATCCGGGAGGGGCGGGGTTTACCGCCCCTCTTTTTTATGACGTTGTACTGGGGTCTTTTGTGAGCGGCGGAGGGTGTCCCTGACGACTGCGCGCTGAAATGCTGTGCGGGGGTAACCATGCATGACCGCGGCGGCTCAGCTGCAATGTCGTCGCCTTACGCGAATAGGACGTGGCGCGGGTAGATCGACGTTTTATGTCATCACCACCACATTCAGCAATGGACGTGGTCGGCGAGTGGACAGGGGGCGCCGACTTGGAATGCGACAATGACCGTTATTGGGACAACCCGTCTAAACAGCAAGGTCTGCGACGGGCCAAGAGTTGACATGTGCTTTGGAGCACGTGGCATTCTATCCACCGTCGCCTAACCCTCGCCTTTCTCGACCTTGTCGTTGTACTCCTCCAGCGTGAGGAAGCCTTCGCTGCGCGCGGCCGCTTGATCTTGTGGTGTCAGGACGTCGTGGACGACCTCGAGACGCTTCCATTCGGCGAGGGGGGCCGTGCCATCTTCCTTAGGCACGTATCTCGATGTCTCTACGCGCTGGTATTTGTGAACGTAGCGCGGGCAATTCACGAAAATCTGCTCCGGTCGAACTTGAACCAGAAATTGCGCACCCGGCACGGAGTTGGGCCCCTCGACGAGGCTTGCGACACCCTGCACGCGCAGGCGGCGCGGGCGCTCGAAGTCGATGAAGAGCAGGCCGACTTTGGGATTGTGGCTGATATTGCCCATCGATAGAAACATGCCGTTGCCATCGAAGGATGGAAACACGAGGGTATTGCTCTCGACTCTAACGAAGCCAGGGTCACCGCCCTTATAGGATACCGTCGGGCTCCCATTGGGGTCGACGGTGGACAGGAAGAAGAAGTCGCGTTCGGAAATGAACGCGATGTCCTGTTCCGTGAACTCGGCGTGAACAATCGCCTGGACAGTGCGATCAGCCAGTGCGCGAGCCTCGTACCGTTCCTGAAGTTCGCGATGGCAGTCTGAGAAGATATTCGTCATGGACGCCTCCGTGATGGCGTTGAGCGAATTCAAGCTGGCGCCGGCTGTGGCACGATCTCTTCGGGTTCGATCCGGCGTCGCTCGCGTACCATATCGAACAGGCCGTCCACCCGCTCGCGTTCTGCTGCCGGCTGCGGGACAAGGTAGGCCAGGGTCACGTAGATAGCCAGATTGACGACGAGGGCTACTGCACCTGACGTCAATCCGTAAGCCCATGGCAGATAGCCGGGAAACACGAGTTCCAAGGCGACGGCGGTGATGAACCCGGTGGTCATGCCTGCGATCGCGCCGTATTTGTTCCCCCGCCTCCAGAAGATGCCGAGGAACTGTGGCACCGCGAGCTGAATGATACCCTGATAGGCGAGCACCGCGAGTGAGAACAGGGCCGGAAGCTCCAGGCACGCCAACCACGACGCGAGAAGCGTCAGCCACAACATGCCGAACTTGGCGAAGACAATGAGTTGCCTTTCGCTCAGCTTCCAGTAGTTGCCGATCAGATCGTTGGCAATCTGTGCGCCCGTCGCCTGAATATTGCCGTCCGTGTGCCCCATCGAAGCGGCAAGGACGATCACGCCCGCGAGGCCGAGCAGCCAAAGCCCCCCAGCTTCTCTGCTCACGATGAACCACACGTCGCTTGGTGCAGCAGAAACGCCCGGAATTTTTGAGGCGAGCATACCGAAGACGAGCAACGCGGCGCAGAACAGCAAGGAAAGCGGCACGGCAATGGCTGCCGACTGCTTCAGGCTCTTCACGCCGTTCGCGGTGAACAACCGTACGAAAATGTATGGCCAGCACCATCCGCCGATCGCGCCCGTCAGTATGAGACTGAAGACGTAGAGGGGGCCTTCCTTCGAGCCGATGCTGGGGATTGCGAACATGTTCGCATCCAGTGATGCGAAGCCGATGCCGCGCTCCCAGACCATCCAGAGGATGAGGCCGACGAGCACAGCGCTACCCACGATGTAGGCGACGATGCCCTGCGCCATGTCAGAGATGACGACGCCGCGCATCCCCATTCTCACGGTCCAGATCTGGCGCAGTGCGATGACCGCCACGCCGACCATCACGGCCTGCGAGAACGACAATGTTCCAAGCGACATGTGATGGAAAAGGGTGCCGAGCGCCTGCATTCCCAGAACGAGCCAAGGTATGCCCGAGACGATGCCCACCACTGCCGCGATCGTCTTGATGTGATGGGAATTGAAACGCAGCGCGAGAAGATCGGGCTGGGTCCGCAATTCGAAGGTCTTGCCCCAGATCCACACGGGTCGCGCCATGATATACATCAGCACGACCGTCAGTAGACTGTAGGACAACACGTAGAACGAAATCACACCCGCACTCGCGGCCATGCCGCCGAACGCGGTGAACATCGCACCGGGATACCATGTGTTCAGGAACGACATGGCCTGATAGTTAGGCCCGAATGAGCGGCCGCCGACTGCATATTCGGTGAAGTCTCGGTCCTTGATTCCACTCAGCTGCAGAATGAGGACGATGACGCCGAAGAAAACGGCGATGGCACCGAAGGTGATGATCATCAGCCGAGATCTCCCGCACGCGCCTCGGCGAGGTAGGCCGCGACGATGCTTGCCGTAATGCAAGTGGCCACGGCTACGAAATAGAAGACGGACGCAGGCAATCCGAGGATGGGTGTCTGCTTGCCGTCGAAGGACCAATAGAGAGGTGGTGCCAAGGCAACGACTGCATCCAGGAAAAACCACGCAGCGATCCATGGCACGCGCTTGCGCGGCGCCGTCCGGTCAGCAGACATCGTCTCTCCTCCCCCGAAGCTCTTCTTTTATTTTCGTTTTGGCTGCACCGGCAGTGCCAGCACGGTGGTGAGTTTCTCGAAGCAGCTTGGCCAGTCGCCTTCGTATGCTGCTCCCGCCTCGCGGGAGGCGAACTGGCTTTGTGTGAAAGTCATCGTCGTGCGTGTGTCGCTATCGCGATGAAGCGAAATCTCGATCAGCGTTTCCATGCCGGAGATCAGCGCGAATGGGCCGGTGTAGGTCCATGTCATAACGATGCGCCGCCCAGGCACTAGATCACGGTAGACACCGTTTATGGTATGGAGGGCTCCATCCGGCGCCTGCGAGCGGATGAGCAAGGCACCACCAATTCTAGGTTCCGTTTCGATATGAACAACGACGTTCGGACCGGGAGCGAGCCAATGGCGCATGATGTGAGGCGTAATCCAAGCCTCGTACACCTCGGCAGCGGATGCCGAGAACTGGCGCGAGAGGGTGATGCAACAGTCCACGCGCTCCGTCATGGGGATATCTTGCGCCGCGTCTTGCGGCGGCTTTCGAACAGCTCTTCCAGTGTGTCGAAGCGTTCGCTCCAGAACCGTTCGTAGAACTCAACCCAGCTCCGTATCGCAGCCAGCGGCTTTGCGTTCAGCGTACAGGTGTGCGTACGCCAGGATACGTGGCGGTCGAGAAGGCCGGAGTCCTCGAGCACCTTGATATGTCGCGACGCTGCAGCAAGCGACATGGGCAGCGGCTCCGCCAGCTCTCCAACGGTGAGCGGCCCGTCGGCCAACCGTTTGAGCATCGCGCGCCGGGATGGATCGGACAGCGCGTGGAAGACACGGTCAAGCGCCTGATCCTGTCGTTCAATCATATTGTTGAATTAAGAACACCACCATCCGGAAGTCAAGCGGCACATTCCACGCTCCCGCACGGCCCTGGCGCTACCGCACATATGTCAGAGTGGGTCAAAATCGACAAATGATGGTCAGGCCCCGCGTGTCTGCTCCACTTTCAGGTTTGAACGAACTCGCACAGCCTTCCAATCGACACGAAGGGCCACGAGCCGACATGCAGCCGCCACCGACGGAAACAGTCCCGTGAACTCATCGCCAGGAGTCCAATCTCCCTCGGGGAACGAGAACAGCTCGTCTTTGGCGATCTGCCTAGACGGATTGAAGTTGGGATACCGGATATGGATCGTGATATTTGACATATCATATCTGCGGCGATAAATAGCATATGTCGTGTTCAGGATATGCCCATGATCACCGCCGCCCAGATGCGTGCCGCACGTGCCCTTCTCGGCATCGACCAGAAGACTTTGGCCGAGTTGTCCGGCCTCTCCATCCCAACGATCCAACGCATGGAATCCAGCAATGGCGACGTTCGCGGTGTGATCAACAGCCTGACCAGGGTGGTCGCGGCACTTGAACTTGCGGGCATCGAACTGATCGGTGACGGCGCTGCCAGTCCCTCAGGTGGACGCGGCGTTCGATTGAAGTCCTCATCCTCGAAATCCTGAACCTCAATCCGCGACGGCGACCGCCGACGATAAGCCGACGATCCCGCCGCCTCTAAATGTGCGGCAACACGTGAAAGTATTGATAGCCAGACCGAGCGAAGCGCCGACCTTCGCCGAACTTTACATTCCAAAAATTCTGACGGTCCTGCGCGAAGGCTATGGGTTGGCTCACCTGCGCGCCGACGCAATTGCAGGGCTTACCGTTGCCATCGTGGCGCTGCCGCTTTCCATGGCGATCGCCATCGCCTCGGGCGCAACGCCGGCGCAGGGGCTCTATACCGCAATCGTAGGCGGCTTCATCGTCTCACTGCTCGGCGGATCGCGTTTCCAGATTGGCGGTCCGGCCGGCGCCTTTATCGTGCTGGTCGCGGCAACGGTCGCTCAACATGGCATGGACGGGCTGATCCTGGCCACCTTCCTGTCGGGCCTGATGCTGATAGCCGTCGGGCTCTTGCGGTTCGGCACATTCATCAAGTTCATTCCGTTCCCGGTAACGGTGGGCTTCACTGCAGGAATTGCGGTGATCATCTTTACCAGCCAGATCAAGGACCTTTTCGGCCTGACACTGGACCACGAACCTGGTGACCTCCTCGAGAAGATGCCGGTCCTTTGGGGAGCGAAGGACAGCGTTTCGCTTGCCGCAGTCGCAATCTCTATTGCAACCGTTACAATCATCCTCGGTTTGCGCCGTGTGCGACCGCGTTGGCCGGGAATGCTGATCGCTGTTGCTCTGACCGCAGCCGCCACGGCGCTGCTTGCCTTACCTGTTGCGACTATTGGCACGAAGTTCGGCGGCATTCCCTCGTCGCTCCCGTCCCCGTACCTGCCCAATCTGTCGATGGACAGGATCATTGCGGTTTTGCCCGCAGCGATGTCCTTCACTCTGCTTGGCGCCATAGAATCATTGCTCTCGGCAGTCGTCGCGGATGGCATGACCGGACGGCGGCACCGTTCCAACTGCGAACTCGTCGCACAAGGTGCGGCAAATATCGGTGCATCGCTCTTCGGCGGCTTTTGCGTGACCGGCACGATTGCCCGCACGGCGACCAATCTGCGCGCGGGGGCGCACGGGCCTATCGCGGGCATGCTTCATTCCGTATTTCTTCTCCTTTTCATGCTGATCGCTGCTCCCCTCGCAGCCTACATCCCGCTCGCGGCGCTGGCAGGTGTGCTTGCAGTGGTAGCTTGGAACATGATCGAGAGACCCGCCATCGCGATTTTGCTGCGTTCGGGCTGGGGTGAAACGACGGTTCTCGGAGCAACCTTTCTCCTGACAGTATTCCGAGACCTCACCGAGGCTATCATCGTCGGCTTCGCGCTTGGTTCAGTACTCTTTATCCAGCGGATGAGTCGGACAACCGCAGTTGCCTCCCAGAAACCGTTTGTTGGGCGTGACGAAGCTGACACCGCCCATCCGCGCGAAGCTTACAATGAGTCTGCGGCTGCGAATCCCGATGTCGTCGTCTACCGGATCACAGGTGTCCTCTTCTTCGGGGCAACAGCATCCATCGGCTCAGTTCTCGACCGCATTCAGGACAACCACAAGGCACTGATCGTCGATTTCTCCGCAGTGCCCTTCCTGGATTCGACCGGCGCAAACATGATCGAAAGCCTGGCGCACAAGGCCCGTAGACATGACGTGACACTCTGGCTCACCGGTACCAGCCGCGACATCCGGCGCGTCTTGATCACCCATGGCTTGAAGAGACCGCTTGTGCGTTATGCGTCGACGGCGGAAGCCGCCCTGTCGGCTGTTCAGCGAGACCTTGCCATTGCCAAGCTCGGCCGGCGTTGCTAATGTTCGTACATGAATACGAATATCGTAACTCGCGCTTCAGGCGCGAAATCGGATGACGCTCTCTGCGAAATTCCGTGTTTCAATGCAAAGTTGGTCCAGAAGCTAAAGGCGAAAATGCCTGCCGAGGAATCGCTTGATGAGGCCCGGAGACTCTTCGCTGCTCTAAGTGACCGAACGCGCATTAAGCTCCTGCTCGCTTTAGGGCCGGACCGAGAGCTCTGCGTTTGCGACTTGGCTCATGTGGCTGGGACCACATTCTCGACCGCTTCCCATCATCTCCGAAAACTTCGTGATCTTCGCCTTCTGACGCATCGAACCGATGGCCGGATGTCATTCTATGCGCTGCGCGATCCGCGCTTGGCACAGCTCGTGGCTCTCGCGCTTGGCCACAGAAATGAGTGAAGCCGGGATAGACTAGCCATCAAGACCGATCACGCGGGGGCCTGCATGAAGTTGGGAGGAAGCGTGTTTGCGCATGTACTGGCCGGCTGCATCCTGTTCCGCTGCGAAGCGGCGACGGCCGCAGACCTCGCGGGCTGCTGCGCGGACATCGAGGAGCGCATTGCGGAGCTGGAGACCGCGACAGGCGGCAAGGGCGGTCGCAACGTCGATCTGACGGTCTATGGCCAGATCAACCAGGCGATCATGGGTTGGGACGACGGGTATAAGCGGAACGCCTACCTGGTCACGAATGACGCCTCGCGTACGCGGTTCGGCTTTCGTGGGCAGTCGAAGCTCGATAGCGATCTATCGGCCAGCTTCCTGATCGAAATTGGCGTGCGCTCGCTCAACTCCAAGCGCAGCGACCAGCTCACAACCCGCTCCGGGCTCGACATTCGCCGAGCGTGGTGGGGTGTGACGAGTAAGACTCTGGGTACGATCCAGTTCGGACGCGCCATCACGGCTCTCGAAGAGATCACGGAAGCCAATCTTGCCGGCACGAACCGGGCCGGGAAATACTCGGACGTGGAGGACAGCGGCCTTGGCTTGCTGCTGCGCTCGAAGTCCACCTCATCGCTCAGCGGGGTCGCGTGGCGGCGTCTGCTCAAGCATACAGGCAATCAGCCCGGCGAAGGCGATGTCCAGTCCGGCATCCGGTATATAACGCCGACGTTCGCCGGCTTTTTCATGAGCATCGCCTGGGGCGCCGACGACTTGTGGGATGCAAGCCTCGAGTACGAAGGGCAAGTGTCTGACTTCAAGGTGGCGGCGAGAGTCGGCTATGGAGCCTCCACGGATGGCGGAGAGGATGCAAGTTTCGAGTGCGTGGCCACGAACCTGCCAGCGGCTCCGAACGATGCCGACTGTGCGACGCTCGGCGGATCACTCAGCGTCCTGCATGAGCCGAGCGGCCTTTACGCCAATATGGCGGGTGGCTGGTTCAAGGACCGCAACGTGAAATACGCGCCCTCCTTTGCAGACGTCAGTCCTACCACCACGAGCACATTCTGGGCCTTCGAAACCGGCATCCAGAGGAACTGGCTCGACCTCGGCGCGACGACGATCTTCGGCCAGCTTTACCGCATGGAGGGCGGTGCTAATGCCCGTCTGACGGTCGAAGCGGACGATGCGATAAACCTGATCGGCGCTGACGCCGGATTCTATGCGAGCAAGGTGGAGATGTGGGGCATCGGGCTCACACAAGACATCTCAGGCGCCGAGACGAAGCTTTATGCCCTCTATCGCCACTATGATGCGAGCGTCACGCTCGCGGGGTCAGGCCAGATCGAGGCCTCGGAGCCGCTTGAGGACTTGCATATCGTCATGGGAGGCGCCCTCATCAGGTTCTGATTGATCTCCTCATGAGGGCATCGACGCGATAGGCCCACGCGGCGAGCCACGCCTCCGCAAAGGCAGAATGCGCTATCCTCGCCGTTCATGGGGTGATCAACCGGCTTTAGGCCGAATTTCGGAGAGCTGTCCATGGTTGAGGAGCGTTTCGTCAGGCGTTCCCTGCTACTCGCTGTTCTGCTCGGCCTTTTGGCGGGGGCGATGGCATTTGCATTCGATCATGACCGGCTAGCGGACTGGCTCTGGATCGGGGCGACGGTCCCGGTCGTCATCGTTCTTGCCATCTCCATTGTTCGCGATCTCCTGGCTCGACGCCTGGGCGTCGATGCGATCGCGCTCTTGGCCATGGCGGGAGCCATCGCGCTGAACCAGTCGCTTGCCGCAATCGTCGTCGCCATCATGTACACCGGCGGCACGGTGCTCGAGGACTACGCGGTCGCGCGCGCCGAGCGCAATCTCAAGTCACTCATAGACCGCGCTCCGACAATCGCACTCCGCCGCAATGGCGAAGTAATCGAGGAGACCTCGATCGCATCGATTGCCATCGGCGATATGATCGTGGTCCGTGCAGGGGAGATCCTGCCTGTGGACGGGCTCATCCGGTCGCCGATTGCGATCCTGGATGAATCGGCCCTGACAGGCGAGCCTATCCCCGTCACACGGGCTCTCGGCGAGAGCGCGCGCAGTGGTACCCTCAATGCCGGCGACACCTTCGAGATCACGGCCGTTGCTACGGCCGAGGACAGCACATATGCCGGCATCGTGCGTCTCGTAACGTCAGCTCAGACGGCCAAGGCGCCCTTCATCCGCTTGGCTGATCGCTATGCCCTGCTGCTTCTGCCGGTCACCCTTCTCGTTGCCGGGCTGGCTTGGGTCATATCGGGCGAGGCCGTGCGCGCGCTGGCCGTGCTGGTCGTCGCCACCCCCTGTCCGTTGATCCTGGCCGCGCCGGTCGCGTTCATCGCTGGTGTCTCGCAGGCGGCACGCCGTGGCATCATCATCAAGGGTGGGGCTCCGTTGGATGCCCTGGCGCGGACACACACCGTGCTCTTCGACAAGACCGGAACACTGACAGTGGGCGGCGCGCGCCTGGTTGCGATAGAGACCGGGCCAGGAGAAAGCGCCGATGAAGTGCTTCGCCTCGTCGCCTCCCTGGAGCAGGCATCCCAACATGTCGTTGCCAGAGCGATCGTCGCTGCCGCCATGGTCAGGGGGCTTGTCCTGCAGATGCCCTCGCAGGTGCACGAGGTCATGGGGTCGGGCCTGGAGGGCATCGTCGAGGGAAAATGCGTTCGCGCGGGCTCCCACCAGATGATCTTCGGGTCGCATCGGCCCGACGATTGGGCTCTACGTGCTTTGCGCCGGGCATCCTGGCGGTCTGCGCTCAGCGTCTTTGTGTCCATCGACGGCCGCATCGCCGGTGCGTTGCTCCTGGGCGATGAACTGCGTAAGGAGACCCCTCGCGCGGTTCAGTCGCTCCGCGCCGCCGGGATCGCACGCATCGTAATGGTGACAGGAGATCGGGCGGATGCGGCCGAGACCATCGCCGCAGCACTCGACATCGATGCTGTCCTCTCGGATCGGGATCCGTCCGACAAGGTGGATGCCGTGGCAATGGAGAGTCGTCTCCACCCGACCCTCATGGTCGGTGACGGTATCAACGACGCTCCGGCGCTTGCTGCCGCAGACGTCGGAGTGGCATTGGGGGCCCGGGGTGCCAGTGCCTCGTCCGAGGCGGCCGACGTGGTTATCGTCGTCGACCGTCTTGACCGCGTCTCCGAAGCGGTGTCGATCGCGCGGCGCTCCCGCCGCATTGCCGTTCAGAGCATTGTCGTCGGCATGGGATTGTCCGGCATTGCCATGGCTGCCGCAGCAGTCGGATGGCTTGCGCCTGTCGCGGGCGCGATCACGCAGGAGGCCATTGATGTTGCAGTCATTCTCAATGCGTTGCGCGCCCTTCGACCTGCCCGCCGGGCGACGCAACGCGGCGTGCCCGGGACAATGGCACGGGATCTCGGCGCGCAGCACCGCCTTCTGGAGCAGGAATTGGATAAGCTGCTCCAAATCTCGGATGCGCTCGACGATGCGGGGGGTCAGGAGGCCGTTGACCTGATCCTCAAAGCCCATCGCATTGTCGAGGAGAGCGTCGTCATTCACGAGCGGGAGGACGAGACGATCATCTATCCACGCCTCACCAAATACCTGGCTGACGGGCACGGACTGTCGGCGATGAGTCGCGCTCACCGTGAGATTCTGCATCAGGCAAGGCTTTTGTCCCGGATCGCTAGAAATTTGCGCGCAGAGGACGCCGATAAATATCTGGTGCGCGACGCACAGCGCGTGCTCGGATCTATCGAGGCGCTCGTTCGCATCCACAATGCTCAGGAGGATGACATTTATGAACACGTCGTCCAGGAATAGGGATCAAAACAAAGCATCGCGAGGGATTCCTGCACGGCAATCGGGCCTGCACGGCACAGTCGTTGCGGTTCTCTTCGTCGTGGCAGCCCTGCTGCCGCTTGTCGCTGCGCTCGGCACCGGAATAGCGCCGGCGAACACGTCCGCCGAGTTTGCGACGGCGCTCGGGCTTACTGCGACGGCCCTCGTATTCCTGCAGTTCTGGAGCTCAGGCCGCTACGAGCGCATTTCCGGCCGCGTCGGCATCGATCGGACCATGGGGTTTCATCGCATCGCGGCCTATGCGCTGCTCGCCTTCGCGTTGCTCCATCCCTTGAGCTACCTGGCAAATACCCTGTTCGCTGATCCCGTCGCGGCGTGGAACCGGCTTACGTCCATGATGGCAAGTCCGCGCCTGCGCAGCGGTGTGCTCGCGCTCGCGGGATTGATTATCATTGTTTCCCTCGCCACGGTGCGCACGCGCCCGTTCATCCGCTACGAACTCTGGCGCTTCGGTCATGGACCGCTGGCGGTTCTCGTGGCGGGACTCGTCCTCCATCATGCCGCGACGACCGGAACCTACAGCGCCGAGACGCCGTTGCGCCATGTCTGGATCCTATTCGCCGGCGGCGCCGTTGCCGCAATCCTTTTGGTGTATGTGGTGAGACCCTGGCGCATGTGGCGCGAGGACTGGCGCGTCGAGCGGGTGCGGCGGGTTGGCGCGCGCACCGTTGAAATGATTTTGCACGGTCCAGCAACGACGCAGCTTCGCTTTCGCGCTGGTCAGTTCATCTGGATGACGCTCGCGCCCCATCGGCCGCCCTTCCACGATCATCCCTTTTCGATCGCCTCGGCCCCGGCCGATCTGCCCCGCCTGCGTCTTGTGATCAACGAAGTGGGCGATTGCACCCGCACTTTTGAACGCATCTCCCAGGGCACCCGCGTCGCCATCGACGGCCCGCATGGAAGCTTCATCGTACCGCCGGATAAAACACCGGTCTTGTTGATCGCCGGCGGTGTCGGCATTGCGCCGCTTCTTGGAATGATTGAGGAGGCTGCGGCAAACGGAGATCTCAGGCCATATCGCCTGCTCTTCGCAGCACGACGGCAGAGCGACCTGGTTTGCCTCGACCGGTTGCGCAACCTGCAGTCGAGACTTGATCTTTCCATTCTCTGTCTTGTCGACGATGGCCCGCGCGACGATCAGGTGGGGACGGGGCCGCTGCAGCCGAGCCATGTCCGTGACTTCGTCTCGGACGCCGATCCGCAAGGAGCGGTAGCGCTCGTTTGCGGTCCGCCTCGGATGATGGAGGTGGCAACTGACATGCTCTTAGAAGCGGGCGTTCCCGAGAACTCGATCCTCTATGAGCGGTTTGACTTCGGCGCTGGCAAGGGTCGGCTCGACAAACAGCGTCGAAACCAGGCATTGCTCGTGTTTCTCGTGATCGTCGCAGCGATGGCAGCCTTCAGCATGCGCTAATTCTAAGGCGCCGTCTGCTCAACCAAGTATCCGACGATTGCGGCGCGAGTAACGGGATCGTCGACATGGTGGCCATCCTGCGCCGCCCCAATCTGATACTTCGACCTAAGGTTGACATGCCTTCCCGGCAGCAGAATATGGGCGCCTGCTGCCGTCATGGCAGCGTAATCTCAACGAGTGAAATCATGGACGACAGTTCCAGTCGGCGCTTCGTCGGAAGTGCTTCACGTAGACCAGCAAATGCTATGCCTACGGCCATCCATGCGGGCCGGGCGGGACATCACGGCCTGAACTAGCCGGCGTCCTTCCCGGCCCGGGCGGACGCCCGAACCGGGGAATGGACCGATGACGAACGACACCCTCGCTTCCCGCGCCGGTCTGGAGACGCTTCGTCTCCAGCCGGAGAACCTCGTTCTTGCCGAGGCCGTTCGCGCATGGCTCGACAGCGGAGACGCAGGCTCCCTGCGGAGCGTCTTTCAG
Organism: Hyphomicrobium nitrativorans NL23; assembly: GCF_000503895.1. NCBI lineage: Bacteria > Pseudomonadati > Pseudomonadota > Alphaproteobacteria > Hyphomicrobiales > Hyphomicrobiaceae > Hyphomicrobium > Hyphomicrobium nitrativorans. The sequence continues at coordinate 1,058,676 of NC_022997.1, forward strand.
GACCATCATGAGGCCGATGTCGCGCAGGTCCTGGCCGCGTTGCGGCCGCAGGACACGCTCGAAGCCCTCAGGTTGCTGGAGATCGACGTCCGCGCCACGCTCTTCGGATACCTGCCGCCGAAGATCCAGACGGCCGTCGCGCGCCATATGAGCAGGCGTGAGCTGGCCGACATCGTCTCGGCCATGTCGCACGACGAGCGCGCGGACCTGTTCAAGAAGCTTGACGAGAAGGAGAGGAAGACCCTGCTGCCCGCGCTTGCGCAGGCCGAGCGCGAGGATTTGCGCAAGCTCGCTTCCTATCCGGAAGGCACCGCCGGCTCGGTGATGACGTCGGATTATGCCGCGCTCACGCCCGACCTCGAGGTCAGCAAGGCGCTGTCGGAACTGCGCATCCAGGCGCCAGACAGCGAGACCATCTATCAGGTCTTTGTCGTGGACGGGGAGCGCCGCCTTCTCGGCGCGGTGAGCCTGCGCGATCTGTTGCTTGCACGCCCGGGCGAGCGCGTCGGCGACCTGATGACGACCACCGTGCCGCGGATCGCAGCGGATCAGCCGCGCGAGGAGGCCGCGCGGCTGATCGCCCGCTATGACCTGATGGCGCTGCCCGTCACGGACGATGCCGGAAAGCTGGTCGGCATCGTCACGCACGACGACGCCATGGACGTGCAGGCCGAGGAGGCGACGGAGGACTTCCATCGGGTCGGCACGGTGCGGAACCTGGACGCGAGCGTGAGCGAGGCGAGCATCTTCATGCTCTACCGGGCCCGCATCGCATGGCTCGTGCTGCTTGTTTTCGGCAACGTCTTCTCTGGCCTCGGCATCGCCTATTTCGAAGACACCATCGCCGCTCATGTCGTGCTGGTCTTCTTCTTGCCGCTGCTGATCGGCTCGGGCGGCAACGCCGGATCGCAATCGGCGACGCTGATGGTGCGCGCGCTGGCGACCGGCGACGTGCGTTTCTCGGACTGGGGCTTCGTGATCGGACGCGAGGTCCTCGTCGCCGGCCTGCTCGGCTTCACCATGGCGCTTGCCGTCTCGCCGCTCGGCCTGCTCAGGGGCGGCGTGGATGTGGCCCTCGTCGTGGCCGCCGCCATGGTCCTGATCGTGTTGATGGGCGGCCTGATCGGTATCTCGCTGCCGTTCATCCTGGCGCGCTTCGGGCTCGATTCGGCGACGGCGTCCGGGCCGCTCGTCACCTCAATCGCGGACGCCGCTGGCGTTGTGATCTATTTTTCCATCGCGACCGCTGTCCTGCCGTTTGCGGTGACGAGCTGAGAGCAGCCGTCGCAGCGACCAGACAGGGCGAAATGACCGTGCCCCGCTCCGGCTGCCGCACTCAGCCCGGCATCGTCGCAACAAGGACGTCGCAGGCCGCCTCCCTGAGCACGCGCTGCGTGACGCTGCCGAGAAGGGCCTGAAGGACAACACCGCGACCATTGGGACCCAACGCCAGAAGATCGATGTCGCGGCTCTTGGCGAGGCGGACAAGGGCCGGGCCAGGCTCGCCGTCAAGGAAGTGCGTCGCGACCTTCCCGGTACCTATGACATCACGCACGAACAGGGAAAGGTCGTGGCGGGCCCTATCCTCCTTTGCCGAGCGATACGCTCCTATATCGGCTTGCGAGGTACCGGCGCGCAGCATGGCCTGCTCGAAGGTGAGCGGGATGTAGAGAGCATGAACCAAGTCCATGCGTGCCGCGGGAGCCAGCTTCCGGGCGTCTTTCGCAGCCGCTGCGGACTGAGGCGAGAAATCGACGGCGACCGCTACCCGCCGATAAGGTCCGGCCGACGGGTTTCTTACTACGAGAACGGGTGCAGGCGACGCCCTCACCACCCTGTCTGCCGTGGAGCCCAGCACCTTCTCGCTGAGCGAGTGGCCTCGACCCGGCCCAATCACCACGAAATCCGCGCCGCGCTCGCCTGCCACGCCCGTAATGACGGTGTGCGCCGATCCGAAGGCGACCTCCACATCGGCGGACGGGCTTCCCCCTTGGGCCAGGAGATTCGAGATCGCCGCACGAGCCTGTCGGTTCAGGTGATCCCTCAGGGCGCTCTCGCTCAAGTCCGACGCAGACGCAGATGCGGCCTGTGACAGCGACGGCGTCTCGATGACGTGCACCACGACAAGCCGAGCCTCATGCTCCGTCGCCAATTGAATGGCCCGCCCCAACACGGCCTCGCTAACGTCCTCCATATCGAGGCCAGCGACAATCGTCTTGACGTCCCCCATACTGCCCTCATTCATTCAAGGATTGTCCAGAATGGACAACGATCTTGGGTGAAACAGGTGAACCTCGCATTGAGCCGGGGCGCGCGCTGTTCAGATCGGATAGCGCAGAGTTGCCGCCAGCGGAGCGTTGCCAGGGATATCCTCCCGGCGGACGCCCAGAAACCGCGCGCCCGTCAGGATTGCTCGTCCGGCAATCTCGTCGACGACATCGTACGTGCTGGCGTCTTTGGCGAAAGTCACAGTGCCGTCGATGTCGCTGACGCTGCCCGGCACGGTATGGTCGATATCGACCATGAGAAATTCGATCGCACCATTCGTGGCCGCCCGTGCGGCCTCTCCGAGATCGGTGGTGGCCCGGCGGACGCTGGAGCGGGCCTCATAGAGCGCATTGGCGTCTTTGATCTGCGCCTTGTAGTACCCATCGAGTACGGGACGGGCAGCGCTCGCAAGCTCTGCATCCGTCATGCGATCCGGGCTTTCTGAAATGCCCCCGCTCAGGAGCGCGGGATAGCTGTTCAAGTTCCGGAAGATCGGCCCCAAAGGTTCCGTAGCTGCCAGGATCAGCGGTGTGTCCCGACCGGCAAGCACCCGCAGTGCCGCGTCCACCTTCCGTGCATACTGGCGCAGCAGGACGGTCTGCCCTTCGGCGTTGGCGATGCGCGTGTTTTGCGTGAGGTTGTTTACGGAAGCCCGACCGACCGCATCGGATGCGTCTTTAGGAAAATCCTGAACCCGGACGCGAGAAGGCGGCAGTTCCGGAAAGATTTCTATCAGACGCACCGCATTCTCCGACAACGCGAGGACAAGCGCCGTCTGAGGGAACGCGATCGCTCGTAGCAGCGGTTTCAGGTAAAAGCGGTCGGACACCTGCACCATGTCGGTCAAAGCGGTGGCGAGTCTGAATGTGCGCACACTATCGGGGGTGGCGAGAACAGCCACGCTGTGAGCCTGCAGCCGCCAGAAGTCCTCGTCATCGCCCAACGCGGCAAGCTCGGCTTCGAGCAGAGCGCGGCGGCGTTTATCGAGCCCGGCCTTCGTAAGCTGTTCCGAAGCCGACTTGGCCATGTTGCCGAAGGCAATGCAGCTGGCAGATACATGCTGGGTTTGCGGAGTCGTGGAGACGTAGATCGACACGCAGGCATCTGCGCGCGTTGAAATCAGCGCCTTTAGTTCTGGGAGCGTCGGTATGTCTACGTAAAGCATCAGCGCTTCGCTCCTGTTGTCTGATGTGGAGAATGAAGATCAGTTGGGCAGCAAATTATCAAGAGCGTCAACCCTCGCGCCCACACTGCCGTCCAACTCCTGCTTGGACATTCGAAGCTCGAGAGCACTGTTCGCCACCTCGGAATTGAAGGCGACGATGCGATCGAGATCGTTGAGAAGATCGATATCTGATGGCAGCTCGGCCGCTATGAGCAGACTTGCTCGGCGAGTGTGCGGGGGCGCCGATCACGGCCGCGGCAATGACCGCTACTGGGACAAACTTGCCCAAAGGTGATTTCCCTACGAGGGCTTTGAGAGCTCTTCCATGTCAGCCAACAACTCGGCGAGCTTGCCCTTCAGCGTCTCGCACGTGTCTGCAGCTTTCTGCTGATCCACGTCTGTTTCCCCCGGCAAATTTCCGGAAGCCATTGCCTTTGCTAGGGCCGTTCCTGTGATCTCAGCCAGATGGCTCAGGGGTCGTTAGAGAGGTGGGCGTATCTTGCCGTCGTGATTGGTGTTGTGTCCGAGCAGCTTGCCGATCACGGGGAGCGTCCCGCCGCTCATGACGGCGAAGCTGGCGAATGAATGGCGCAAATAGTGGATCCGCACGTCGTTAGTCCCAGCAGCGCGCCGCACTTTTTCCCAGGCCGGCTGCAGTGATTTGAGATGCTCTCCCTATTGAACATCTTCGATAGCTGACCGAGCGTTCTGTTGGCAGCGCCTGGCCCACCTCTGACATCGAGCCCACCCGTGCCGCCTTCGCGCCTGCGTCTAGTGCGCTTTGACGTGATGCCATCGCGGATGTTGCGCTTGAAATCTTCGATGTCCGTGCGGGTGATCGCTGCAACAGTACGGCCACCCAAAAGGGGGATGATGTGGTTGCGATTGCTGCGCTCGTAGCCGAGCCCGGTTGCGGGCTTGTTGTGTCGACGGGAGTGCTCCTCAAGAAAGCGCTCGCAGAGTTCCTCGATGGTCGGCTGATTGCGTTTTGCTTCGCGCACCGCGACGATGTTGACGCCCGAATGAATTTGCCCCCACAGAGGCCTGCAACGGCCGCGTCTCGGACGACGATCCAACTTCTGCTTACTCGGCATGACGTAAATGCATTCCGAGCCAACTAACATCACACACGGGACGTTCCTCTCGCCGCCTGGTCCAAACGGGAACCGTCATATCCTCTTGAAACGGATCTTGGGGTTCGACCTCTCAAGGCTCATGGATTGAGGAATCACACGCCCCGTTTCATCGAAAAGCTTAAGAGCACGACTGTTGGACACATGCGTCTTGTCCGCGAAACTTCGGGACAGTGCGAGCACATCGATCTTCGGGATCCTCGCTAAGGGCCGATTCCTAAAATCGCGGGATCACGCAAAGCTTCAATCGATCGCCCGAACGGTACGCCCGGGGTACGCCGGACGATGTCGCGATATTTTTGAGATCCGTTAAGTGTTTGATTTTATTGGCTGGGGGACTAGGATTCGAACCTAGACAGGCAGAGTCAGAGTCTGCAGTCCTACCATTAGACGATCCCCCAAAGCCGGGACCGCGGCTGGCACGAGCCAGCCGAGTGGGGCCGTATAACAGCTCGCTCGCGGGCGTGCAACATCGGGGCGGCCTCTGCGGCCGTCATTTTTCCGGGGGGGTGGATGGGGTTGCGTCCGCCGTTGCGTCGAGGGGGGCAAGAGGCGGAAGCAACTCGGGGCGATACTCGAAATGCATGGTGTCGTAGTGATACCAGCGCCCGCCCCAGATGAATCCGTGACGCTCGAAAATGTGGACGATCTCAAGCGGAATGCGGTTGCGGTAGGCGATGGGACCGGGCGTTTTCGCCGCCCATTTCCAGTAGTCGCTCTGGCTCACCGCGAGGTCGATTGCGATCCCGTAGCCATGGGCCGATACGCGATCCGTGCCGGCGATGGTGCGGCAATTGTACGTTCCGGCCGACGGGAACAGGTACGTGTCGAATGAAGCGGGGAGCGCGTCGAGTTCCTTGGAGACGGCGTCCAGGCGGTCGGCGACGCCATTGACTGTCGTGACGGAGAGGCGCTGCCCCGCTTTGGTCGGGAGCCAGACGACCTGCCGGAGTTTGCCGCGCACCTCGCCCTGTCTGCAGTCGCCATACATCTTGTCGAAGAATGCGCTATTGCGCGCGCGGCCGGGGTCGCTCTCTGGCGCCGGCTCGATCGGGCCGGCCCCGGCGGGGTAGGGCAGGGCCAACGTATCTTCGATGTCGGGTGCGGCGAGCCAGGCGGCGAACGGTTTGGGGTCGCTGCCGTCGTCCAGTGCCGTGCGGGTTCCGTCAAGCCATATCAGCCAGTTGCCCTCGATCCGTTCGAGCGCGTCCGGATAGGCGGCAATGAGCCGGTCGACGGGTGCAGCGGGCGTGGCGATAGTTTTCCCGCCTGCCGTTTCGGCTGGTTCAGCGTGGGCGAAAACGGCTTGCGCGCTCGCGGCGATGAGCGTGAGGGCTGTGCGTAAGCTCGGGAACCGCGTCATGAATTGAACCATGTGTGGATCGATCGAAGTCGCTGCAAACGTAGATGATTTTCCGGCGGTTCCGTCGTGTTGCCGCGTGCCGCCGGGCCGTCCGTTGTACACCAAAAGCGCTCGCTTTTTCTTTACCCTCCGGTCCTGCCTGCTACACTGTAACCAGATGCAGCCAGAGACTCGCCTGACGAGAGGTGGCCCGGCGGTTCGTTCCGCAGGCCTTCCGGACCAGGCGCTGGGGATGACGAGACCGTGCCAGAGCTTACGGACGACGAGTGCCCAAGCGCTCCCCCCCGCGAAGCCAAACCCTTTCCAGGCAAGGCGAGGGATTGGAATTCCGACCGTCCGACGGCGATGAATGGCCGTCCGGAGCCGCGCAAAGAGCTACAGCCGGGGAAGAAGGCGTTACCGCCGGGGAAGACTGGCGGCCGGCGAATTCACCCCAATGACCGTGGCCCGATTTACGGCGCGCTCGATCTCGGGACCAACAACTGCCGCCTTCTGCTCGCGCGCCCTTCGCGGCGCGGGTTCCGCGTGGTCGATGCGTTCTCGCGGATCATCCGATTGGGCGAAGGCGTGTCGCAGACTGGGCGTCTTTCGGATGCCGCGATGCGGCGCACGATCGATGCGCTCCGGGTCTGTGCGGCCAAGCTCGGGCGCAATGGTGTGGAACGGGCGCGCTGTGTCGCGACGGAAGCCTGCCGCGTGGCGAGCAACGGGCGCGAATTTCTTCACCGCGTCGAGCGGGAAGTGGGCCTCAAGCTCGAAGTGCTCGACAGGGAGACCGAGGCGGCGCTCGCGGTTTCGGGCTGTGCGTCGCTGATCGATGCGCGGGCGGATTATGTGCTGGTGTTCGACATCGGCGGTGGATCCTCCGAACTTATCTGGCTCGATGCTTCGAGTGCGCGGATCTCGGCTGCGTCGCAGGACGGCGCGCGTCGAAACGGAGCGAAACCCGACATCAAGGCGTGGACCTCGTTGCCCGTTGGCGTGGTGACGCTTGCCGAGCGTTTCGGTGGCCATCACGTCACGCCAGAGAGTTTCGAGGAGATGGTTGCGCACGTGCTGTCGCTCATTCATCCGTTCGAAGCGTTGCACGGGTTCAACGCCATGGCGAACGGCGGCACCGTGCATCTGCTCGGGACGTCGGGTACGGTGACGACGGTTGCGGGCATTCACCTCGGCCTCAAACGCTACGACCGGCAGCGGGTGGACGGATGCTGGCTCGACATCGATGAAATTCAATCTGTCGTCTACGGCTTGCTGTCGCGCACCTACGAGCAACGGGTCGCGGAGCCGTGCATCGGCCACGAGCGTGCCGATCTCGTGCTGGCCGGGTGCGCGATCCTCGAAGCGATCCTGAGGACGTGGTCGGCCGAGCGGCTCAGGGTTGCGGACCGCGGTCTGCGGGAAGGTATCCTCGCCACGCTCATGAGCGAGGATGGGGTTTACCGGGCAGGCCGCCGCCGGCGCCGGCAGCGGCCGGAGTAGCGCCATGCGTATGAAAGGAAAATCCGGCCGCGGCGGCGCCAAAGGAAGGGGCAAAGCCGCGGGAAGCGCGATCGAGGGTGCGGGCGGTCAGCGCCAGCTCAACGTTCGCTTGAAGAATGCGAGAAGCCGCACGGCGTCGTCTCAGCGCTGGCTGGAGCGTCAGCTCAACGACCCTTACGTGGCGGCCTCGAAGCGGGAGGGGTATCGCTCGCGCGCGGCGTTCAAGCTGATCGAGATCGACGACAAGTACCGCTTCCTGAAGCCGGGGCAGCGGATCGTGGACCTCGGCGCAGCGCCCGGCGGTTGGAGCCAGATCGCGGCCGAGCGTGTGGGCTCGATCGGCGGCAAGGGACAGGTGGTCGCCATCGACTATCTGGAGATGGAGCCGCTGGCCGGCGTCGAACACGCGATGATCGACTTTACCGATCCTGAAGCGGAGCCCTGGATCAGGGGGAAGCTCCGGGACGGCGCGGCGGATGCCGTGCTCTCGGACATGGCGGCGCCGACGGTCGGACATTCCCGCACGGACCACCTCAGGATCATGGGGCTCGCGGAAGCCGCCGCGCATTTTGCGGGCGATGTGCTGGCGCCGGGCGGCACGTTTCTCTGCAAGGTCTTTCAAGGGGGGACGGAGCGGGACCTGCTCGATTTTCTGAAGCAGCGCTTTCAGACCGTTCGGCACGTGAAGCCGCCCGCCAGCCGTGCCGACAGTGCCGAACTCTATGTGCTGGCGACGGGTTTCAAAGGGCGCGGCTGAGCGCTGGGTTTTCCGGACATCCGTCGGGTGCACGAGGCTCCCTGAAAACAGCAACGGCGGCCGCTTGCTCGACCGCCGTGCCTTAAGGCCCGCCAGTGCGCGGGCCCAATCTTCATCACCAGTTAGATGATGTCGATCTCCGCCGGGAGGTACGAGGTGACCTCAAGGCCAACTTCCTGCTCGCGAACGGCGGGCTTCATCCAAACCTTCATTGTGTTTCCTCCTTATTGTGCCCTGGAGCACTTTCAACGGGTCTTCCTAACGCGATAAATGTCGCAGGTCTAATCGAATTTTGCGGGTTGCCTTATCAGTCGATCTAATGTGCGGCTGCGAAAAGGGCGAGGGCGGACGATTGCTCCGGTCCCTCGATAAGGCCGAGGGCAGGCTGCTCGGCCGCAGGCGCGGTCTCTTCCCCTCCCTTGCGCCCGGTGGTATAGGGCTTCCGACATTCGCGCCGCTGCGCTTTTCGCGGCCGCCCCTGTGTCACACCGTCCAAGGAGAGAACCATGGCGACAAGCCCAATCGATCGCGATTTGGGGTTGGCCCTGACATTTGATGATGTGCTTCTGGTGCCGGCCGCCTCCGAAGTGATGCCGAGCCAGGTCAACGTTGCAAGCCGGGTTACCCGGACCATTTCCCTCAATATTCCCGTGCTGTCGTCGGCGATGGATACCGTCACCGAAAGCCGGCTGGCCATCGCCATGGCCCAGGAAGGCGGAATCGGCGTCCTGCATCGCAACCTGACGCCCGAGGAGCAGGCCCGTCACGTGGCCGCCGTCAAGAAGTACGAGGCCGGCATCGTCCTCAACCCCGTCACCATCCAGCCCGAGGCGACGCTCGACGAAGCCCTCAAGCTGATGGCCGCCAACAACATCTCGGGCATTCCGGTGGTCGAGGCGCCGAAGCCGGGGCAGACCAAGGGCAAACTGGTCGGCATCCTCACCAACCGCGACGTTCGCTTTGCGACGAACCTCAGTCAGCCCGTCGCTCAGTTGATGACGAAGGACAGGCTGATCACCGTTCCGCGCGACGTGACCAGCGAGGAGGCCAAGCGCCTTCTGCATCAGAACCGGATCGAGAAGCTGCTCGTCGTCGACGAGGCTTACCACTGCGTGGGTCTCATCACGGTGAAAGACATCGAGAAAGCGCAGAAGCATCCCAACGCGTGCAAGGACCCGGAAGGGCGCTTGCGCGTGGGTGCTGCGACCACGGTCGGCGAAGACGGCTACGAGCGCACCGAGCGCCTCATCGCGGCCGGTTGCGACATGATCGTGGTCGACACGGCGCATGGCCATTCGATCAAGGTGATCGAGGCCGTGTCCCGCATCAAGAAGATGTCGAACGCGGTGCAGGTGGTCGCGGGCAACGTGGCCACCGCGGATGCCACGCGCGCGCTGATCGAGGCGGGTGCGGATGCGGTCAAGGTCGGCATCGGCCCGGGCTCGATCTGCACCACGCGCATCGTGGCGGGTGTCGGCGTGCCTCAGCTCACGGCGGTCATGAATTGCGCCGAGGAAGCTCACAAGCACGACGTGCCGATCATCGCAGACGGCGGGTTGCGCTATTCCGGCGACATCGTGAAAGCGCTCGCGGCGGGTGCGGACTGCGTGATGATGGGCTCGCTGCTCGCGGGCACGGACGAGTCGCCCGGCGAGACCTATCTCTATCAGGGACGCACCTATAAGGCCTACCGTGGCATGGGCTCGGTCGGCGCCATGGCGCGCGGCTCGGCGGACCGCTATTTCCAGCAGGAGGTCAAGGACACACTGAAACTCGTGCCGGAGGGCATCGAGGGGCAGGTGCCCTATAAAGGTCCGGTGGACGCAGTGCTCAACCAGCTTGTCGGCGGTCTGCGTGCGGGCATGGGATATACGGGTGCGCGTACGCTTGCCGATCTCAGGGAACGGGCGCAGTTCATCCGCATTTCTCCTGCGGCCGTGCGTGAGAGCCATGCCCATGGCGTGCTGATCACGCGCGAGAGCCCGAACTATCCTGGGATCGCATAGCGCCAATCGCTTCAGCCAAAGGACGGATCGGACATGACGCAGATTTCCATTCTCTATCCCGTATTCGTCCAAGTCGCGCTTACGCTCTTTCTCCAAGGCTGGATGCGCAAGGAGCGGATCGGCTCCATCCGGCGCGGCGAGGTGAAGATCGAAAGCATCTCGCTCAGAGAGCCAAACTGGACGCCGCGCGCGACGCAGATTGCAAACGCGTTTCACAACCAGCTCGAAACGCCGATGTTGTTTTACGTCCTTGTGGCGTTCCTGATGATCACCACTCAAGTGAACGTCTTCTTCGTCGTGCTGGCCTGGCTCTTCGTCGCGGCTCGCGTTTACCACGCCTACATCCATACGACGTCGAACAAGCAGCCCAACCGCTTCTACGGCTATGCCGTGGGTTCCGCTATTCTGGCCGTGATGTGGATCCTGTTTGCGATCCGCATCCTGTTTTTCACTCTTGGCGGCGACCGCGCCATCTGATTTCCGTGAAGGATTAAGACCGTGAGACCGGGTGGGCGCATTCAAGCCGCAGCCGAGGTGCTGGACGATATTCTCGTGCGCCATCAGCCCGCTGCCACGGCGCTTTCCGACTGGGGAAAGCGGCACCGCTTCGCGGGCTCCGGCGATCGTGCGGCCATCGGCACACTCGTCTATGACGCCTTGCGGCGGCGTCTCTCTCTGGCGGCGCAGATGGGGAGCGATGGGCCCCGTGCGCTCGCGCTTGCGGCGGCTCCACGTGCGCTCGGGCTTTCGGTGGATGACGTCGTGGCGCTGGCGGACGGAAGCCCGCATGCGCCCGCGCCGCTTTCGGACGACGAGCGGCGTCGTCTTGCGGCCGGTGTTCCGGACGATGCGTTGCCGCATGTCGCCGCCGACCGTTACCCGAATGGCTAGTATCGCCGTTCGTTTGCGCGCGCGGTTCGGGGGCGTGCGATTGCCGAGGCTCAGGCCATGGCCGAACGGGCGCCGGTGGATCTGCGGGCCAACGCGCTTAAGGCGCCACGCGACAAGGTGCTTGCGGCGCTCGCCTCGCACGGTGCGGTCGCGACCGCTTTATCGCCCGTGGGCGTGCGGATTGCGCCTCCGGCCGGGCCCGCGCGCAGTCCTCACGTCGAGGCTGAAGCGGCGCACGGTAAAGGCTGGTTCGAGGTCCAGGATCAGGGCAGCCAGATCGCGGCGCTGCTCGCCGGTGCGGCGCCGAAGAAACAGGTTCTCGACCTCTGCGCGGGCGCGGGCGGCAAGACGCTTGCGATGGCGGCTGCGATGCAGAACAGCGGACAGATCTACGCTTACGACCGCGATAAGGGACAGCTTCGGCCGATTTTCGACCGTTTGAAGCGGGCAGGCGTGCGCAATGCGCAGGTGCTCGATGCGGGCGACCGCGTGGCGCTCGAAGCGTTGGGGCCGCGGTTCGACGTGGTGCTCGTCGATGCGCCCTGCTCGGGCTCGGGGACGTGGCGGCGCAAGCCGGATGCGAAGTGGCGGCTCAAGCCCGAGGCACTCGCCATCCGGAGGGAGGAGCAGCGCGAGGTGCTGGCGCTGGCGGCCGGTCTCGTGAAGCCGGGCGGGCGGCTTTGCTACGTCACGTGCTCGGTGCTGCCCGAGGAGAATGTCGATCAGGCCGCGTGGTTCAAGGAAACCTATTCCGGCTTCATGCCGTTGCCCTACGGCGAGGTCTGGCGGGAAACCGTCGCCGGTGAGCCACCGGCTTCGGCCGACGGTTCGGTCGAGACGCTTCTTCTCACGCCTGCCTCGCACGGCACGGACGGGTTCTTCGTCGCGCTCTTTTCGAAGGCGGCTGACGGCGGATAGAGGTCGTGGAGAGCATTGATGTCGGCGTCGTCGTGGGTTTCGCTGGTCGTTTTCCTCGCCCTGGTCGCTGCGACTTCGGTCACGGGCGCTTCGTTCCGGCCGGGCGTCTGGTACGCCTCGCTCGCAAAGCCCTCCTGGACGCCGCCCAACTGGGCGTTTCCCGTCGTCTGGACGATACTTTACGTGATGATCGGGGTTGCCGGCTGGCTCGTCTATGAGCGCGAGGGCTTCGGTGCCGCGCTTGCCGTTTGGATCGTGGCGCTGATCCTGAACGGGCTCTGGTCGTATCTGATGTTCGGACAGCGGCAGATCGGGCTCGCTGCGGCCGACCTCGCCGCGCTGTGGATCGCCGTGCTCGCGTTCATCCTGCTTGCCTGGCCGGCGGATAGAATGGCGAGCCTTCTGTTCGTGCCCTATCTCGCGTGGATCAGCTACGCAGGGGCGCTCAATCTCGCCATCCTGCGCATGAATTGATCCGATACGCCCGTCGCGGCCGCTAGGCCGCAACGTCGTCCTTGGCGGGGGCGGGCTGCCACGACGCCACGGTGGCCATGTCGGCTTCGACGCTCCAGCGCCCGGTTTTGGCGGTGATCTTCGCTTCGGCAGCCTGGTTGTCGAGGAGGGCGTCGAATTCTGCACGCGGGATGGCGCGGAAGCCCATGGCGTCGATGGTGGGCGTGAAGTCCTTGCCGTCGTTGGCGAGGAAGCCCCATTTCGTGAGGTGATAGTTCAGGACGGCGAAGCCCATCTTCGACGTGTTGGGCGCCAGGCTGAACTGGGATTCGGTCATGAACACGGGCCCGGCTGCGAGCCCGTAGCCGCCGCCGACGAGCTTGCCGTCCGCATCCCAGACCTCGAACGAGTGCGCGTGGCCCTGGTCGAAGAGCTCCGTATAGAGCGCCATGATCTTGGGTGTGATCCATGTCAACGCATGGCGATTGTAGCTGCGCTGGCCGGCACACGCCGCGATGACATCCTCGAATGCCTGATCGAAGGTGACCCGATAGGGGGCCTTCTTCATGTCGCGGCGAAGACGCTTGGCGATGTGGTACTCGTTGAAAAAGAGCACCATCCGCTTCTCGCGCGTCCACCACTTGAGCGGACCGCAGTGGCACCACGGGAAGAAGCCCGCACGTGCCGCAGCGAGAACGGTTTCCGGCGAGATGGACCGGCAGACGCCGCCGAAGGTTTCGGGACGCGGCCATGTCCGCCCGCGCTCGGGAACGCGCGTGCCGCCGCTGAGGAGATCGACCGCGACGCGATAGAGAAGGTGCGGCGTGTCGCGAATGTTGTCGGGCTTCAGCGCGTAAGCGGAGCCCAGAACCCAACGTTGAGCCCAGCCGTTCCAGCTTTCGCGGAACTGGGCGGTGCGGCGGTCGGCCAGCGTCTCTGGCGTCCGGGGAGCGGATGCCTCGATAGCCTGATGGGTTGCGGGCGAGGAGGCGGCGTCGTGAGACAGCATCTGGAAATCCTGGGGGTCGGGTGAAACAAGCTCATCGTCCGAGGTAGCAAGTATCTCTCCAAAGACCGTCACCGAGATCGGGGGGCGGCGAAAGACTTCAAGAACGTGGTTAGAAATGTCTAAATGGGCCGCCGCTGGCGGACGGAGACGCATGGGCCCTGCGGCCAGGGCTCTGCTTGACGGTCAGGCCGGGCGGTGGTCTACCCCGCTGATCCAGTCCAGGACGCCTGTTCCGTTCCCCACACCCTCATAGGAGCGATCCGCCTCCGATGTCCGCCTCCGTTCTGATCATCGATTTCGGCAGCCAGGTCACGCAGCTCATTGCCAGGCGCGTGCGCGAGACCGGCGTCTACTGCGAGATCCATCCGTATCAGACCGGGGCAGAGGCGTTTGCCAAGCTGAAGCCGCAGGCTGTCATTCTCTCTGGCGGCCCGGCTTCGGTACCGGAGGCCGGGAGCCCGCGCGCGCCCGACGAGGTGTTTGCGGCCGGCATCCCGGTCCTCGGCATCTGCTATGGGCAGCAGACGATGTCCCAACAGCTCGGCGGCAATGTCGAGAGCGGTCATCACCGCGAATTCGGCCGCGCCGTTCTTCAGGTCGAGCGGGCGAGCCCCCTGTTCGAGGGTGTGTGGACGCCGGGCGAGCGCCATCAGGTGTGGATGAGCCACGGCGACCGCGTCACGCGTTTGCCGGACGGGTTCGAGGTGATCGCGACGAGCGAGAACGCGCCGTTTGCGGCGGTGGCCGACGAGGCGCGGCGCTTCTATGCCGTGCAGTTCCACCCGGAAGTCGTGCACACACCCGACGGCGCGAAGCTGATCGCCAACTTCGTGCATCGCATCGCGGGGCTTTCGTCCGACTGGACGATGGCCGCCTATCGCCGAGAGATGATCGGGCGCATTCAGCAGCAGGTCGGCTCGGGACGGGTGATCTGCGGGCTTTCGGGCGGCGTCGACAGCGCGGTTGCGGCGGTGCTCATTCACGAGGCTATCGGCGACCAGCTCACGTGCGTGTTCGTCGATCACGGCCTGATGCGGCTCGGCGAGGCGGAGCAGGTCGTCGGGCTGTTCCGTGATCACTACAACATTCCGCTCGTGCACGTGGATGCCTCGAAGCAATTCCTCGATGCGCTCGCGGGCGTCTCCGATCCGGAGCAGAAGCGCAAGACCATCGGCAAGCACTTCATCGACGTGTTCGAGGCGGAGGCCGCCAAGATCGGCGGGGCGGAGTTTTTAGCGCAAGGCACGCTTTATCCAGATGTGATCGAGAGTGTGTCGTTCTCCGGCGGCCCCTCGGTGACGATCAAGTCGCATCACAATGTGGGCGGCTTGCCCGAGCGCATGAACATGAAGCTCGTGGAGCCGCTGCGGGAGCTCTTCAAGGATGAGGTGCGCGCGTTAGGCCGCGAGCTTGGTCTCCCGGATGCGTTCGTCGGGCGTCATCCGTTTCCGGGGCCGGGTCTTGCGATCCGCGTTCCGGGCGAGATCACGCCGGAGAAGCTCGACATCCTGCGCAAGGCGGACGCGATCTACCTCGAAGAGATCCGCAACGCGGGGCTTTACGACGCGATCTGGCAGGCGTTCGCGGTGCTGTTGCCGGTGCGTACCGTTGGTGTCATGGGCGATGGGCGCACGTACGATCACGTTTTGGCGCTGCGCGCAGTCACGAGCGTGGACGGCATGACGGCCGACTTCTTCCCGTTCGACATGGGTTTCCTCGGCCGTGCGGCGACGCGCATCATCAACGAGGTGCGCGGCATCAACCGCGTCGTCTACGACGTGACCTCGAAGCCGCCCGGGACCATTGAGTGGGAGTGACGCGCCTCCGGCACGAATGACCTCCTCACGCCTCTTTCGTTGGCAAGATTGCGCGCGTCAGCAGAAACAGAGCGATGCCGGTGAGCGCGAACGACGTGCGTTGCGTGCGCGGATTGCGGTCGAGGACCGTGACGAAGTTGCGTTCTTCCGCGAGTGTCGTCACCTCCCGCAGAACAAGCGCGTGGGAGATCTCGAATAGTCGCGAGAATGTGCGGCTGTCGTGACAGATGCCGAAATGCAGTGCGAGCAGGATGCTCGCGCCCATCGGCGTCAGGGACGGTTCGGCCGTGCACACCTCCGCGACATGACCGAGGAAGCGTTCTTCCGAAAAATCCTCGGCTTCTGCGTCGCTCATGCGGCTTTCCGCTGTTCCGCCGGGCGGAATGAGACGAGCACGGACTTCGACGTCGGCGTATCGCTTTGCTCGCCAGCCGTCGAGAGGGGTACGAGAACGTTCAGCTCCGGATAGTAGCCTGCCACCGAACCGCGGGGCAGATCGTACGGCACGACGCGGAAGTTGTCCGCGACACGCGTAATGCCGTCCTCGTGACGGCCGACGATGTCGACACGCTCGCCGCCTTCGATGCCGATCTCGGCCAGGTCGTCAGGATTGACGAATACGACGCGGCGCTCGCCGTAGATGCCGCGATAGCGGTCGTCGAGGCCGTAGACGGTGGTATTGTACTGGTCGTGCGAGCGGAAGGTCTGCAGCACGAACAGGCCGGTTTCGCCCAATGCGCGCTGATGTTCCGTCTCGCCGGGGAGGCGGTCGGACGAGAAGTTGGCGCGCTCTGTCGGCGTGTTCCAAACGCGATGATCGACGGCATTGTAGAGGCGGAAGCCGCGCGGCTTGCGGACGCGGGTGTTGTAATCCTGGAAGCCTGGGATCGTGCGTGCGATCAGGTCGCGGATGCCATCGTAGTCATGCGCGAGCGCGCCCCAGTTTACGACGTCCGAACCGACGGTCGCGGCTGCGATGCCGGCAATGATGCCGACTTCCGAGCGCAGCTCCGGTGAAGCCGGTTTGTTGATGCCGCCGGAGCCGTGCACCATGCACATCGAATCTTCCACCGTAACGATCTGGGCTGCGCCCTTCGCGTTGCGGTCGATCTCGGTGCGGCCGAGGCAGGGCAGCACGTAGCTCACCTCTCCCGGCAGCAGGTGCGAGTGGTTGAGCTTGGTCGCGATGTTGACGGTGAGCTTCTGATTGCGCAACGCCTTTTCGATCAGGCTGCTGTCGGGCGTTGCGCGCGCGAAGTTGCCGCCGAGCCCGATGAACGCCTGGGCCGATCCGTCGAGCATGGCGCCGATGGCGGCGAGGACGTTGTGGCCGTTTCGGCGCGGCATCGAGACGCCCAATTCCCTTTCGAGCGCGTCGAGGAATGCGGCCGGCGGCTTCTCGTTGATGCCGACCGTGCGGTCGCCCTGGACGTTCGAATGGCCGCGAACCGGACAGAGGCCCGTGCCGGGGCGGCCGACGTTGCCGCGCAGGAACATCAGGTTCGAGATCTCGCGGATCGTCGCGACGGAGTGGCGGTGCTGCGTCACGCCCATGGCCCAGGTGCAGATCGTGCGGTCGGATTCGACGTAGATCTGCGCGAGGTGTTCGAGCGCGACGCGTGCGAGGCCCGATTGATGCTCGATCTCGTCCCAGCTCGTTGCATCCACGGTGGCGCGATAGGCGGAGAAGGCGGACGTGTGCTGACGCAGGAAGCCGTGATCGAGGACGGAGGGCCGACCTTCGGCAAGAGCGGTGTCGTCGGCTGCGAAGACGGCTTTGGCGATGCCGCGCACGGCCGCCATGTCTCCGCCGACCCGCACCTGATAATACTCGTTTGCGATCGGCTTCGAGCCGCCGGTCAGCATTTCGAGCTTGTCCTGCGGATCGGAGAAGCGTTCGAGACCCTTCTCGCGGACCGGATTGAAGACGGCCACGCGGGCGCCTCGCATCGCCGCGCGGCGCAGGTCGCCCAGCATGCGCGGATGGTTCGTGCCAGGGTTCTGGCCGATGACGAAGATCGCGTCGGCCTTCTCGAAGTCTTCGAGCGTGACGGTGCCTTTGCCGATGCCGACGGCCTGTTCGAGGGCAATGCCGCTCGCCTCATGGCACATGTTCGAGCAGTCGGGAAAATTGTTGGTTCCGTAGAGCCTGACAAAGAGCTGGTAGAGATAGGCGGCCTCGTTCGACGCGCGGCCGGAGGTGTAGAACTCGGCGCGGTGCGGGCTGTCGAGGCCCTTCAGAATGCCGCCGATCTCCGTGAAGGCGTGCTCCCAGCTCACCGGGAGATAGGTGTCGCTCGCCGCGTCATAGCGCAGGGGATGCGTGAGGCGGCCTTGGCGCTCAAGCTCGTAGTCGGTCCATGTGCGCAATTCGCTTACAGTATGGCGCGCGAAGAAGCTCGGCCCGACGCGCTTGTCGGTGGCTTCCCAGGCGACGGCCTTGACGCCGTTTTCGCAGAATTCGAACGACGAGCCGTGCTCGGGGTCGCCCCATGCACAGCCTGGGCAATCGAAGCCATCCGGCTGGTTGGCCTTCAGCATCGTCGCCGCGCCCGACAGCGGCGCGCCGCTGGCCAGCAGCTTCTTTCCGCAGCTTTTCAGTGCGCCCCAGCCGCCAGCCGCCTTCGACTTCTTTCCAATGAATTCGGGCTTACCCATGCGTCGCGCTCACTCCGATGCCGAGACGCAATGTGCATCTGCGAAATCGGGTTTTTTCGCAACGCACGCAGGGCGATGGCTGTCATGCGAAAACAGCAGATCTCGCGGAAGGGCGAGGGAGGCTCGTGCCCTATTGGGCGGAGGCGAGGGGATAGGTGTGTGCACCTGCCGAGACGCGGCGTTTGTGGCGGCGCCAGTCGTGGACGACGTATCCGCCGCCCGCGAGGGCCATCAGCGCCAAGGTGAACCAAGTCACCGCGTAGACGAGGTGGTTGTTCGAGAAGGCGACCTTGGTGAGCCCGCCGACGGGCCAGCCGCCCGGATTGGGCGTCGCGTCCGCATCGACGAAGTACGGCGCCGCCTCGGTGAGCCCGCGGGCGGATGCGATGGCGGCTACGTCGCGGGAATGCCAGCGGTCGGCCGTCGGATCGTTGGCGCGCAGGAAGGCGCCGTCCGGTTCGGTCCTGCGGATGAGGCCGGTTACGGTCGTCTCGCCTGCGATCTGACCTTCTCGACGCGTCTCAGGATCGCGACGGTCCGGCGAGACGAACCCGCGGTTGACGAGCACCGTGAAGCCCTGGGCGGTTTGCAGCGGTGTCAGCACCCAGTGGCCCGCGCCGAGATCGGTGACGGCCTGCACGCGCGTCTCCTTGTCATGCAGGAAGCGGCCGGTGAGGCGGACCTTGAGGTATTCACTCGCGGCAGGCGTCATGCCGCTCCACGCCTCAGGTCCCGGTGCGGTCACGGCATCCGCGCCGAGCCGTTGCTCCACTCGCTCGATCAGATCCAGCTTCCAGAACAAGCGCTGGACTTGCCACACGCCGAGAGCCGCCAGGAGCGCGGCACTCAAGGCCGCGGCCAGCGCGATCAGAACGACCGCGGTCGTCGAGCGCGTCTGGCCGGGGGCACGCGTCATGGCAGTTGCTGCATCTTCTGCATGTCGTGGAACGGCATGGTGTTCGTGTTGAGGTGGTGCATGACCCACAGCGAACCGGCCAGTGCGATCACGATGATGATGAGCGTGAAGATCAGGGCCATGAAGCTCCAACCCTCCTCTGCGCTGGACGTCATGTGCAGGAAGTAGACGATATGCACGACGATCTGCACCATGGCGAAGGCCATGATGACGAAGGCCGTGAGCTGCTTGCTCTCAAGCACGTCGCCCATCACCAGCCAGAACGGGATGGCGGTGAGGATCACCGACAGCACGAACCCGATCAGGTAATCGCGCATGGAGATGTGCAGATGGCTGGTCACGCTATGGTCGCCGTGGCCGGTGTCGGCTGTATGAGCCGGGGACTTTTGCGCGCTCATCTCAGAACTCCCAGGAGATAGACGAACGTGAACACGCCGATCCAGATCACGTCGAGGAAATGCCAGAACATGCTGAGGCACATCAGGCGGCGCTTGTTCGCTTCGATCAGGCCGAAGCGGTTCACCTGAACCATCAGCGTGACGAGCCACAGGATGCCGAACGCGACGTGCAGACCGTGCGTTCCGACGAGCGTGAAGAACGACGAGAGGAACGCGCTGCGCTGGGGCGTCGCGCCCAGATGGATGAGGTGGGCGAACTCGTAAAGCTCGATGGCGAGAAACGCGAGGCCGAAAAGACCTGTCACGCCAAGCCAGATCAGCGTGCCGCGCACGTTGGCTTTCAGCATGGCCAGCATCGCGAACCCGAAGGTGAGCGAGGAAAAGAGCAGCATGGCCGTGTTGACCGCCACGAGCTCAAGGTCGAACAGATCCTTCGGCGCAGGCCCTGCGGCATAGCTGGCGCCGAGAACGCCGTAGATCGCGAAGAGCACCGCGAAGATGAGGCAGTCGCTCATCAGGTAGATCCAGAAGCCGAGCATGGTGCTCGACCCCTCGGGATGGGCGTGCTCGTCCTTGAGATAGAAGACGGGGGCGTCGCCGGTGGCGGCGGTTGCGTTGGCGGTCGTCATGCGCTTGCTCCGTTCGCCGCGAGAAGCTTCGTCCGCTCCGATTCGGTCTCGACGACCTCGTCCTTCGGAATGTGGAAGCCGTGGTCGTAGCTGAAGGTGTGCGCGATGGCGACGACGATGATGGCCGCGAAGCACACCGCGGCGAGCCACCACATGTACCAGATGAGACCGAACGACAGCGCCACGCTGAGGCCCGCGAGGACGACACCCGTGCCGGTGTTGCTCGGCATATGGATCGGCCTAAAGCCTTCGAGCGGGCGGGTGTAGCCGCGCTTCTTCATGTCCCACCAGGCGTCGTTGTCGTGCACGACGGGCGTGAACGCGAAGTTATAGGCCGGCGGTGGGGAGGACGTGGCCCATTCCAGCGTGCGCCCGTTCCATGGATCGCCGGTCGTGTCGCGGAGTTCGTCGCGCCGCATGATGCTGACGGCGATCTGGATGATGAAGGCCACGATGCCGACGAGGATCAGGACCGCGCCGAATGCGGCGATGACGAACCAGATCTGCAGCGACGGATCGTCGAACACGCGTAGACGCCGCGTCACGCCCATCAGGCCCAGCACGTAAAGCGGCATGAAGGCGAAGAAGAAGCCGAGCACCCAGCCCCAGAACGAAACCTTGCCCCAGAACGGATCGAGCTTGAAGCCGAACGCCTTCGGGAACCAGTAGATCATGCCGGCGAAGAGGCCGTACACGACGCCGCCGATGATGACGTTGTGGAAGTGCGCCACGAGGAACAGCGAGTTGTGGAGCACGAAGTCGGCCGGCGGGACGGCGAGGAGGACGCCCGTCATGCCGCCGATGACGAAGGTGAGCATGAAGGCGATGGTCCACATCATCGGCAGCTCGAAGCGGATGCGGCCGCGGTACATCGTGAACAGCCAGTTGAAGACCTTGGCGCCCGTGGGGATCGAGATGATCATCGTCGTGATGCCGAAGAACGAGTTCACGCTCGCGCCCGACCCCATCGTGAAGAAGTGATGCAGCCACACGAGATAAGAGAGGATCGTGATCACGACGGTCGCGTAGACCATCGAGGTGTAGCCGAACAGCCGCTTGCCCGAGAACGTGGCTGCGATCTCCGAGAAGATGCCGAACACGGGCAATATCAGGATGTAGACCTCCGGGTGACCCCAGATCCAGATGAGGTTCACGTACATCATCGGATTGCCGCCGAGATCGCTCGTGAAGAAGTTGGTTCCCACGTAGCGGTCGAGCGAGAGCAACACGAGCGTTGCGGTCAGAATCGGGAAGGTCGCGACGATCAGCACGTTGGTGCAGAGCGACGTCCAGACGAACACCGGCATCTTCATCATGGTCATGCCGGGCGCACGCATCTTCACGATGGTGCAGATGAGGTTGATGCCTGAGAGCGTCGTGCCGACGCCTGCGACTTGCAACGACCATATGTAGTAGTCCACGCCGACGCCTGGACTGTATTCCGCACCCGATAACGGTGGATAGGCGAGCCAGCCCGTGCGTGCGAATTCGCCGACGAACAGCGACATCATCATCAGCACGGCGCCACCGGCCGTCATCCAGAAGCTCAAGTTGTTGAGGAACGGGAAGGAGACGTCGCGCGCGCCGATCTGTAGCGGCACGATGTAGTTCATGAGGCCTGTGACCAGCGGCATCGCCACGAAAAAGATCATGATCACGCCGTGAGCGGTGAAGATCTGATCGTAGTGGTGCGCGTTGAGGTAGCCCTCCGATCCGCCGAAGGCCATGGCCTGCTGGATGCGCATCATGATGGCGTCGGCGAAGCCGCGCAGCAGCATCACGATGCCCAGGATCATGTACATGATGCCGATGCGCTTGTGATCGACGGTGGTGAACCACTCCTTCCAGAGATAGCCCCACAGGCGATAGCGCGTGACGCCGGCCGCGACCGCGACGCCGACGAGTGCCACCACGCCGAACGTTGCAACGAGGATCGGCTCATGGATCGGGATCGCGTCCCAAGTGAGCCGCCCGAAGATCAGCTTCGTCAGGTCAATATTGTCGAACATGCGTTGATCTCAGGTTCCGGAAAGTGCGCGCGACAGCAGGCTTGCGTCGAGCTTGGGAGGTGCGAGCGAGACGAGCGGCGGACGCGGCAACCCGGCACCGAGCAGAGGTGTGCGGTCGCGCGGGCGCGCGACGGGTTGCGAGAGCTCAGCCGCCGCCACGGCTTCCTCGGTGGTGCAGATGCCCGTGACCGTCGTCGACTTGGGCCCGAAGAACGCGCTGCGAGCGGCGGGCCGCTTGCCGTCTGCCGGCTGTAGCAGGGCGATGCCCGCCAGTCCCAGACCGCCGCGGGCGTCGATGGCCATCATCTCGTCCATGCACATCTTGCCGGGCTCGGCACAGCGGTCGCGGATCAGGCGGAAAAGTTGCGGTTCGAATGATGCGTAAAAGCGCACCGGCTCGTTTTCGCTGGGTTTGGCGAGTTCGAGATAGGTGGTGCGGTCGAGGGCGCCGCCCTCCGCTTTGACCTTTTCGACCCAAGTGTCGAAGCCTTCGTCGTCCACGCCGTGAAAAGCAAAACGCATCCCCGAGAAGCCGTCGCCGCTGTAGTTTGCCGAGAATCCGTCGAACGTGCCTGGCTTGTTGATCACGCCGTGCAGTGTCGTTTCCATGCCGGGCATCGCATAGATCATGCCGGCCAGCGCCGGGACGTAGAAGGCGTTCATCACGGATGTGGCGGTCAGCCGGAAGCGGATCGGCCGGTCCACGGGGGCGGCCATTTCGTTCACGGTCGCGATGCCGTGCTCAGGATAGATGAACAGCCACTTCCAATCGAGAGCCGCCACCTCGACCTCAAGCGGTTTCACCTCGGCCGCCACCGGCCGGTCCGCTGCTACGCGGTCGAGCGGGCGGTATGGATCGAGCAGGTGCGTCCACATCCAGGTGATGGCGCCGAGGCAGATGATGATCAGCAGCGGCGCGGCCCAGATGACCAGCTCCAAGTAGGTGGAATGATTCCAATCTGGGTCGTAGTCCGCCGGATTGTTCGCTTCGCGATATTTCCACGCGAAGAAGACGGTCAACGCCATCACCGGCACGATGATGAGAAGCATGAGAATGGTGGAGATCACGACGAGGTCGCGCTGCTGAAGCGCGATATCGCCAGAGGGATTGAGCACAACCAGGTCGCAGCCTCCCAACAGGAGGGCGAACGGTATCAAGACGAACAATCTAATGAGGCTCATGACGTGCGGTCCGGATGTTCACGCGGCTTGGTGTGCAGCGCTACCCCTTGGCGCGCGAACATCACATTGGACAATTTGCCCACTCCCGCGATTGGCCGCGCACGCATACGACGGCGGTCATGCGCGTCCGTTGGATCCGAGACGCGAGCGAACCCTCATCTGGATGGCGATCATGGCTCAATCTTCGGCGTCGATGGCAGCACATGGCGGGGTCGGGCCCGAGGCGCGTCATAGCGAAGTCGCCCCCGGCGAGATCGCGGTCGGTGTGTTCATCGGTCGCACGTCCGAGTACTTCGACTTCTTCGTGTATGCGATCGCGTCGGTCATCGTGTTTCCGAAGCTGCTGTTTCCGCATGTCGATGCACTGACCGGGACGCTCTACTCGTTTGCCATATTTGCGCTGGCCTTCATCGCCCGCCCGTTCGGCACAGCGATCTTCATGGCGGTGGATCGGGCCTACGGCAAAGGCGTTAAGATGACGATCTCGCTGTTCATGCTCGGCACGGCGACCGTCGCCATCGCGTTCCTGCCCGGTTACGAGAGCATCGGTGCGATCGCGATCTGGCTTCTGGCCATTGCGCGGATCAGTCAGGGCATTGCACTCGGCGGCACATGGGACGGGCTCGCGTCTCTCCTGATCCTCAATGCGCCGGAGAAGAAGCAGGGCTGGTATGCGATGATCCCTCAGCTCGGCGCGCCTGCCGGTCTCATCGTCGCGAGCGCGCTGTTCGCCTTCTTCGTCGGCAATCTTTCGAGCCAGGATTTCTTCGACTGGGGTTGGCGCTATCCGTTCTTCGTCGCGTTCGCCATCAACGTCGTGGCGCTCTTTGCGCGCCTTAGAATCGTTTCAACGTCGGAATACTCGGAGCTGTTCGAGAACCGCGAGCTTCAGCCCGCTCGCGTGCGCGATACGCTGAGGGCGGAGGGTGGCCACGTGCTCGCGGGAGCGTTCGCGCCGCTCGCAAGCTTCGCTCTCTTCCATATGGTGACGGTGTTCCCACTGTCGTGGGTGTACCTCTTTACCAGCGAGGCGATTGCGCGCTTTCTGATCATCCAGACCATCGCCGGTTTCTTCGGCCTGGCCGCAATCTTTGCATCCGGCATGATCGCAGACCGGATCGGCCGTCGCTCGCTGTTGATGGGGACGGCGCTTGCCATTGCCGCATTCAGCGGGTTCGCGCCGCAGCTGCTCGACGCGGGACCCGTGGGCGAGTCGGCGTTTATGATCCTCGGTTTCATCCTCCTGGGGCTTTCGTTCGGACAGTCCTCGGGCGTTGTTGCGCACGGCTTCTCGAAAGCCTACCGCTACACCGGCTCTGCGATCACGACCGATCTCGCGTGGCTGTTCGGCGCGGGGTTCGCTCCCCTCGTGGCGCTTATGCTGTCTTCGAACTTCGGTTTGATGTCGGCTGGCGCCTATCTGCTGTCGGGTGCCGTCTGCACGGTGATCGCGCTTTGGCTCAGCGAGCGGATCGGAGCGACGAAGGCTGACGAGACGTAGGCCAGAGGGGAAATCTCTCCGGCGTCATGTCGGTGTCATGATGCGGCTCTGGAACTGATAGAGCCACGTTTCCGTCAGCGGCTGTCCGTCGAGTTCCAGATAAAGGCGCATGTCGGCGACGACGTCGGGCTCGATCTCGATGTCGAACACTGCGCGCCAGATGTTGCCGTCCGGTACGGGCTCGGCGAAGGTTCTCACGATCCTGCCAGCGGAACTCGTCACCACGACGTCCGGGAAGATGCCGTAGGGAATGCGCGTCATCACCTCCGGACGATCGAACTCGACGGCGAAACGATACGCATTGGCCGGTCTCGGTTTGCCGGGCTCGCCGCCGCGGCCGACGCGCGTGGCGACGGTTTGCGCGATGTTGTCGGCGGGATAGGGCTCGTCGTTCGTCCAGTGCAGGCGATAGGCCAGCGCATAACCGTTGCCCGCCTTCGCGGGCTCCGCGGGCACCCAGAACGCACCGACGTTGTCGTGGATCTCGTCGTCCGTCGGAATTTCCAGAAGTTGAACTGCGCCTTCGCCGAGCGGCTGCAACGGCTCGACCCACAGGCTCGGCCGCCGGTCGTATCGCACGCCGTCCTGGTAATTGCTGAAATTGCGATCGCGCTGAAGCAGGCCGAAGCCTTTCGGATTTGCGCCCGTGAATGCTGAGACTGTCGTTGCGGGCGGGTTGTTGAGCGGGCGCCAGATCCGCTCTTCGTTTTCGGTCCAGATCGCGAGGCCATCGGAATCGTGAACTTCCGGACGCCAGTCGTTCAACTGTTGTCCGCCGTACTCGCCATACCAGAACATGGAGGTGAGGGGGATGAGTCCCAAACGCTCCACGTCCGTGCGGAGGAAAATCCTGCTCTCGACGTCCATGACGACGCCCTTCGTGCGGTCCAGTCCGCGCACCATCGAGAAGCGGAATGCGCCTGTGACGCTTGGGCCATCAAGGAGAGCGTAGACGACGACGGGTGCGCCGGGTCGATCCGCGCTTTCGATATAGAATTCGGTGAAGGCGGGGAATTCCTCGTCCCGGCCGGGGACGGCCGCGTCGATCGCTATGCCGCGCGCGGAGAGGCCGTATTGTCCCAGGCCGCCGATTGCGCGGAAATAGGACGCGCCGAGGAATGCGACCCAATCCTGCGTGCGCCAGTCGTCGGAGCGGTTCCATTCCTGGAATCGGAAGCCCGCGAACCCGGAGTCGGGCGGTAACGCCTGCGCGGGGCTATCCGGCGGCATGTCGAAAAGCTCGGCGCGATACTCGAATTCGCGGGCCATGCCGTTCGTCACGAGATGCATCTGGACGGCATTGCCGAAGTAGCGCCCCAAGTGGAAGAACGTCACCGGATACGCGCCGTCGCCGTTTGCGAAGGGTGCCTCTTCCGCGCGAAACTTGATCTCGCCGTGGGCCTCGTAGTCGATCTGTTCGACAACGGCGGGCATCGGCCTTGGGGCGGCGATATATGCGCGATGAGATCGTTCGCGTGCACGGCGGATCAACGCGTCGAACGAGAACGGCTTGGCATCGTTCTCACGCGCGGCGAAGGCGTGGCGTGCGTTTGCCGGTATCGCCAGGAGTGTCGCCGCTGCCATGCCGGTGCGGAAGATTTCGCGCCTGTTCACTCCGCTCATCGTGCCTCCTGTCGTTTCGTCTTACTTCATGCGGGTCGCGTTCGATGCGGTGATGCCGATCGCCGTCGGCTTTTGCCCTTTCGAAGTGTTGCGTTCGAGAATATGTGGGGGGCTGATTGGTCTCATCAGCATTCGGAAAATGGCGAAGTCCGCGTTAGGTTCCGAAGCGCGCGAGACTGTTTTCCAAGGGTGGCATTATTATGAGCGCTGAAAAGGCCGTCGCGATCTACGGCATCAAGAACTGCGACACGATGAAGAAGGCGCGCGCCTGGCTTGCCGAGCATGGCATCGAGGCTGCGTTCCACGACTACAAGGCCGAGGGCATCGATCGGGCGCGCCTCGAACGCTGGAGCACGGCGGTGGGGTGGGAGACGCTCCTCAACCGTGCCGGTACGACGTTTCGCAAGTTGGACGATACGAAGAAAGAAGGGCTCGATCGGAAGAAGGCAATTGCGCTCATGCTGGCGCAACCTTCGATGATCAAGCGGCCGGTCGTCGAGTTCGCAAACGGCGATGTGCTGGTGGGCTTCAAGACCGATACTTATGCGGCGGCCTTCAAGCGTTAGCCGGCGCGTATGCCTCAGACGTTATGCTCATGAAAACGCAAAAGACGGGACAGGTGTGCGGGGCCTGTCCCGTCCATTGACGTGCTCATTTCGAGACTAAGTCTCTCAATGAGACCGTAAAAATGCGGATCGACTGCCAACGCGGGGACATGAGCATTCGCTCCACACGGGCAATAACGGAATTCCGCGGGGTTTATTCTGCCGCCGAGGCCTCTTCGGCAAAAAAATATTCAGGCTACGTTCCCTAATTCTGACATCATCGGCGGCCGTACGGCCTGCGTTCACGGAGCGACGCGCGATGCGTCGGCTCTCTTGTGCTCTCCGTGTGCTTCCTTTTCCCGCTGGCGGCGGCCGAGGAAGGTGCCGGTGCCTGCCCAGAAGAGCGCAATGCCCGAGCCGATCAGCATCGCGAGCCAGGGCTGCTCGGCGATGACGTCGAGGCCGCGCTTCACCCAGCCGCCGATCGCGTCGCCGCCGCGATAGACAACGGTGTCGATGAAGCTCTTGGCCTTGTATTTTTCCTCGGGGGGAACGACCGTGTAGAGCATTTCGCGCCCCGGGCGGACGAGCGCGTACTCGCCGACGCGGCGCACGACCATGACAACGACAAGCACCGCGAACACGGGCGCAAACGCCAGCCATAAAAATCCGGCCGCCATCACGAGCGGCACGGCGACGAGCAAGGCCGTGATCCCGAACCGCTCCGCGATGCGTCCCGTGATCAGGATCTGAATCAGGATCGTCAGCGTCTGCACGGTGGTGTCGATCATGCCGAACACCTGGGTCTGGCGTACGCGATCCGGGAACGTTTCGGCGACGAGCTTCGCCTGCTCGAAGTAGAGGAACGTATTGACGACCGCGAGCAGGACGACGAACAGCGCGATGCCGACCAGATAGCGCGAGCCGAGCACGGCGGTCGCGCCCGCAAGCGGATGGCCGCCGAGCGGCTTGGCGCGCGGCTCCGCCTCTTCGGCGGGCAGGGGGCGCTGGTCGCGCCAATGGTGTAGCCAGATCGCGGGTGCGGCACTTGCCGTCAGCAGAACGGCCGAGAGCGCCATCAGGCCGGCGTGGCCGATTGGAGATACGAGCAGCGTGCCGAGTATCGGGCCGGTCAAGCCGCCGAGGCTCGCGCCGGCGGCGATCATCGCGAACAGGCGCTTGGCTTGCGAGACGGCGAGGATGTCGGCGAGCACGCTCCATGCGAGCGAAATCACGAGCAGGTTGAACACCGAGAGCCAGACATAGAACGTGCGTGCGATCCAGACGTCGTCGGGGTTCTGCGTGAACGCGGCCGCGAACGCGAACAGGTTGAGCGCGAAGAACGCGTAGGTCCAAGGCAGGATGCGCCGTCGCGGCGCCTTGGAGGCGATCCAGCCGAACACGGGGAGTGCGACGAGCGTTGCGACGAAGGTTGCGGTGAAGAGCCATTGCAGGTTCTGCACGCCGCCCGCGATGCCCATCGTCTCGCGCACCGGGCGCAGCATGAAGTAGCCGGTGAAGAGGAGAAAGAACATGGCCGCGCCCGCAAGGACGGCCGGCACTTCTTCCGAGCGCACGTTAAAAAGCGATCTCACGCGTGCGCGCTGCGCATCCCAGTAGCCGGTTTCCATGTGGCTAGGCCAACGCGGCGATGAGATCGTTGCGCTGGTCTTCCGTCAATGCGGGGCCGAACCCGGCCTTCAGGTTGTCGGCTTGGCGGTGAGGCTTGCCCGTTGCGGGGATCACGACCGTCACCGCGGGATGGCTAAGCGCAAACCGCAGGAACGCCTGCGCCCACGATGTAATGCCGACTTCGGCGGCCCAGGGCGGAAGCTCCTTGTCCGCGACCTTCGCAAACAGCTTTCCATCCTCGAACGAGCGGTTGATCATGACCGCGACGCCGAGGTCCTGCGCGAGCGGCAGAACGCGCTTTTCCGCGCCGCGCGTGACGGCGGAATAGTTGATTTGAAGGAAGTCCGGCTTTTCGGCCTGGACGATGTCGGCGAGGCGGTCCTGCGCCTGCTCCAGATAATGTGTCACGCCGACGTAGCGGGTCTTGCCCTGATCCTTGAGTTCGCGACAGAGCGTGAGCTGCGTTTCGAGATCGCCCAGGTTGTGGACCTGAAGCAGCTCGACCTTGTCCGTTTTCAGACGCTTCAGCGTGTCGTTGAACTGTGCGAGCCCCTGGTCGCGGCCTGTAACGCCAGAGATCTTGGTTGCGAGCCATGCCTTCGGCGTCAGCCCGGCGTCGGCAAGGAGCGCACCCATCACATCTTCGGCGTTGCTGTAGGTCGGTGCGGTGTCGATGACCTTGCCGCCTCCCTCGAAGAAGATTTTCAGGACTTCGCGGAGGTCTTCATACTCCGGCGTGCCAGGGGTGACTTCGAAGCTGCCGGACGTGCCCATGCCGACGACGGGGATTTGCTCACCCGTGGAGGGGATGGCGCGGGTTGCCATCGCGTTTTTTGCCGCGCTCTCGGCGCGTGCGCCGCCGACGCCTCCCACCAGCGGGCTTAGCGCCAACGCTGCGGCCATTGACGAGGTCGAGGCGAGGAAGCTCCGGCGGGTCGGCATGTCTCGTTCTCCTTCGGGCGACGGGAGTGGTTAACCCATCGCAATATAGGGCCCGATCCCCGATGTGCCAGCCTGCACACCGGGTTGATTTTGTTCGCGGACGATTGGGCGAGGTAAAACGGACGGGCCCCCCAGCGGGGGAACTGGGGGGCCCTCTAAATCGAGCGTCGCCAAGCGTGGGTGGGGGGAGCCCGTGGCGACGCTCCGTCTTACCAGAGGCGGGGGGGAACGCTCTGGCAGATCTGGGAAGCCAACACGGGGAGAGCGCTTTGGTTCCCGGAAGAACCATGCAACTTGTGGAGGGCTGATCGCTGTTCCGCGCGGAACAGGCGCCTGTCACCTCACCGGGTGCGCGGAATTGTCCCGGCAGGCGAGGGCAGGGAAAAAAGAGGCGCAATTTGCGCCTCCCCTTCGTCGATCAGTCGAGGTCCGCGATTTCCGCGGGCCCGCCGCCCCGCATCCGGTGCGCCAGTGTCGCTTCGATGAAGAGATCGATGTCGCCGTCGAGAACCTCGTCCGGGTTCGAGCTCTGCTCGCCGGTGCGCAGATCCTTCACGAGCTGATACGGCTGAAGCACGTACGAGCGGATCTGGTGTCCCCAGCCGATGTCCGTCTTCGCCGCCTGGTCTGCGGACGCCTTTTCTTCCCGCTTCTTCAGTTCGAGGTCGTAGAGGCGGGCTTTGAGCCGCTTGTAGGCGATGTCCTTGTTCTGGTGCTGGGAGCGCTGCTCCTGGGCGAAGATGACGATGCCGCTCGGTCTGTGGACGAGGCGTACGGCGGACTCGGTCCGGTTCACGTGCTGGCCGCCGGCGCCGCTGGAACGTGCGAACGAAATGTCGACGTCGGCCGGGTTGATGTCGACGTCGATCGAGTCGTCGATGACGGGATAGACCGTGACGGACGCGAAGCTCGTGTGGCGGCGTGCGTTGGAATCGAAGGGCGAGATGCGCACCAGCCGGTGCACGCCCGCTTCCGTCTTGAGCCAGCCGTACGCGTTCTCGCCCTGGATTTCGAGGGTCGCCGACTTAAGGCCCGCTTCTTCGCCGGGGCTCTCGTCCACGATCCTGACCTTGAAGCCGCGCCTCTCCGCCCACCGCAGATACATGCGGGTCAGCATGGCGGCCCAGTCCTGGCTCTCCGTGCCGCCGGCACCGGCGTGGACTTCGATATACGTATCCATGCCGTCGGCTTCGCCAGACAGCATAGCTTCTATGCTTTTACGCTGAACTTCCGCGTCGAGCCGCCTCAGTGCGCCTTCGCCCTCGGTAACGGTCGCTTCGTCGGATTCCGACTCGCCGAGTTCGATCAGCGTGACGTTGTCCTCAAGCTCGCGTTCGATGCGGCGGAAGTCGGTGAGGGACTTTTCGAGTTGTTGGCGCTGGCGCATGACGCGCTGGGCTTCGCCAGGGTCGTTCCAGAGCGCAGGATCTTCCGCGCGCCGGTTGAAGTCGGCTAGACGTGCCTCTGCTTGTTCCGGGTCAAAGATACCTCCTTAAGAGGTCGAGTGCCTCTTCGATGGAGCTGACAGTTTTCTGCGCTTCGGCGCGCATGGGGGCCTCCCGGTGCCGCTAAACAAAATCGAAATGTGCGTGTTGGGCTGACATATAGTTGCGGTGTCGCGGGATGTAAACGCGGCGCAGCGAAGCGGCGCTGCGCCTCGCCCGCAGGGGTCACACTAAGGCGGGTCTTTTCTCACCACATGCCGCCGGGACCGCCGCCGTAGCCCGGCATTTGCGGGCTCGTCTGCCAGCCCTGCTGTTGCGCGCCGCTGCTCCGCGGAGGGGGAGCGCCGGCCGCGCTCTGGGCATAGGGGTCGGAGAACCCGATCACGGAGTAGGCGTCGTCCGGCTCCTCGTCGGGCTTGAAGGCTTCCATGATCGCGGACGGATCGTCGGGGGAGGCGCGCAGCCCCGTCTTCAGGTTGGTGCGCACGAGCTTGATGCCCGGAGGATTGCGGAACGGGATCGCAGGCTGGTCGGCGAGCGCTTCCTTCATGAAATCGCCGAAGATCGGAACCGCGAGGCGTCCGCCCGTGCTGGTTCTGCCCATCGGGCGCGGCGAGTCGAAGCCGATGAACACGCCGACCACGAGGTCCGGCGAGTATCCGACGAACCACGCGTCCTTGGCTTCGTTGGTGGTGCCGGTCTTGCCGGCGAGGGGGCGGTTCAGCGCCTTGAGCGACGTTGCCGTGCCGCGCTGGATGACGCCCTCCATGATCGAGGTCGTCTGGAATGCGGTGTACGCGTCGATGATCTGGGGCCGGTCGTCGGGGACGTCCGGCTCTGCCTGCCCATTCCAAGCCTCGGCAGAGCAGCCGACGCATTCGCGTGCGTCGTGGCGCCATACGGATTTGCCCCAGCGGTCCTGAATGCGGTCGATCAGAGTCGGCCGGATCGCCTTGCCGCCGTTGGCGAGCATTCCGTAGGCCGTCGCAAGGCGCAGCAGCGTCGTCTCGCCCGCGCCTAGCGACATCGAGAGCACGGGCATGAGATCGTCGTAGATGCCGAAGCGGCGCGAGTATTCGGTGATGATCGGCATGCCCAGATCCTGCGCGAGGCGCACGGTCATCTGGTTGCGCGATTTCTCGACGCCGACGCGCAGCGTGAGCGGCTCGGCGACGGTGTCGCGCTCGTAATTCTCGGGCCGCCAGATGTCGAGGCCGGGTCCTTGCTCGATCTCGATGGGCGCGTCGAGGACGATGGATGTCGGCTTGTAGCCGTTGTCGATGGCGGCCGCGTAGACGAACGGTTTGAAGGCCGAGCCCGGCTGGCGGCGTGCCTGCAGCGCACGGTCGAACTGGCTCATGGAGAACGAGAAGCCGCCAACGACGGCGAGCACGCGGCCTGTGTGCGGGTCGAGCGCGATGAGGCCGCCCCCGACTTCGGGGATCTGCATGAGCGACCAGGCGCCCGCGAGATCGTCCTCGTCTTTGGGGGCGACGTAGATGACGTCTCCGACGGAGAGCGTGTCGGAAATGGTTTTCGGTTCGGCGCCTTTGACTTTCGCCCATTTCATTTCCGCAAGCGTGAGCTCTACGGCGTGACGCTCGGGCGTCAGCGAGCCGTCCTGCTTGCGCTGCGGACGGAGGCCGACGACGGCTTTCGCCTTTTCCATGGAGAGCACGACGCCGAGACGCCAGGGTGCGATGTCGCTCGGCATGTCCACGGCGCCGAGCGGAACGCCCCAGTCGCCCTCGACCTCGATCTTCGTCACGGCGCCGCGCCAGCCGCGGCTGCGGTCGAAATCGACGAGCCCCTTCGTCAGCGCCTTGCGTCCGATCCGTTGCAGGCGCGGCTCCAGCGTCGTGCGGACGGAAAGACCGCCGGCGTAGAGCTTGGCCTCGCCATAGGCCGAGAGCAGCGACCGGCGCACCTCTTCGGCGAAGTATTCGGCCGCGAAGATGTGCGCGCCGCTGGGGCGGATGTTGACGGTCAGCGGCTTTGCGCGCGCTTCCGTTGCTTCTGCGTCGGTGATGTACTTGTTCTCGGCCATCTGGCCGATCACCCAGTTGCGCCGGTCGGTCGCGCGCTGGGTCTGGCGGAAGGGGTGATAGTTGTTGGGCGCTTTGGGAAGCGCTGCGAGGTAGGCGACTTCCTCGACCGAGAGATCCTTCAGCTCCTTGGAGAAGTAGGCGAGGCTTGCCGCCGCCACGCCGTAGGCGCCGATGCCCAGATAGATCTCGTTGAGATAGAGTTCGAGGATCTTGTCCTTCGAATAGGCGCGCTCGATGCGGATGGCGAGGATCGCCTCCTTGAGCTTGCGCTCCATGGTGCGGTCGGAGGACAGGAGGAAGTTCTTGGCGACCTGCTGGGTGATGGTGGACGCACCCTCCGCGCGCCGTCCGCCGCCCTGGATCTGCGTTTCGATCAACCGGAACACGGCGCGGCCGATGCTTTGCAGGTCGAGGCCGCCGTGCTCGTAGAAGCGCTTGTCCTCGGCCGAGAGAAAAGCGGCGATGACGTGCTTCGGGATGGCGTTGATCGGCACGAAGATGCGCCGCTCGCGCGCGTACTCGGCAATCAGCGAGCCGTCGTGCGCGTGGATGCGCGTCATCACGGGCGGCTCGTACTTGGCGAGGCTTTCGTAGTCGGGCAGGTCTTTCGAGACTTGCCACAGCACGTAGCCCGCTCCGGCCGAGCCGACGAGGAACAGCACGACGAACGCGCCGAAGCTCCAGCCAAGGAAGCTCAACAGCAGGCTTTTACGCCGCTGAGGCCGCGCGCGAGGTGCGCGCTGGGGTGGAGGTGGCAGTGTGGGGGCTCGCATTCCGCCTGGGTCCGCTCGACGGGCTCGTCGTTAACTGTTCGCGTCTCGAAACATCTGGCGCTTTTCGCCTGTGCGTTTCGTAATCGACGTCTCTCTCAAACGCTTATCGCACTGCTATTGCACTGCAGCAGCCCGTGGATCAAGCTGAACCATTACCATGGAATGTGGCATGACGTCGTCGGTAAACGCCTGCCATGCTAAACCTCGTTAATTCCCTCATCGAGGTGTGCAAAACTGCCCCATCCCAGCTCCGCATTGCCCCTCAGGGTGCTCCCGTCGTTGCCGTCCGTTTCGCGAAATACGCGTCGACGGCCGACGCGATCGAGCTTGCAACTTGTTTGTGCCAGTCGGGCGAGTTCAGAAGCTTCTCGTCCTCCGGATGGCTCAGATAGCCGAGTTCAATGAGCACCGACGGTGCGTGCGTCTGTTTCAGCACCTTGAATGCGGCAGCCCGCTGCGGCACCCGGGACAACGCGACCTTGCGCTTCATCTTGTTCACGAGTGTGTTCGAAAAATCCGCCGAGAAGTTGGCAGTCTCGCGTTTCATAAGGTCGATCAGAATGCCCGTCACCTGTTCGTCCTCCTCGATATCCGGTGCCTTCAGACCGGCGACGAGGTCGGACGCATTCTCTTTCTCGGCCATGCGGCGGGCGTGCTCGTCGGATGCGCGCTCGGACAGGGTGTAGATCGTTGCGCCGCGAATGGCGCGGGCGCCGCGGTCCTCGGCCAAGGAATCGGCGTGTAGAGAAATAAATAGATCAACGCCTTGTTCGAGCGAGAGGTTCACGCGCTGGTCGAGCGAGATGAAGACGTCGGATGCCCGCGTCATGCGCACATCGTAGCGGCCGGTCGTTCCGAGCTGCTTGCCCAATTGTTTGGCAACGGCGAGCACCACATCCTTCTCCAGCACGTTCGATGCGCTCACCGCACCGCCGTCGATGCCGCCGTGGCCGGGGTCAATCATGATGACCGCTTTATCGCGCTGGAGGGTTTTTTCCGGTGGCATGGCGGCTGCGTCGGAGGGTGGCGCCTTGCGCTCGGCCTCGGCGCCCTTTCCGGCGCCGGTTCCCGCTCCGAAGCTCTCGGGGGCGGTGGTCACCATGTCGAACGTGAAGACGATGCCGTCGCTTCGGGGTGCGGCCGTCATCGCGGCCCGCTCGATCCGTACGGGGCCCGCGGTATCGATGACGACGCGCGCTTTGCGCTCGGCGAAGAGGCCGTATCGGAACGCTGCCACAAGGCCGTGCCCGGTTTGTCCGGTGCCGTCGGGGAGGCGGAAGGATACGTCCGGGAGATCCACGATGACGCGGTAGGGATTGGCGAGGGTGAAAATTTCCGCCGTGACACCGGCCGTCAGGTCCAGCCTGAAGGTCGTGCGCGTTTTGTTGCCGGAAAGGTGGGCTGCGGTCGCTGTGGCCTCGGGTGCGGCGCGGGCTGCGCCATGCAACCAAGCGTGCATCAGCATCGCAAGGAGGAGGATTGCCCCCTTGAGGATCAACGATCCGATCCTTGTCCCCATCCCCTGCTGCACGCTATCCCGTGGCTTTCGTGCGCAATTTATCACGTAGGTTCTACAAGTTAGGTCATATTCGCCCGTTTGGCGCAAGAGTGTGACCGATTGTAAGGGCCGTTGGCTCGCTTTCTCCGTAAACGGGCTTGCCACGCTGCCGGTGAACCCGTACAAAATTGACCCGCATCGTGTTGGACAGCGTCTGCTTCGCGCGAAGGTTGTTTTTGCATTTGGTTGCTTGGGCAGGTTGAGATCGGCGTAATGCCGGTCGCCGTATTCGCCAGGCAACGGAAGCAGACCATGCGCACGGGTTCGATGACACTTCGGTGCGTTCTTCAGCGTTCGGCGCAACGGCCCTCGATTTCGACGGGCCTCGCCGAAATGATCCGCCAGAGCGCACCGTCCTTCTACGTCACGATCCGTGCGCGGTCTCGGCAACGATGCGGCTTGCCCGGTCAGGCGCCGATGAAAGGGGTGCAAGCGGGCGAGCGAGGACACGGTTCCGGCTCTTGAGGCGGTTCGCCCAAAAATCCCCGGCTGGTTCCTTTCGTCCTGTCCGTGACGCGGCTCGGACCGCGTGCACGTCGTTCCGCTTTTCGGCCCGGTGTGTGCACGAGTTCGCTTGCCGCTTTCTGTTCCGGACGTTTCGTCCGGCCATCTTTGAACCCCGACTTAGGGATACCCCAACAGGGACCCATGCAGATCGACCGCTCAATCCCGTCTCATGCCTCCGGACCGATTTCGGCCCGGAGCGGCGCGCGCCCGGACCATCCGGCCGCCGCGACAGGAAGGGGCGCCCGACCAGATCAACCCATCGCCTTCCATTTCAACACAAAGGCGCGCGCCTCGACTTGGCCGCTTGACGCCTCCGGCCCCCTGGCCGGTTCCGGTGGTCCGGCCCGCCGGCGCGCAAAGGAAAAAGAAACATGGCACCTAACAAGATGCTTATCGATGCCACCCACCCGGAAGAAACTCGGGTGGTGGTGTTGCGCAACGGACGTGTAGAGGAATTCGATTACGAGAGCGCGGCGCGCAAGCTCCTTCGCGGCAATATCTATCTGGCCAAGGTTACGCGCGTAGAGCCTTCGCTGCAGGCGGCTTTCGTCGACTACGGCGGAAATCGCCACGGCTTCCTCGCCTTTAACGAAATCCATCCCGACTATTACCAGATCCCGATGGCCGACCGGCAGGCGCTCATCGAGGAGGAGGCGCTTGCCGAAGCCGAGGAGGAAGCTGCTGCCGATGCCCGGGCGGAAAGGCTCGCTCGCCGCCGGCGTTCTGGCGGCAGGGGCCGTTCGGCGTCCGGATCGGACGAGGATGCTGCACAGCGTGACGATGCGGGCGGAGCCGCTGACGGAGAGGATTCCGACGACGACGAAGAGGGCGCTCGGGTTGTCATGATCGAGGATGTCGGCGACGACGAAGACGACCTCGACGCTGACGACGACGAGCACCATGACGACGAACCTCACGACGACGGTGACGAAGACGAGCGCGGGCCGCAGACGATTGCCCAGGCCACGCAGCGCGACGACGTGCTGACGGAGGAGGTTTCGGACGCCGAGGCGCCGCAGGGCGGCAACGGCGGCGACCAGGACGCTGCAGCGCCTGAAGCCGTTTCCGGCGAAGCGGCTGTTGTCGAGGCGGCAGCGGAGGCCGATGCGGCCCGAGACACCTCGAATGGCGGCGATCACGACGAGGCCGGCGGGGTGCAAGAGGTTGCCAGCGTGGCCGTGGAGGCCGAGGCGGTCGAAAGCGTCGGCTCCGAGGACGCTCTCGAAGAACTGCCCTCGCGTCCGCGCCGCAGGCCGCGCAGCTATAAGATCCAGGAAGTCATCAAGCGCCGCCAGGTGATCCTGGTGCAGGTGGTCAAGGAAGAGCGCGGCAACAAGGGTGCGGCGCTTACCACCTACCTGTCGCTTGCCGGCCGCTACACCGTTTTGATGCCGAACACCGCGCGCGGCGGCGGCATCAGCCGCAAGATCACCCAACCGCAGGATAGGAAGCGCCTCAAGGCCATCGCGCAGGAGCTTGAGGTTCCTGAGGGTATGGGCCTGATCATCCGCACGGCGGGTGCAGCGCGCACCAAGCAGGAGATCAAGCGCGACTTCGAATATCTGCTGCGTTTGTGGGAGAGCGTGCGCGATCTCACGCTGGAATCCACCGCGCCGAGCCTCGTCTACGAGGAAGGCAACCTGATCAAGCGTTCGATCCGCGATCTTTACAACAAGGACGTGGACGAAATCGTCGTTGCCGGCGACCATGCCCACAAGGACGCCAAGGACTTCATGCGCATGCTCATGCCGAGCCATGCCAAGAACGTTCTGGCTCATCAGGACGCCGAGCCGCTGTTCACCAAATACGGCATCGAGCGGCAGCTCAACGCCATGTTCAGCCCTTACGTCACGCTGAAGAGCGGGGGCTATCTCGTCATCAACCAGACGGAAGCGCTCGTCGCCATCGACGTCAACTCCGGCAAGGCGACGCGTGAGTTCTCCATCGAGGAAACCGCGCTCAACACCAACCTCGAAGCGTCCGACGAGATTGCGCGCCAGCTCAAGCTGCGCGATCTTGCGGGCCTGATCGTGATCGACTTCATCGACATGGAGGAGAAGCGCAACAACCGCGCCGTCGAACGGCGGCTGAAGGATGCGCTGCGTTTCGATCGCGCCCGGATCCAGCTCGGCCGCATCAGCCATTTCGGCCTTATGGAGATGAGCCGCCAGCGCTTGCGCTCGGGCGTTCTCGAAGGCTCCACGTCTCAGTGCCCGCACTGTCAGGGCACCGGCATCATTCGCTCGACCGAGAGCGTGGCGCTGGCGGTTCTGCGCGGACTGGAGGATGCGCTGATGGCGGGTGCGCGCACGTCGCTCGTCGCAACGACGACGTCGGCGGTCGCACTCTATATCCTCAACAACAAGCGTCATTTCATCAACGAGATGGAGACGCGCCACGGGATCTTCGTCACGGTGCAGGCCAGCGATAAGCTGCAGGGCGCCAATTTCGTGATCGAAAAGGGACAGACTGCGCCGGTCGCCTCACGCCGTCCGGACCGGGCTGCCGTCAATATGGATTGGGGCTTCGAGGGCGAAACGTTCGAGGCCGACGCAGATGCCGGAGACGGCGAAGCCGAACAGCCGCGCGCGGCTCGCGAAGAAGGTGGACGCGAGGGTGGACGCCGTCGCCGCCGGCGGCGTGGACGCCGGGACGGGGGCCGTTCGGAGATGCGCGGCGGGCGCGACGAGGCCGAGCTCGGTTATGACGACCAGGACGACGAGCACGTGGGCGGCGAGGATGCCGGGCCGGTAGAGGTCGTCGACGACGACGATGACGGCTACGCGGACGATGCGCCGGCGCCGCGCGAGGCGCGTAGCGAAG
Source organism: Hyphomicrobium nitrativorans NL23 (assembly GCF_000503895.1). NCBI lineage: Bacteria > Pseudomonadati > Pseudomonadota > Alphaproteobacteria > Hyphomicrobiales > Hyphomicrobiaceae > Hyphomicrobium > Hyphomicrobium nitrativorans. Next base: position 1,097,127 of record NC_022997.1, read on the forward strand.
GTTCGGAAGAGGGTGGTAACGGACGCCGCCGGCGCCGCGGACGTCGCGGCGGGCGGAGGGGTCGCGATCGGGCGCGGGGTGCAAACGGGAGTGCCGACGCGCACGAGGCAACGGACAATGCAGACGCGGCAGACAGTGTCGCGCCGGGGAACGGTTCGGACGCTCAGGCCGGGGATCAGGGTGCCGATACCTTTCAGCCCGAAGCTCTCCAGGTTGATGGCGAGGTTGCGGTCGATGACGTCGTGGCTGCTGAGGTCGTGACGGAAGACGCCGCCGAGCGCAGCGAGCCGCGTCGCTCGTCGCCGCGGCGTCGGTCGTCCGAGGCCAAAGCTGCGGAGGCCGATGCTGCCGATGCGCCCGAGGCTGCGCCAAGCAGCGAGGCCGAGGCGGCAACGGACGCCGAGGAGGCACCCGCTCCGACAAGATCTCGCCGCTCGGCAGGGGCTGCTCAGGCCGAAAAGGCCGAGAGTGTCGCTGCGGTACCCGAGGAGACCGCGCCTCCTGCAGTGGAGGACTCCGTGGTGGCGCGTGTGCGTGCCCGAAGCGAGGCATCGTCCGAGCCGAAGCTCGAACGCGTCGTCGTTTCGTCCGGCGAAGCCTCTGCTGCGGAGATCAGTGCGGAAGAATCGCCGGTGCGCCGTGGCTGGTGGCAGCGGCGTCTCGGAAGCTGAACGCAGACCGGATTCCCGCTGCAATAACAGTGTTTCAGAGTGATTTTACGGGCCAGACAAGTTGTCTGGCCCGTTTCGCTTTCGTGCGCATCTCATTGAGACGCGACAATTTTACCCGGTTGAGCTGTCACGCTGCTGGAATTACAGCGGGTTCCGTCAACAGGGGGGAGACCGGGTTTTCGCCGGGTCACATTTTCACCAAACGCGATTGGTGATTGCCGCTCCGTTGCGTCCAGTAGTGGGTGGGATCAGGAGCACGACGCAAGTCCTCCAGCTGGATACTCACGACGCTCAAGCGAGCCGGTCGGACAATCCATTCCGATCGCGTGGTTTCGCTTGGCGCAATCTCAGTGCGTCCTGCGCCTGACCTTGATGGGGACTGATTGTTTCTCAGGGTTTCCATGCGGGACGAAGTAAAAACAAGGGAGTTTTATATGAGTGCACGTTATTTTGCTGCCGTCCTGGGGATGGGCGCTGCAGTGTGCCTCGCGGCGCCGGCCGAAGCCCGGCACGACAACGGTCCGGTCAGCTCGCAGTACGAGCAGAACTCGCCCCGCTACAAATCGAAGGCCGCACAGCGCAATACGAAGCAAGCGCGTCGCGGCGTGCAATCGCGCCGGGCCGCGCAAACGCGTCGCGCCGGAAGCGGCAAGCAGGCCCGTGGCCGGGCCGCTCAGACACGGACGCAGGCAAAACGCTCGGCCGGCATGAACAAGGTCGCGTCGCGGGCTGTCACGGCAGGCCGCTCCAGCGGCGGCGGCGCTTCGCGCAGCTGCCTGACGCCGGCAGCGCGCGGTCTTCTCGGCCGCATCGAGGCGCAGTTCGGCGCCGTGCAGGTGATTTCGACCTGCCGTCCCGGCGCTAAGATCCGCAACACCGGCCGGCCGTCGCGCCACGCGTCGGGCAATGCTGTCGACTTCAACGCCGGTGGCCGCAAGGCTGCGATCATTGCCTGGCTCCGCGCCAACCACCACAGCGGCGGCACCATGACGTACGCCCGCATGAACCACATCCACGTGGACATCGGCCCGCGCTTCGTGTCGCTCAATCACGGCGGTCGTCGCGGCTAATCGATCTGTTCGATGATCGGAAAAGGGAGCGCTTGCCGCTCCCTTTTTTGTGTTCGAACACAAGCTGAGAGAAGCATCGCTCAAAGTGCGTGGTGCTTTGTGGATGGCCGGCGCATTTGCGCCGGGTCGCCTTGCTCCCGGGCGCTTCGCGCCGTCTTCTTTTTGTTTTCGGAGAAGCTGCGCTCAAAGCGGGGTGCTGTGGCCGAAGGTTTGGGCCGCGCGGCTTAGCGTTTAAGGCGCGGCCAGGCTTTGAGACGGCGGGCGGCTTCGGCCATGTTGCTTTCGGTCCCGGCATAGGAAAACCGCAGGTAACGGTTGCCGCGGCTTTCATCGAAGTCGAGGCCGGGTGTGACGGCGACGCCGATGTCTTCCAGCATCGCGCTTGCGAAGGCGAGCGCGTCGTCGGTGAAGGCGGAGACGTCGGCGTAGAGATAGAAAGCACCATCCGCGGGGGCTAGGGCCGAGAGGCCGGCTTCGGGTAGCGCATCGAGAAGCAGCGCGCGATTGCGTGCGTATGTCTCGCGGTTGCGTTCGAGTTCGCCCACGCCGTCGAAAGCGCCGAGGGCGGCCACCTGGGAGGCGGCGGGCGCGGAGATGAAGAAATTCTGCTGAAGCCGCTCGACGGTGCGCACGAGCGCGGGCGGCACCACGAGCCAGCCGACCCGCCAGCCGGTCATTGCGTGATACTTCGAGAAGCTGTTGATGACGATGACCTCGTCGGACACGGAGAGGGCGGTCGTCGCGGGCGCTTCGTAGGTGAGCCCGTGGTAGATTTCGTCCGAGATGAACCAGAGGCCGTTCGCATCCGCAAAGCCGATGAGCGCGGCGAGGCGGTCGGGCTCGATCATGGTGCCGGTGGGGTTGGCGGGGCTCGCGATCAGGAGGCCGCCGAGGCTTTCGCGCTTGTGAAGGGCGGCGAGATCGTCGGGCGTGGGCATCCAGCGTGTTTCGGGACCGGTTTCGATCAGCGGCGTGCGGCAGCCGAGCGCGGACAGGATGTGGCGATAGCAAGGATAGCCGGGCGAGGGCAGGGCCACGCGTGTACCGGCGTCGAAGACGGCGAGGAACGCGAGAAGGAACGCCGCCGACGATCCAGAGCAGACGACAATGCGGCTTTCGTCGACCTTGACGCCGTAGCGTTCGCGATAGCTTGCCGCGATGCGGGCGCGGAGCGTATCGTTGCCAAGCGCTGCCGTGTACCCCAGCGTTTCGGTGTCGAGCGCGGCACGGACGGCGGCGCGGGCCGTTTCCGGTGCGGGCGTTCCGGGCTGACCCACTTCCATGTGAATGATGGAGCGGCCCTGCCGTTCCAACTCGGCCGCGGCCCGCATCACGTCCATGACGATGAAGCTTGCGACGTTGCTGCGCTGAGATGGTGAGCGGCCGCTTCCGGATGCTGTTTTCCGGCCGAGATCGTCAGTCATGGGTCTTTGTCCGGTCTCGCGAAAAAAATGACGTGTCAAATGCCTGACGGATGTCTCCCTGCGGGATGATCCAGACGCCGAGACTGGCCTTCCTTTGGCCGCATTGACGCCCGCTCATGCGCGTCGAACCGGGAACGGAACGGTCGTGTCTCGCGGGGAATTCGCTGGGCTTATAGGTGGCGTAAGGTCTTCTGGCCAGCACCCGTGTCCGTGGCCTTGCGTCCACCGCGTCTCTATGCCCATTTAGCGGTGAGCGAAGCGGTGCGGACGGCGAGGCTGCGATCGGTTCGCGTTCCTTCGAGCGATCCGGAGAGCCATGGATACGACCATCCGCAGATTGGGGACGACGTGGATGTCCCGCGCGCGCGCCGGTCTTCGCGCGGCCGCCACGCTCGGCTTCATGACGGCAACGGCTGCAACGCTTTATCCAACGTCGGAAGCCGAAGCTCAGGGTATCTCGCTCATCCGCGATACCGAGATCGAAGCGCTGCTCAACGATTATTCGCAGCCGATCTTTCGTGCAGCGGGGCTCGGCACCGGGCGCGTCAAGGTGCGGATCGTCAATAGCGATTCCTTCAACGCGTTCGTCATGGACGGGCGCAACGTGTTCATGCACACCGGCACGCTGATGCAAGCCGATACGCCGAACGAGGTGATCGGCGTGCTCGCGCACGAGGCGGGGCATATCGCGGGCGGGCACATGGCCTCGCTTCGCGCGCGCATCGCGAAAGATCAAACGCGTTCGCTGCTCGTGCAACTCCTCGGCATCGGCGCGATGATCGGCGGCGCGATGGCGGGTGGCGATGCGGGCCGCGAGATCGGAAGCGCCGGCCAGGGCGTGATGATGGGCGGTAACGAGGTTATCATGCGCGGCCTCACGGCGGAGCGCCGGTCGCAGGAATCCGCGGCCGACCAGGCCGGTCTCGGATACCTCAACGCGACCGGACAATCCGGCCTCGGGATGCTGAAGACATTCGAACGCTTCGCGGGGCAGGAGCTGTTCATGGATGCGCATCGCGATGCGTTCGCGCGGACCCACCCCGTGGCCACGGACCGCCTGGCGCGTCTCCGGCAACTCGTCGAGACGTCTCCCAACTACAACGTCAAGGATCCGCCGGATCTGCAACTTCGCCACGACATGGTTCGCGCCAAGATTTCGGGATACCTGGAGCCTCCGTCGGTGGTGTTCAATCGCTACCCTCATTCGAACACGAGCCAGCCCGCGCGCTATGCCCGCTCCATCGCCTCGTTCAGGCAGGGCGCAGGCGGCGTCGAGCAGGGTCTTGCCGGGGCCGACGCGCTCATCCGGGATTTTCCCAACAACCCCTACTTCTGGGAGCTCAAGGGCGATATTCTGCACAAGTCGGGCCGGTCGCGCGAAGCGATCGCGCCGCTTCGCCGGGCGCTTCAGATGCATAAGGGCGGGGCGACGCTGGTGCGCGTGCAGCTTGCGCAATCGATGATCCAGACCAAGGACCCGGCGCTCGCCGACGAAGCCGTCAAGCTTCTGCGGCAGGCGGTGCAGACGGAGCCGGACAACGCCACCGCCCATAACGCGCTGGGGCAGGCCTATTACGACAAGGGCCAGTTCGCGCAATCCGAGCTGGCGCGCGCGCAGGGTCTTTTCTATGTTGGCGCCGTCAAGCAGGCGCAGGAATTCGCCAAGCGTGCGCAGGGCGGCCTCAAGGCCGGCTCGCCGGATTGGGTCAAGGCGGACGATATCATCAACTATAAGCCGCAGACCTGAGGTCGGTTTTCAACCCTTCCAGTTTACGGCGCGACGTAAAACGCCCGCGCCCCGATTTATGGAGTCCTTATGACGCGACCCAATCCCAACACGACGCAGCCGAAATCCGGCCTCGGCATCGGCGCGATTGCCGGCGCGGCCCTGGTTGCCGGCTTCGGCATCTGGCTCGCGTTCGGGGATAAATTGTCGGAACATAGTGCGGTGAGCCCGGCGCTTGCGGGGGCTGCGGCGGCCCAGTTCTCGCCCGAACAGCGGAGCGCGATCGAAGGCATCGTCAAAGAGTACCTGATCGAGAACCCGGAAATCCTGTTCGAGGTGCAGAGCGCGCTTGAGAGCAAGCTTGCGAAGGAGGAGGCGGAGCGCACGAAGTCGCTCGTCTCGTCGCATGCCAAAGACATCTATCGCTCGCCGGGCGCGCCGGTTGCGGGCAACCCGGACGGCGACATCACGGTCGTCGAGTTCTTCGATTACAACTGCGGCTACTGCAAGCGCGGCCTCTCCGATATCGCCAAGCTGATCGAGTCCGACGATCGGGTGCGGGTGGTGTTCAAGGAGTACCCGATCCTGCGCGAAGAATCCGAGCAGGCGGCCCGTGTGGCGCTCGCCGCGGGCATCCAGGGCAAATACTGGGAGGTGCATCGGGACATGATGGCCACGCGCGGGCTGGTTAACGAGGCTGTCGGTCTCAAAATCGCCGAGAAGCACGGGCTCGACCTCGAAAAGCTCAAGGCGGACATGAAGGGCCCAGTCGTCCAGGGCGAGCTGGACCGGGTGAAGGATCTGACCAAAACCCTTTCGATCAACGGGACGCCGCATTTCCTCATCGGTGACCGGGCCATCGGCGGGGCGCCGGAGAATCTCCACGAGATGCTCGCCAAGCACGTGGCGGAACTCCGGAAAGAGGGCTGCAGCTACTGCTAGCACCCGATCCGGCTTCCGCTTTTTAGGCGTGACGTAGACTTAACGCCTCGGGCCCGCCAAGCCCGGGGCGTTCGTCATGTGGGCTGCCCTGAATTTGCCCTGCAACCTTGAGCTTGGCGGCCTTTCGCGGCTGCGGTAAAGCTGCTAGGGACATTCATGCACATCGTCCGTGTGCCGGGCCTTTCCGGCAGGCGGGGAGGATGTGCTTGCCGGTGCGTGCGCCAATCGCACGGCGCCGGCGTTCATCCTAGAGTCTTTCCGCTTTTCTTCGAATCGCGAAAAGATTCTAATTCTCTATTTTGTCGTGCTTCTTATCGGAAAACCGGTTCCCACTTTTCCGGAAGCACTCTGGGACATCTCAAGACCTCGCGACATGGCAAAACCCGTTTTCGTTCTCAACGGTCCGAACCTGAATATGCTGGGCCAGCGCGAGCCGGAGGTTTACGGGCGCGAGACACTGGACGACGTGCGCACGCGTGTGGAAGCGCGAGCGGCAAAGCTGGGGCTCACGGTCGATTTCCGTCAGTCGAATACGGAAGGCGAGATTATCGGGTGGATCCAGGAGGCACGCGGAGCGGCGTCCGGCATCGTCCTCAATGCGGGCTCGCTCACGCATTCCTCGATCGGCATTCTCGACGCGCTCAACGCTGCGGAGTTGCCGGTCATCGAGGTGCATCTCTCGAACATTTTTCGCCGGGAGGAATTCCGGCATCGGTCTTACGTTTCGCTCGCTGCCAAGGGCGTGATCTGCGGACTTGGCGCACAGGGCTACGAGCTTGCGCTCGACGCTATGGCCAATCTCACGGCATGAGCCTCTCGTGAAACCGAAACACAAAGCGAAAGACAGCGACAAGAAGCCGAAAGGGAAGGGGCTAGCGCGCATGACGGCGAAAGACGAAGCCGAGAAACCGAGCAGCGAGCAGCGGCTGATCCGCGAGCTTGCAGAGCTTTTGAACGACACGGGACTCTCGGAAATCGAGATCGAGAAGAGCGGTCTCAAGATCCGGGTTGCGCGCTCGCTCACGGTTGCGGCCGCCGTCGCGCCCGCTGCACCGCAGTTCCAGGCGCCTGTCGCGCCGCCGCTTCCGGCTGCTGCGGGTGCCGCCGCTCCGGGGGCTCCCGCAGGCAACGATCCCGCGAAGCATCCGGGCGCCGTAAAGTCGCCGATGGTGGGCACGGCTTACCGCTCATCCGACCCCAAGGCCGCTCCGTTCATCGAAGTGGGCAGCCGCGTGCAGCAGGGCGACACGCTTCTCATCATCGAAGCGATGAAGACCATGAATCAGATTCCCGCGCCGCGCGCGGGCTCCGTCACGGCCATCCTGTTCGAGAACGGACAGCCCGTGGAGTTCGGCGAGCCGCTCGTGATCATCGAATAAGGGAGACGGGGAACCGGCAGCGGGCATGATGGCGACGGGCTCGTTTCCCAATCGCCTCCGGTCCGGATGGCCATGGCCTTATGAAAACGAATGTTCGACAAAGTTCTGATTGCCAACCGGGGTGAGATCGCGCTGCGTATCCAGCGTGCGTGCAAGGAACTCGGTATCGCTACAGTGGCGGTTCATTCGACGGCGGATGCGGATGCCATGCATGTCCGGCTTGCCGACGAGAGCGTGTGCATCGGGTCGCCGCCGGCTTCCGACAGCTATCTCAACATTCCGCGCCTGCTCGCCGCCTGCGAGATCACGGGTGCGGATGCGGTGCATCCCGGCTACGGGTTCCTGTCGGAGAACGCCCGTTTCGCTGAGATCCTGGAAGAGCATTCGATTACGTTTATCGGGCCTACGTCCGAGCACATCCGGATCATGGGCGACAAGATCCAGGCCAAGGAAACGGCGAAGAAACTCGGCATTCCCGTCGTGCCCGGCTCCGACGGCGCGGTCAGAAGCGAAGCCCAGGCGATGAAGATCGCCAAGGAGATGGGCTTTCCCGTGCTGATCAAGGCGACGGCGGGCGGCGGCGGGCGTGGCATGAAGGTTGCGCATTCGGCGGCCGATCTCGGCATTGCGCTCGCGACGGCGAAATCAGAGGCGAAGGCCGCGTTCGGCAACGATTCCGTCTACATCGAAAAGTATCTGCAGAAGCCGCGTCATATCGAGATCCAGGTTTTCGGCGACGGCAAGGGCAATGCGGTGCATCTCGGCGAGCGCGATTGCTCGCTTCAGCGGCGCCACCAGAAAATCCTTGAGGAGAGTCCGTCTCCGGCTCTCAACGCGGAAGCGCGCGAACGGATCGGGAATGTCGTCGCCAACGCGATGCGCGAGATCAAGTACCGCGGCGCGGGCACGGTGGAGTTTCTCTACGAGGACGGCGAGTTCTATTTCATCGAGATGAACACGCGCCTTCAGGTCGAGCATCCGGTGACGGAGCAGATCACGGGCATCGATCTCGTGTTGGAGCAGATCCGCGTGGCATCCGGCGGGCACCTCAGCTTCAAGCAGGAGGACATCACCTTCTCCGGCCACGCCATCGAATGCCGGATCAATGCCGAGAACCCGCGGACGTTCCGCCCTTCGCCAGGGCAAATTACCTACTGGCATCCGCCGGGCGGGCTCGGCGTGCGCGTCGATAGTGGCGTCTATCAGGGCTATCGGATCCCGCCGTTCTACGACAGCCTCATCGGCAAGCTTATCGTGCACGGCAAGAACCGCAACGAATGCCTGATGCGGCTTCGGCGCGCCCTCTCGGAGTTCGTGATCGACGGGATCGAGACCACCATTCCGCTGTTCAACGAGTTGATCCGCCAGCCCGACATTACGAACGGGCTTTACGACATCCACTGGCTCGAAAAATATCTCGGAAAGTCCTAATATCGGGAATCGCGGACGCCGGTGGGATCGGCGCCGCGGTTCGCGCGTCGGATCGGCATGGCGTGCTTATCGGATGCCGGGTGCGCTTTGACCGGCTGTGAGCCGGTTTCCGCATTTGTGAAAGTACGCATTTGCGAAAGTACTGTGGGAGCTTTGATGGCGTCGCGCGACGACATCATGATCGAGATTACGCCGCAGGTCCTGCTCAAGGCCTATAGCTGCGGAATCTTTCCCATGGCCGAAAGCGCGGACGATCCGGCGCTTTACTGGATCGAGCCTCAGCATCGGGGCATCCTGCCCCTGGACGATGTGCACGTGCCGCGCCGCCTCGCCAAGACGGTGCGCGCGGGCGCGATGCGGGTGACCGTCGATACGGACTACGAGGGCGTGATCGAGGGGTGCGCGGCCGAGCGGGTTGGGCGGCGCTCCACGTGGATCAACGGGCGGATCCGCGGGCTCTACCGGGATCTCTTCCGGCTCGGGCATTGTCACACTGTCGAAGTGTGGGACGAGGATCGGCTGGTCGGTGGGCTCTATGGCGTGGCGCTCGGCGGGGCGTTCTTCGGCGAAAGCATGTTCTCCTATGAAAGGGACGCGTCGAAGATCGCGCTGGTGCATCTGGCGGGCCGGCTGATCGCGGGGGGATTTACGATGCTCGATACGCAGTTCGTCACCGATCATCTGCGCCAGTTCGGAACGATCGAGATCGATCGCGACGCTTTCCATCTTCAACTCGACGAAGCGCTCAAGTTGTCCGCGGACTTCATGCGGTTGCCGCTCGATACATCGGGGCAGGATATTCTCGACATTATCGCCGCGACACGGGATGCGGCGTCTTGAGCGGCCTCAACCTTATTCGCACCGAGGGCCCGTCGGGTTATGCGCTGATCGACAGCGGCGCCGGGCGAAAGCTCGAACGGTTCGGCAGCATCGTCGTGGACCGGCCCGAGCCGCAGGCGCTGTGGTGCCGCTCGCTCGGCACGGAAGCCTGGGGCGCGGCGCACGGCGTTTTCTCCGCCTCCGGCGACGACGAGGAAAAGGGCAAGTGGCGGCTCGACAAGCGTGTGCCGGAAAGCTGGCCGGTTGCCGTGCGGGACGTGACGCTGACCTGCCGTCTCCGCGGGCTTTGGCATCTCGGACTGTTTCCGGAGCAGCTTCCGCACTGGGAGTGGATGCTCGGCGAGATCGCGCGCGTGGAGGGCGAGCGGCCGCGCGTCTTGAACCTTTTCGCCTACACGGGGGCCGCCTCGCTGCTGGCGGCGCGCGCCGGGGCGGAGGTGACGCATGTGGATGCGTCGAAGGCCGCGATCCAGTGGGCTCGGGACAATCAGGCGGCGTCGGGCCTTGGCGATGCGCCGATCCGCTGGATTTTGGACGACGCGGCAAAGTTCGTGGCGCGCGAAGCCCGGCGCGGGCGCACGTACCATGTGATCCTCGTCGATCCGCCGAAGTTCGGGCGCGGGCCGGGCGGAGAGGTGTGGGATCTGTTCCAGAGCTTGCCGGATTTGTTAAAGACGATCGTCTCGCTGCTCGCGCCGGACCGTTCGGCGATGATCCTCACCGTCTATGCCATTCGCGCGTCCGCGCTTGCGTTCGAGCAACTTGCGGCCGACGTGCTCCGCGGGCGCGGCGGGCATTTCGATACCGGCGAGCTTGCACTCGCGGTCCGCGGCGAGCCGCAACGGCCCGCGGTTCCGACCTCGCTTTTCGTGCGGTGGACATCATGAGCAAGAATAAGCCGCGCCCATCCCAGGCTCGTGCATCTCAATCTCGCACGTCGCAACCGCGCGCTCCGCGCGTCATTACGAGTTTGACCAACGAGCGGGTGAAGGCGATCCGCGCGCTGGATATGCGCAAGGAGCGCCGCGAGACGGGGCTGTTCCTGGCGGAGGGCACGTCGATCCTGGAGACGGCGCGGGCTGCCGAATTCGTTCCGCAAACGCTCGTGTATCAGGCGGGATCGGCGTCGAGCCTCGTTGCGCGCCTGTTGATCTCGTGGGCGCTCGAAGCCGGTGGAGAGGTTCTCGAAGTTTCGCAAGCCGTGCTTTCGAAGCTGTCGTCGAAGGACAATCCGCAGTCCATGATCGGCGTGTTCCAGCAGAAGTGGGCGACGTTGCCCGAGCGGCCTGCGCGTGGAGATACGTGGCTCGCGCTCGAAGAGATCCGCGATCCCGGCAATCTCGGCACCATCATTCGCACGGCGGACGCGGTGGGCGCCAAGGGCATCATCCTGATCGGCAATACCTGCGATCCTTATTCGCGCGAAGCCGTGCGTGCGACGATGGGTTCGGTGTTCGACATGCCGCTTGCGAAAGTTTCGCGTGAGGAATTCCTCGTATGGCGGGCATCGTGGCCGGGCGATGTGGTGGGTTTGCATCTCGATGCGCGGGACGACTTCCGGCATGCGGCTTACAAGGATCCCGTGCTTCTGCTCATGGGCAGCGAGGGGCCGGGGTTATCGGAGAGCTTGACGCGCTCATGCTCGCGGCTCGTGAAAATCCCGATGGCGGGGAAGCTCGACAGCCTCAACCTCGCCGTTGCAACGGCGCTGTCGCTGTATCAGATCCGCGGCGATGCGCTGAGCATTTGACGATGGTGGCGGTGCGGAGGTGAGCTCTCGTGCTGCTCTTACGTATCTTGGCACCGGCCTTCGCCGGTGTGACGTTGGATTTGTGGCGGGCGGTTGCCACACCCCGTCCGTCACCCCGCCGAAGGGCGGGGGCCAGATACCTCGATCATTGTTCGCCAGTCTCTCGTTGCAGATCGGCGGGTCCGAACGCGATTTCGCCTGATGTGGCGTCAAAGAGATCTTGCCATTCCAGGTTCATGGTCTCGATCAAACGGATTTTCCAAATCCGCTGCCACTCCTTAAGCTGCTTCTCGCGCCGAATGGCCTCCGTTAGGAGATCGTGCATCTCGTAGTAAACGAGATGCTTCACGCCATGTTTTTTCGTGAAGCCGGGCACAAGCCCCTGAGTGTGCTCGGCCATGCGCTTATGAAGATCGCTCGTCACCTCGACGTAGAGAGTGCCGTTTCGCCTGCCGGCGAGAATGTAGACGCAGGGGCGTTTCATGACACATGGAGTGTGTCAGATGCACCGTCCGCCGTCGACTTCGATGGCGATGCCGGTGATGAAGTGCGAGGCGGGGTCGGCGAGGAACAGTGCGGCGTTGGCGATGTCGGAGGGCTTCGACATGCGCCCGAGCGGAATGCCCGCGACGAAGCGTGCGCGGTTTTCGGCCGTGTCGGCCGTTCCCATGAACTCTTCGAGAAGGCCGGTTTCGCCGATCACGGGATTGATGGCGTTGACGCGGATGTTCTTCGGCGCAAGCTCGGCTGCCATCGATTTCGTCAGCGTGATCACCGCGCCTTTCGAGCCGTTGTACCAGGTGAGGCCGGGGCGTGGCCTCAGGCCCGCTGTCGACGCCGTGTTGACGATCGAGCCGCCACCGCGTTTTTCAAGCTCGGGCACGGCCGCGAGCGTCATGAGGTAGATCGACTTTACGTTGACGGCGTAGATGCGGTCGAATTCGTCCTCGCTCACCGTCATCAGCGACTGGTTGCGATGCGTTGCGCCCGCGTTGTTGACGACGATGTCGAGGCCACCGAACGCGTTGACCGTCGTTTCGACGAGACGCGTCACGTCGTCTTTTTTCGAAACGTCGGCGGCGACGGACAGAGCGCCGTTGCCGATTGCGGCGGCGGTTGCTTCGGCGCGCGCGGCGTCGATGTCGGCTACGACGACTTTCGCGCCTTCGGCTGCGAACGCGTCCGCGATGCCGCGTCCGAAGCCGGATGCGGCTCCGGTGACGATGGCGATCTTATCGGTCAATCTCATTGCGATCTCTCAGCGGACGCTGCCGCCTGGGGCGACGGGAGGAGCCGCAGCTTCGGCCGCCTCGATCCGGTAGGGGCTTGCGAGATAGGTGCCGAGCAGGCGAACCTCGGTCGAGAAGAACGACAGCTCCTCCAGCGCGAGTTGGACGGAGCGATCGCGCGGGTGTCCTTCGATGTCGGCGTAGAACATGGTCGCGTTGAACGTGCCTTCGAGCTGATAGCTTTCGAGCTTCGTCATGTTGACGCCGTTGGTGGCAAACCCGCCGAGCGCCTTGTAGAGCGCGGCCGGGACGTTGCGGACGCGGAACAGGAAGGTGGTCACGACGGGGCCGTCGTCGGGCTCCGCGTCGTCGGGGTCTTTTGCCAGAATGAGGAAGCGCGTCGTGTTGTGCGCTTCGTCCTCGATGTCGGCGCTCAGGACGTCGAGGCCATAGATTTCGGCTGCGAGACGGGACGCGATGGCGGCGAGGGTGGGCTCGCCCTGTTCCGCCACGATCCGGGCCGATCCCGCGGTGTCCGCCTCGGGTACGGGGGTGAGGCCGAGCGTGCGGAGCGCCTTGCGGCACTGGCCGAGCGCCTGGGTGTGGCTCAGCACCTTCTTGATGGTGGCGAGGGACGCGCCCTTCACGCCCAGCAGCTGGTGGCGCACGCGCAGGAAGTGCTCGCCCACGATGTAGAGATCCGCACCGGGAAGCAGGTGATGGATGTCCGCTACGCGGCCGGCCACCGAGTTCTCGATCGGGATCATCGCGAAGCGTACGTCGCCGGACTTCACGGCCGCCAGGGCGTCCTCGAAGGTCGGATAGGGGATGGCTTCGAGGTCCGGGAACGCCTCCGCGCAGGCGAGGTGAGAATTCGCGCCCGGCTCACCCTGATAGGCGATGCGAGGGGGCGTGGCGTCGGCGGACTGGGGCATGATGAGGACTCGGGCTTTGGGTCAGGAAGGGCGACGAAGGAAGTGCAGGATTGTGCGGACACGCGCAGCGGCGCGCCCGCCATCAAAATCGAAACGGCCGCGCGAACTTCAAATCTTTTCTCGGATCGCCGCAATGCACGGTGGTTATGCCCGCTTCGCCTTCCTGACGAGCTTGCGTGCCCGTTCGAGGTCGTCGGGAGTATCGACACCGAGGGGAACAGTGTCAACGATGGCCACGTCGATACGCATGCCGTCCTCCAGCGCACGGAGCTGCTCCAGCTTCTCGCGCGTTTCGAGATACGAGGGCGGCAACGAGACGAACCGCTCGATGGCGGTGCGCCGGTAGGCGTAAAGGCCGATGTGGTGGAACAGCGGTCCGTCGCCGTGGGGTGCGGTCGCGCGCGTGAAGTAAAGGGCGCGCAGGCGGTTCTTCTCGGGGAGAGGCGTGCCGACGATCTTCACCACGTTGGGGTTCGTGCGTTCGTCGGGATCGGTGATCTCGGCTGCGAGGGTCGCGATGTCGGGACCTTTGACGTCGAGGGCGGACGCGCATTCGCGGATAAGGGCCGGGTCGATGGTCGGGAGATCGCCCTGCAGGTTGACGACGATGTCCGCCTCCGATTCCGGATCGATGCGGCTCAAAGCCTCGAAGATGCGGTCGGAGCCCGAGACGTGGTCGGGCCGGGTGATCATGGCCTCGCCCCCGGCGGAGCGCACGGCGTTCACGATTTCGTCCGAGTCGGCGGCCACGACCACGCGCCCCATGGCCGCGTCGTGGGCCTTGCGCCAGACGTGGACGATCATCGGCTCGCCTTCGATGTCGGCGAGAGGCTTGTCGGGCAGTCGGGTCGAGGCCATGCGGGCCGGTATGATGATCAGGGCTCTCGTCATCGTGGGCTCTCCGTCGCGTTTCCGGCCCCGGGCTGCCCCCAGTTCGGACACTTGGTCCTATGGAAGCGGGGCCCCCATGGAAGCAGGATGTCGATGGCCTGTCCCGTGCGGGCGGGCAGACGATCCGAGGCCCCTGCGGGGGCATGAGCTGTAGACTGGCAGCCCCAAGGGTTGCAAGGCGTGGTGCAGGCCCTTTAGATGCGGTCTGCTGGTTCGGTTCGATTTGAGCCGATGGGTCCGTCTGGGGCGGGAGCGGGACGCCTGCGCTCAGACCGGGGAATGACGTGGCAGCGCTCGGGCTGTCGCATGTCTCGGGTGAGGATTTCGGGGGCGGAAGCGCGTCCCGCGGGCAGGAAGAAAGAGATGATGGATTCCTTCGAGCTGAACAAGATTGCGGGCGGTGTACTGCTGGCGTTGCTTCTCATCTTCGTGCCTAAGACGTTGATCAACGAGTTGAGCCACCACGGGCCGGTCACCGGCGGTTTCACGCTTCCCCAGCCCGATGGTGATGGTGCGGCGCCCGCGGACGGCGGCGCGCCTGTGGCGGGGCCGAAGGCGTTCGATCCCGCGGACGTCGTTGCGCTGGTGGGCGATGCAAGCCCCGACGACGGGAAAGCGGCTTTCCGGGCGTGCGCGGCGTGCCACTCCGCGGACAAGGGTGCCGCGAGCAAGGCCGGTCCCAATCTCTACGGCGTTCTGGGCCGCGCGCTGGGGAGCGTCGGCGATTTCGGCGGATATTCGGACGTGATCAAGAGCAAGGGCGGCGAGTGGAGCTATGAAGCGCTGGCCGAATTCCTGCACGCTCCGCGCGGATATCTGCCGGGTACGCGGATGGTGTTCAACGGCGTCTCGGATAACGCGACGCTTGCCGATCTGATCGCGTATCTCAGGTCGCTCGCGGATAGCCCGGCGCCTCTGCCGGCGCCCGCGGCTGCCGCACCTGCCGAAGATGCCCCTGCTGCGGTACCGGAAACGCCGGCTGCGCCTGCACCTTAAGATCGTTGCGAGGGGGCGGCGCGATAGGCCGCCCTATCTTGCCGATGTTTAATCCGTATCCCGTGAGAAGGCGTGCTAGGAACTGATTTTCCCCTGGTCCGGCCCTGATTTTCCAGGGCCGTCGACCTGCGCGGCGGCACGTGCCACAGTTCCGTGTTCGCCCGGTTTTCGACGGAACGGAATGGATGACGGCATTGATGGTGCAGCGCCCTACGACCTCCTTTTTCTCGCTCCTCATCGTGGCCTTGGCCACAAGCGCTGCGGCCTTTGGGCAAGGTGCGGAGGCTCCAGGAGCGGAGGCGGTCGCTGAGCCGCCCGCGCCGCCCGCACAGGTTCGTCATCACGCCTTGTCGCTTGTGGGCGAGCCGAGGTTCGGGCCCGATTTCAAGCATTTCGACTGGGTGAACCCCAACGCGCCCAAGGGCGGCGTGGTGCGGTTTGCGACGCAGGGCACGTTCGATTCCCTCAATCCGTTCTCGATCCGCGGCGTGCCGGCGGGTGGCGTCGGCATGATCTACAACACGCTCATGGCCGGCAGCCCCGACGAGCCGTCGACGGAATACGGCCTGATTGCGGAATGGGTGTCGTTTCCGGACGATTTCAGCTCGGTCACGTTCGGGCTGCGGCCCGAGGCGCGCTTCCACGACGGGGAGCCGATCAAGCCCGAGGATGTGATCTTCTCGCTCGACGCCATCAAGGCGGCTAACCCGATGTACGGCCGCTATTACGCCAACGTCGTGCGCGGCGAGAAGACCGGACCGCACGAGGTGACGTTCACGTTCGATCAGAAGGGCAACCGGGAGCTGCCGCAGATCCTCGGCCAGCTTGCCGTGCTGCCCAAGCACTTCTGGGAAGGCAAGGCGCGCAACGGCGAGCCGCGCGATCTTGCAAAGAGTACGCTCGAAGTGCCGCTCGGATCGGGCCCCTATCGGATCAAGGAGTTCGACACCGGCAACCGCATCGTGTTCGAGCGTGTGGAGGACTACTGGGCGAAGGATCTTCCGGTCGCGATCGGGCAATGGAATTTCGGCGAGCTGCGCTTTCAATACTTCCGCGAGCGGGTTGCTGCGTTCGAAGACTTCAAGAGCGGGCGCGCGGACTTCTGGCGCGAGAACACTGCGAGCGCGTGGGCCACGCAGTTCAACTTCGACGCGCTCAAAAAAGGGTTCGTCAAAAAAGAGGTGATCCCGACCGAGGGCGTCGCTCGGATGCAGGGCTTCGCATTCAACATCCGCCGGCCGAAGTTTCAGGATCGGCGCGTGCGGCAGGCGTTCAATCTGGCCTTCGATTTCGAAGACCTGAACCGCAGCTTGCTGTTCGGTCAGTACAGCCGCGTGCATAGTTATTTCGACAATTCCGAGCTTGCAGCGAAGGGGCTTCCGGAAGGGCGCGAGCTCGAAATCCTCAAGGCGCACGAGAAGGACCTGCCGCCGGAAGTTTTCACAACCGAGTGGAAGAACCCGACGTTTGCGACGCGCGAGGATGCGCGCGACAATCTCGCGAAGGCGATGGCGCTGCTGAAGGAAGCCGGATGGGAGATCCGCACCGAGGAAGTCGAGGATGCCGACTGCGGTTTCTTCTGCAAGGCGATGCAAACCGTCGGTCTTGGTTCGAAGCGCACGGAGCAGGTTCTGCGCAACGCCAAGGGCGAGCCGTTCACGGTGGAATTCCTGATCGGGTCGGATTCGTTCGAGCGCCACATCGCGCACTATCGCGCCAACCTCGCCAAGATCGGCATCCGGGCAACGACGCGTGTCGTCGATCCCGCAGGATACGAGCGGCGCGAGATGAGCCGCGACTACGACATCATCATCGACATGTTCCCGCAGTCCATTTCGCCCGGCAACGAGCAGCGCGACTTCTGGGGCTCGGCGGCGGCGGACCATGACGGAAGCCGCAATACCATCGGTATCAAGGACCCGGTGATCGATTCCATCATCGAGACGCTGGTGTTCGCCAAGGATCGCGACGAACTGGTGGCCGCGACGCGGGCGCTGGATCGCGTGCTGCTCTGGGGCCATTACGTGGTTCCGCATTGGTACAATCCCAACGAGTGGATTGCGACGTGGGATATGTTCGGCAGGCCCGATAAACTTCCCTCTCAGACTTCGGCGCTGACGCAGGTGTGGTGGGTGGATCAGGACAAGCTGAAGGCCCTTCAGGCCGCACGCAGGAACTGACGACGATGGGCCTGCGGAGACTGCAAGACGACATGACGGGTGCGGTGACGGTGCGCAAGGTGCCGCGCGAGGCTTTTGCGTTTCTGGCCATGTTGGCGCTCGCTGTCGGGCTTGCCGCATCGCCAGCCGCGGCCGAGCCCAGGCACGGGCTCTCGATCTTCGGCGATCTCAAGTATCCGGCCGACTTCACGCACTTCGATTACGTGAACCCGGATGCGCCGAAGGGCGGGCGCGTCTCGCAGATCGGCTCTGGCGGTCTGACCACGTTCGACAGTTTCAATCCGTTCATTCTCCGGGGCGACGCGGCGCAGGGGCTCGCTCTGTTGTTCGACAGTCTCATGGCGCGGGCCATGGACGAGCCGGATGCGGTCTATGGGCTGGTTGCGGAAACCGCCGATCTTGCAGACGACGGCATGTCCGTCACGTTCAAGCTGCGCCCCGAGGCCAAGTTTGCGGATGGCTCTCCGCTGACGGCGGAGGACGTCGTCTTCTCCTTCGACACGATCAAGTCGAAAGGCCATCCGGCGATTTCGGGCCAGATCCGCGACGTGGAGAAGGCGGAGGCGCTCGATGCGCATACCGTGCGCTATACGTTCAAGGGTACGCTGACGCGCGATCTGCCGATTAACGTCGCGACGTTGCCGATACTGTCCAAGGCCTATTATACCGAAAACGCGTTCGACCAGACGACGCTGACGCCGCCGCTCGGATCGGGGCCGTACAAGGTCGGGAATTTTCGCGCGGGCACGTATGTCGCCTATACGCGGCGCGAGGATTACTGGGGCCGCGATTTGCCCGTCAACCGGGGCCAGAACAATTTCGACGAAGTGCGCTACGAGTATTTCCGCGACCGCACGCTCGAACTCGAAAACCTGCTGTCCGGCAACTTCGATTTCCGCGAGGAATTCACCGCACGCGACTGGTCGACCAGCTACGACGTCGCGGCGGTGCGCGATGGGCGCATTTTGCGCCAGACGCTCGACGACGAACGCCCCTCCGGTGCACAGGGCTTTTTCATCAACACGCGCCGGGATAAATTCAAGGACATCCGCGTGCGCGAGGCGCTGGGCTATGCCTTCGACTTCGAGTGGAGCAACCGCAACCTGTTTTTCGGGCTCTATACGCGGACGGCGAGCTTCTTCGAAAACTCGGACATGAAAGCCGGCGGGCTGCCGACGGCCGACGAACTCAAGCTGCTGGAGCCGCACCGGGATCGCTTGCCTGAGGCTGTGTTCGGCGAGCCCGTGTCGCCGTCCGTGACCGACGGCAGCGGGAGCAACCGGGAAAATCTGCGCCGCGCGGCGAAGCTTCTGGCGGAGGCCGGCTGGGAGCAGACGCGTGACGGGTTGCGCAACGCTAAGGGCGAGAAGCTCTCGGTCGAGTTCCTGCTGTTCGAGGTGAATTTCGAGCGCATCATTGCGCCGTTCATCAAGAACCTGCAGTTGATCGGTGTCGACGCCACCATGCGGCGGGTCGATCCCGCGCAGTATCAGCGCCGTCTCAAGGATTTCGATTTCGATATCACGACGCAACGCTATTCCTTGCGGTTGTCCCCCGGTATCGAACTCAAGAACTATTGGGGCTCGGATGCCGCTGCCATGAGCGGAAGCTACAACCTCGCCGGTATTGCGGATCCCGTGCTCGACGACCTGATCGACCGGGTCGTCAAAGCGCAGTCCCGCGAGGAGCTGGTTGCGGCGACGCGGGCGGCGGATCGCGTGCTGCGGGCGGGTCATTATTGGATTCCGCAGTGGTACAAGGGGTCTCATCAGATCGCGTTCTGGGACAAGTTCGGCTGGCCAGACGTGAAGCCCAAGTACGCGCGCGGCGCGCTTGAGACGTGGTGGTTCGACGGCGAAAAGGCTAAGTCCGCGGGACGGCGTTAGCGGTTTGCCCGGGGCGGACCGACGCGGTCTTGCTTAAGGGCGAACGGTGCCAGGGTCAGGGGATGTGATCGAACGATGGCTTCTTATCTCCTCAAGCGCGTGCTGCTGATCGTGCCGACGATGCTCGGCATCATGCTGATCAGTTTCGCCATCATCCAGTTCGCGCCGGGTGGGCCGGTCGAGCAGATGATCGCCAAGCTTTCGGGCACCGATACCTCGATCACCGATCGCATCGGCGGCGGGGGTGGCGGCGATACGCTCGGCGGGCAATCGCAGATGGGAGCCGGTGGAGACAGCGTCACGTCCCGTTATCGCGGCGCGCAGGGCCTCGATCCGGAGTTCATCCTGGAACTCGAACGGCAGTTCGGCTTCGACAAGCCCGCCCACGAACGCTTCTTCCTGATGATGAAGAATTATCTCACGTTCGATTTCGGCCGCAGCTACTTCCGCGACGTGTCGGTGATCGAGCTGATCAAGGAGAAGTTGCCGGTTTCGATTTCGCTCGGCATTTGGATCACGCTCATCACCTATTTCATCTCGATTCCGCTCGGCATCCGCAAGGCGGTGCGGGATGGCGAGCGCTTCGACACCTGGACCAGCACGGCGCTGGTGATCGGTTATGCCGTGCCGGGCTTCCTCGTTGCGGTGCTGCTGTTGATCCTGTTTGCGGGCTCGTCGTTCCTGCAGATCTTCCCGTCGCGGGGGCTGTTCTCCGACAACTGGGAAGAGCTTTCTCTCTTCGGCAAGGTCGTCGATTACTTCTGGCACCTGACGCTGCCGATCATCGCCATGGCGCTCGGCTCGTTCACGACAATGACCTTTCTCACCAAGAACAGCTTCCTGGACGAGATCCGCAAGCAGTACGTGGTCACGGCGCGCTCGAAGGGGCTCGGCGAGCGCGAGGTGCTCTACGGACATATTTTCCGCAACGCCATGCTGATCATCATCGCGGGCTTCCCCGGCGCGTTCATCAGCGCGTTCTTCACGGGATCGCTTTTGATCGAGACGGTGTTCTCGCTCGACGGACTCGGGTTGCTCGGGTTCGAATCCGCCATCAAGCGCGATTATGCGGTCGTGTTCGCCACCCTTTACATCTTCGCGCTCTTGGGGCTGGTCGTGAACGTCGTCACCGATTTCGTCTATACGCTGGTCGATCCCCGGATCGACTTCGACAGCCGGGAGGTCTAGCCCGTGGACGCGAAACGCGACGATCCGATCCTGGAGAAGGAAGTGGTCGACCCGGTGCGGGCGAACTTCTTTTCGCGGTTCCGGCCGCGCTTCGACCTGTCTCCCATCAACCAGCGGCGCTGGGCGAACTTCAAGGCGAACCGGCGGGGCTATTGGAGCCTCGTGATCTTCCTCGTGCTGTTCGTGCTCACGTTGTTTGCGGAGCTGATCGCCAACGACCGGCCGCTCATTGCGCGATATAACGGTCAGACGCTGTTCCCGGTGCTGATCGATTATCCGGAGTCGAAGTTCGGCGGCTTCCTTGCCGTCACCGACTACCGCGATCCGATGATCATCGAGGAGATCGAGAGCAACGGCTGGATGCTGTGGCCACCGATCCGCTACCGCTACGACACCATCAATAAGGATTATCCAAACCGGGCCGACGCCGAAGGCAATTGTTTCGTGCAGCGTGGCGACACGAAGTATCAAGGCGGGCTCGGCTATCCGGCGCCGCCGCAATGGGCCGCCCAGGCGCCGCTTTGTGAAGCCCCGCCCGACCAGATGGCGCGCTATCTTGCGGTGGGCAACTGGAATTGGCTCGGTCTCGACAACCAGGGACGCGACGTGCTCGCGCGCGTGATCTACGGGTTCCGGATCTCGGTGCTGTTCGGGCTCATTCTAACGGTCATGGCCAGCGTCATCGGTGTCGCGGCGGGTGCCGTGCAGGGCTTCTATGGCGGCTGGGTCGATCTCATCATGCAGCGGTTCCTCGAAATTTGGGGGAACATCCCGACGCTGTATGTGCTGATCATTATCGCGGCGGTTCTGGTGCCAGGGTTCTGGACACTCTTATTCGTGCTGCTCGCGTTCCAATGGACGAGCCTTGTCGGCGTGGTGCGGGCGGAATATCTGCGCGCCCGAAACTTCGAGTATGTGAGGGCGGCACGCGCGCTCGGGCTCTCCGATACGACGATCATGTGGAAGCATCTGCTTCCGAACGCGACGGTTGCGACGCTCACCTTCCTGCCGTTCCAGCTTTCGGGCTCCATCACGACGCTGACCGCGCTCGACTTCCTGGGTCTTGGCTTGCCGCCAGGTTCGCCGTCGCTCGGTGAGCTTCTGTTGCAAGGCAAGAGCGATCTCAACGCGCCGTGGCTCGGTCTCTCCGCGTTCTTCTCCATCGCGATCATGCTGTCGCTTCTGATCTTCATCTTCGAGGGTGTGCGCGATGCGCTCGACCCCCGAAAGACGTTTGCCTGAGGAGCGCTTCGCATGTCCAAAGAGGTGCTCATCAACGTCAAGAACCTGTCGGTGGCGTTCCGTTCGAGCGGCGTGACGACGACGGCGGTGAAGGGCGTGTCGTTCCGCATCAACCGCGGCGAGACGGTGGCGCTCGTTGGCGAATCCGGCAGCGGGAAGTCGGTGTCGGCGCTTTCGATTTTGAAGCTCCTGCCTTATCCCGCCGCATCGCATCCGACGGGCGAGATCTTCTTCGAGGGGCGCGACCTGCTGCACGCGGACGAGGGTGCTCTCAAGCGTATCCGGGGCGACAGGATCTCCATGATCTTCCAGGAGCCGATGACGTCGCTCAATCCGCTGCATCCGATCGAGCGGCAGGTGGGCGAGATCCTGCAGCTCCACCGGCGCATGAGCGCAAGCGCGACGCGGGCACGCGTGATCGAGCTCTTGACGAAGGTCGGCATTCCGGAGCCCGAGAAGCGGCTTGGCGCCTATCCGCATCAGCTTTCGGGCGGCCAGCGCCAGCGCGTGATGATCGCGATGGCGCTTGCCAACGAGCCGGATCTCCTGATTGCGGACGAGCCGACGACAGCGCTCGACGTCACGATCCAGGCGCAAATTCTGGAGCTTCTGCGCGACCTCCAGCGCGAGATGGGCATGGCGATGCTGCTCATCACCCACGATCTCGGCATCGTGCGGCGTATGGCGGAGCGGGTTTACGTGATGCAGCGGGGCGAGATCGTCGAGGAGCAGCCGACGGAAGCGCTCTTCACGGACCCGAAGCACCCCTATACGCGTCACCTGCTCGCGGCCGAGCCCAAGGGCGAGCCGCCGCGCTTCGACGCGGCTGCGCCCGTGATCGCGGAGACCGACGACCTCCGCGTGTGGTTTCCGATCAAGCGTGGCTTTCTCCGGAAGACTGTCGATCATGTGAAGGCCGTAGATGGTCTGTCGGTGAAGATCCGATCGGGACAGACGCTCGGGGTCGTCGGCGAATCCGGTTCGGGCAAGACGACGCTCGGGCTCGCCATCCTGCGGCTCATTTCGTCGAAAGGGCCGATCGTCTACATGGGGCGGCGGATCGACGGGTTGTCGCCCAAGGAGATGCGCCCGCTGCGTCGCGAGATGCAGGTGGTGTTCCAGGACCCTTACGGATCGCTGTCGCCACGGCTCTCGATCTTCGGCATCCTTGAGGAGGGGCTTCTGATCCAGAAGCCCGAATGGAGCGAAACGCAACGCCGTGCTCAGGCGACGAAGGCGCTGGAAGAGGTCGGCCTGGACGCCAGCGCGCTCGACCGCTATCCGCACGAGTTCTCAGGGGGGCAACGCCAGCGTATCGCGATTGCGCGCGCCATGGCTCTGGAGCCGCGCTTCATCGTTCTCGACGAGCCGACGAGCGCGCTCGATATGAGCGTTCAGGCGCAGATCGTCGATCTGCTGCGCGAGTTGCAGGCAAAGCGCGACCTTGCCTATGTCTTCATCAGCCACGACCTCAAAGTGGTGCGGGCGCTCTGTAATTACGTCATCGTGATGCGCAACGGCAAGGCCGTGGAAGAGGGGCCGGCCGAAGATGTCTTCACTTCGCCCAAGGACGACTATACCAAGGCGTTGCTCGCCGCCGCGTTCGATCTCAAAGTTGCCCACCGCGCGGCGATTGCCGGTTAGCGTCACCCGCTCCACGTTTCGTTTGCTTTCTTCAGGTTTTCGGTATGCAGCGTATTCGGGATGTCGTTGCCCGCGTTATACGGCTTCCTTGGTCTCTATCCGCCATCACCGCGGAGACGGGCAGCGGCACGGGCGTTCCCTCCTCGCTTCAGGCGACAATCACGCAACTTCGCTATTGGATGCCGACCATCGCAGACGTCGCCCACATCTGGGAAAGCGAGGGCGGTGGAAGCTGGTGCTTCAGCCTTAAGCCCCGCGCAAAAGGGGCTTGCCCGGTTTCGCTGATGCTGCGGGAAACGGGGCTTTTCGATCTCACCATTGCGGGAGAGACCTACGAGGATTGCGTGCTCGAACAGTTCGACGACGTGTTGCCGCTCATCGAGCGGATCACCGAAGGGCATGTGGTGCAACGCCGATGGGCGAGCCGGGCGACGGGCGCGGTATGCGGTGTCGAGACCATCGTGACGCTGGGACCGGGGCGCTTTTGGCGCGGTGGGCCGATCACACCGGACGGAGATGCGTTCGCGCGCGATCATCATTTCCTGCCGTACCGGCGGATCTAGATTCCGATCCCTTCAGGTTGCGTTCGCGCTCTCCGTTGCCGGCAAGAGGCGGCGGATGGCGGCGATGGGGGTGGATGCATGGCGCAGGATGCGCTCGGCCGCCTCGGGAAGCGTTTCGGCAACGACGGCCATGTGGTGCGCGTTCGCGTGCAGGAGCATTAGGCCATCGGCCATGATGCCGACGTGGCCCTTCCAAAATATCAGATCGCCGCGCTGAAGCCCTTCGAGATCGCCGGGGATCGGCAACTCTTCCCCGAGTTCCGCCATTTGCATATCGCTGTCGCGGGGGCAGGCATGGCCGGCCGCCTCCAGCGCGATCTGCACGAGGCCCGAGCAATCGATGCCGATGCGGGTGCGTCCGCCCCAGAGATAGGGCGTGCCGATGAAACGCTCGGCGATGTCCACGAAATCGCGCTCGACGCGTTCCTTTTCGACGAGGTGGCGCGTTATGACGAAGCCGCCCTGCTCCAGCTGGCAGAAGCGCTCCTCCCATTCCGCCACGCGAACCTCCGCATTGAGTGGGAGGTGCAGTGTGGGCGGCGCTTTGATGTCCGGCGCTGGATAGACGAACGTGCCGAGCGCTTTGACGCGATGGGTCGGCACGGTGACCTGCGTGGTCAGCGCGGAGGACGGGACGTATCCGACGTAGCGGTCGCGCGCGAGCTGCGCCCAGGCCCAGCCTTCGTTCTCGTCGTACACGGTCACGCGCTCGCCGAAGAGTGCTTCCGTGTCGAGGCCGGCCGCGGGGTTGGGTTCGCGCCGCAGTGGGACGGAGGCGCGCACCACCTGGCGCACGACGCCCGCCGAATAGCGCGGTGAGGCGACCTGGCCTCTCAACGTCACGGCGGCAAGATCGGCCCGCACGGCATGGCGGCGCGGGTCGAGATCTGGCGGCGCTGGGGCGTTGGACGTCTCCGGCGACGGGATGGGCGGAGGCGTCGACGTCGCGCCGGCAGGGTCGTTTGCCCGCCGCGCTTCGTCGCTGTCTTCGCCGCCGGTGCCGCCCTGCTTAGGGTCTGTCATACGGTCAACTCCTTCGCGAGGAGCGAGAGGATGGCGCGCGCGGTCTGCGGCTCGCCGCCTTTGGGGCCCAGTGGCCGAGCGGTTGGCCGCCAGCCGTAGAGATCGAAATGTGCGAAGCGCCGCGCGTTCGTAACGAAGCGCTTCAGGAACAGCGCAGCCGTGACGGCGCCCGCGAAGGGCCCGTCGCTGACGTTGCGAAGGTCGGCGATGTCGCTGTCGAGGTGACGGTCGTAACTAGGCCAAAGAGGGAGACGCCAGACGGGGTCGCCCACCGCCTCCGATTCCGCGACGAGGGCTGCCGCGAAGGCATCGTCGTTCGTGAAGAAGGCGGGCAGATCGGGGCCAAGCGCGACGCGGGCCGCGCCCGTCAACGTCGCGAAGACGAGCAGCGTATCGGGGGCTTCCTCGTCCGCCAGCGACAGGGCGTCTGCGAGCACGAGCCGGCCTTCGGCATCGGTGTTGCCGATCTCGACCGTGTGGCCCGCGCGGCTGGTCAGGATGTCGCCGGGCCGGAACGCGTCGCCCGCGATGCTGTTCTCGGCCGCTGCGATGAGGAGACGCAGACGCACGTCGAGGCCGAGGCTCATGATCATTTCGGCCAGCGTGAGGGCTGCTGCCGCGCCGCCCATGTCCTTTTTCATCAAAAGCATGCCGGAGGCGGGCTTGATGTCGAGGCCGCCGGTGTCGAACGTGATGCCTTTGCCGACGAGCGTGAGACGCGGTGCGTCGGGGCGTCCGCCGGGCTTCTGCCAGCGCATGTCGATCAGGCGCGGCGCGCGCGGGTGTGCGCGTCCGACGGCGTGGATCATGCGATGTCCCTGATCGAGCAGGTCGTCTCCCACGACGGTCGAGATGCTGGCGCCGTGGTCGCGGGCGACGAGGGCAGCGGCTGCTTCCAGCTCCGCGGGGCCGAGATCGGCCGCGGGCGTGTTGATCAGGTCTCGTCCGCTCCACACGGCGCTGACCTGGCTGACGACGGATTGGTGATCGACCTCCGCCGGGAGTTTGAGGCGCGGCGGCGCGTCGCCAGCGCCGCTCTTGTAACGGCGGAAGCGATAGGCGCCGAGGCCCCATGCGACGGCGGCGAGCGCGGCGTTCGGCGTCTCGCTGGCCAGATGATAGAGGCCCGAGGGGAGGCTTGCTGCAAGCTGGCCGATCAGGAGTTCAGACGGGCCCGAGGGATCGCCTGCGGTGCCGTTGCCGAGGCCGAGGACGACGCCGGCGGGTTTGCCGGTGGGGCCAGGGACGATAGCCTGTTTTCTCGCGGCTCCCGTGAAGCGGGTCTCTTCGAGCCAGCGGCGGGCCGTCTCGTCGAGATCGGGAATGGCCGAGACCGGCTGGGCATCGGAGACGAGCCAGATCGGTGTGCTGGCCTCGGCGGTGTCGTGCGGGACCAGCACGTCTGCGGGTGCGTGGGTGCATGCGGGTGCGGGTGTTTCGGTCATGGATACTCTTTTGGAAGGCTCGCGAAGTTTGGCCGCTTGGACGGCGCTTCGATGATCGGGCATTATCCTCACCGAGCCACGAAACACAATCGGGAGGGGCAGTCCGGCATGGCGCGCGACACCTATCGTCTGGTCATCGGCAGCAAGCATTGGTCGAGTTGGAGCTTGAGGCCGTGGCTTGCGATGAAGCAGGCGAACCTCGATTTCGAGGAGATCCGCATCAATCTGCGCGCACCGAACAAGAAAGAGCTGATCCTGCAACATTCTCCGGCCGGAAAAGTGCCGGTGCTGTGGGCTGGAGATCTGATGATCTGGGATAGTCTTGCAATCATCGAGTATATCGCCGAGCAGCATCCCGACGCTCAGCTTTGGCCGTCAGACACCCGCGCACGCGCGATTGCGCGCTCCGTGAGTGCGGAGATGCACTCGGGCTTTCAGGCGCTGCGCGAGCATTGCCCCATGAAGTTTCTCTCGCAGGAGCTTCGCGACACGCATATCGAGGCTGTCGAGGCCGACATCCGGCGCATTGTCGCGCTGTGGGGCGATTGCCGGCAACGCTTCGGCGGCGAAGGTCCGTTCCTGTTCTCACGGTTTTCGGTCGCGGATGCGATGTATGCGCCCGTCGCGTCGCGCTTGCGCACGTACGTGAAGGATCTCGCGCCGTTCGGGGACGACGGGAGGGCTGCGGCGTATATCGACGCCCTCTTCGCGCTGCCGGCCATGACGGAGTGGAAACGTGGCGCGGAAGCTGAGCGGGCAGAATACGCGGAGGGTGCGGGTTAACGGGAGGTTGCCTATCGGTTAAGGCTTTATTGACCGCTGTATCGGAAAGTGACGCAAAGCGAGATGCCGGAGAGGCGTCTCTGCGCCCCGTGACCGACGAGCAGTGGAGATCTCAATGGCCGACCGCGACGTGTCCCCTCGGATGGCGAAGCCGGCCCGAGCGCATGGGCTGCTTGCCGCGATGGCCGCGAGCTTGATGCTGGGGGCCTGCGCTCAGGTGGGCGGGGGCGAGAGCGACGGGCTGTTCTCGTCGCTTGCGCCGGCGGCTCCGCAGCAGGCGGCGGTTTCGGCGCAACCCACCGATCCGCGCAAGGCGACCGAATATTGGGGCGAGCAGTACTCCAAGGACCCGCGCAATCTCGATGCGGCGCTTGCGTACGCGCAGAACCTTACGGCGACGGGGCAGAAGCGCGAGGCGCTGGCCGTTCTTCAACAAGCGTCTATCGTCCACGGGCAAGACCGGCGGCTGGCGCGGGATTACGGGCGGCTCGCACTCGATCTCGATCAAATCAGCGTGGCGAAGAAAGTTCTGGCCGTGGCCGACGATCCGTCCAACCCGGATTGGCGCGTCATTCTCGCCAGAGGCACGGCTCTCGCCAAGGAAGGAAGCTACCGCGAGGCCATCGCATTCTATGAGCGTGCCCGTGCGCTTCAGCCCAATCACCCGTCGGTGCTGAACAACCTCGCGCTCGCGCACACGATGGCGGGCGATGCGGAGCAGGGCGAGGCGCTGTTGCGCCAAGCCAAGAGCGATGGGGGCAATGCCCGGGTGCGCCAGAATCTTGCGCTCGTCCTCGGCCTGCAAGGCAAGTACGACGAGGCCACTCAGATCGCGTCGTCCGATCTCCAGCCGGCGGATGCGAAAGCGAACACCGCGCTGCTCCAGAAGATGGTGCGCCGGGACGCGCAGCCCATGACGCCGTCGATGCCGGCTGACGCCTCGTGGGCTACGGCGGTTGCGCAAGCTCCCGCGCCTCGCGCGACGCCGGTTTCTCAGCAGAAGCGCGGGCCTTCGGCGCTCCGCCCGAGCACGATGGAATCCGGATTGGGCCGGGCTGGTGCACCGAGCGCCACGGCGCTGTTTACTGCCGAGTAACAGAGCAGCTGACTAAGGCCACGCGAACTTGAGCGTAACGGAGCCTTTTCGCGGATCGCCGCGGAAGGGTTCTTTTTTGCGCGTTCCTTTTGAGCGCCCAGGGTCGTTCAGAAAATATCTCGCCTATGCCGACGCGGAAGTGGCATGCGAGCGGCGCGCGTTCTCTACGGCATCTTCCAGAAGCTGATTGCAGCCGGGCCGAGGATGACCAGGAAGAGCACGGGAAGAAAGAACACGATCATCGGCACGGTGAGTTTCGGCGGCAGGGCGGCCGCCTTCTTTTCCGCTTCCGACATGCGGATGTCGCGGTTTTCCTTGGCCATCACACGTAACGCCTGGCCGACGGGCGTGCCGTATCGCTCCGCCTGGATGAGCGCGGTCGTCACCGACTTGACGCTGGGGAGCGCGGTGCGGGCGGCGAGGTTTTCGAATGCCATGCGGCGATCGGGGAGATAAGACAGCTCGGCCGCCGTCAGAGAGAGCTCTTCGCCAAGCTCTATACTTTGCGCGGTAATTTCCTTCGCGACTTTGCCGAACGAGGCCTCCACGGACATGCCCGACTGGACGCAGATGAGCAGCATGTCGAGTGCTTCCGGAAACGCGACCTTGATCGCCTGCTGCCGCTTTTGGGCGAGGTTCTCGATGAAGATGTTGGGCAGATAGTAGCCGGCCGCGCCCGCGAGAGCCGCATAGAACAGCTTCATCGCTGCGCTTTGTTCCATGTTGCTCAGAACGAACAGATAGAAAAGCGCAACGAGGAAGGCGAGAGGCGGCGCCGCTACACGGAAAAACATGTAGGCGACAAGAGGGGCCTGTCCGCGCAAGCCCGCCATCTTGAGCTTGTTGCGCAGCTCGGGATTGTCGAACTGAGAGCGCAGATCGAACCGATCCACGATCTGCTGCATAAACCCTTTCGGCGCCTGACGGAGCTTGGGGCCGCCGCGCTCCTTCGAAAGCTCGCTGATGCGCTGGGAGCGGAGTTTGTCGCGCTCGACCGCCATCACGCGCATGCGCTGATTCATCTGATCGCGCGCGATCATCGGCATGACGACGGCGAGGATCGTCGCGAAGACCGAGATCGCAGCCAGCATCGTTGCCAGGAACTGCGGCGATGTCAAAGTGTTGACAAGCTCTTGCATGGATCGGGTGCGTTCCTTCGCTAGAACTTGAAATTGATCATCTTGCGCATGATGAAGATCCCGCAGCTCATCCAGAAGAGACCGATCAGGATGAACAGGTTGCCGGTGCGCGTCTCGAAGAGCGGGGCGATGTAGTCGGGGGAGGCGCTGTTCACCATGAACATCACACCCGGAGGCAGGGCGGCGAGGATCATGGCCGACGCCTTGGCTTCGGCGGCGAGTGCTTTCACCTTCATGGCCATTTTGAAGCGGTCACGCAGCACGCCGGAGAGGTTGGCGAGGGCTTCGGCGAGGTTGCCGCCCGACTGCTGCTGGATTGCGATGACAATGGCCAGGAATTTGACTTCGGGCACAGGCATGCGCTTCGTCATCCGCTCCAAAGCCTCGAACAGGGGCACGCCCAGGCGCTGCTGTTCGATCACTTCCTTGAATTCGCCAGCCAGCGGCTCGACGCTTTCCCGCGCGATAACACCGAGACAATCGTTGAGAGGGAGGCCGGACTTGATGCCGCGAACGATTACGTCGATGGCATTGGCGAGTTCTGCGGTGAATTTTTTCTGCCGGCGTTCGGTTAGCTTGGAGAGGACGAAGCGTGGCAGTCCAAGGCCGCCTACAAAGAACGCAGCGATCGTCACCATCGGCGTGATGCCGGCCATCGTTGCGGGCACCATCCCACGCACGACGAACGCCGTGACGAAGGCCGAGACGATGCTCGCGATCCAATAGGTGCGCGGTTCGATTTCGAGGCCAGCCCGTTCGAGCCTCAGCTTCAGAGAGACCCTCTCTTTGGCCTTCTTCCTGTTCTCGATATCCTTCAAGCTTTCGGTAATCTGCTTCTTGCGGCTCGCCGCCAGATCCGCGGCCGAGCGCGACGACAGCTTCTTGCTGTGCGACTCGGTCACCGTCGCGACCCGCTTTTCTTTGGCCCTGTCGCCGGAGATCAGCGGATACATGACGGCATAAGCCGTCGCCGCAATCGCGATCGCGGCGAGTAGAGCCGTCATCAATGGCATGAGGCCGGCGTCAACCAAGGAGCTCTCCCATCGGGGTTCCGTTTTCGTCGAGCATTTCCGCTGCGGCGAGGGCTGTGGTGAGGCGGCCTTCTTCCTTGTAGTAGCGGGCGCGTTCGTAGAAGGCTGGACGTGCGATGCCGGTCGATCGATGATGACCGACGAGCTTTCCTGCGGCGTCCTCGCCCGTGATCTCGTAGACGATCAGATTCTGCAGCGTGATGACGTCGTCTTCCATGCCGGTCACTTCGGTGATGTGGGTCACCTTGCGTGAGCCGTCGCGCAGACGGGCGGCCTGGATGATCACGTCGATGGAGCCCACGATCATTTCACGAATGGTTTTGATGGGGAGCGCAAAGCCGCCCATCATGATCATGCTTTCGAGGCGGCTCAGCGCTTCGCGCGGGCTGTTGGAGTGGAGCGTGCCCATCGATCCGTCATGGCCCGTATTCATGGCCTGGAGGAGGTCGAACGCCTCCGGGCCGCGGACTTCGCCGACGATGATCCGCTCGGGCCGCATGCGCAGGCAGTTCTTGACGAGATCGCGCATGGTGATCTCGCCTTCTCCTTCGAGGTTGGGCGGGCGCGTTTCGAGACGCACGACGTGGGGCTGCTGGAGCTGAAGCTCGGCAGAGTCTTCGCAGGTGATGATGCGTTCGTCGTGGTCGATGCAGCCGGTGAGACAGTTCAGAAGCGTCGTCTTGCCCGAACCTGTGCCGCCGGAAATCAGCACGTTGCAACGTACGCGGCCGATGACTTCGAGAACCGTTTTCGCGTCCGGCGTGATGGCGCCGAACTTCATGATCTGTTCGAGAGTGAGGCGATCCTTCTTGAACTTGCGGATGGTCAGCGCCGGGCCGTCGATGGCGAGCGGGGGTGCGATGACGTTGACACGCGAACCGTCGGGGAGGCGCGCGTCGCAAATCGGGCTCGATTCGTCCACGCGCCGGCCAACCTGACTCACGATGCGCTGGCAAATGTTCATGAGCTGCTGGTTGTCGGCAAAGCGCACGTTCGTTTTCTGCGACTTGCCGCCGACTTCGATGAACGTCGTCGTGGCGCCGTTGACCATGATGTCCGCGATGTCGTCGCGTGCGAGCAGCGGTTCCAGGGGGCCGTAACCGAGCACGTCGTTACAGATGTCCTCAAGCAGCTCTTCCTGCTCGGCGATGGACATGACGACGTTTTTGACCTGGATGATTTCGGAGACGATGTCGCGAATTTCTTCGCGCGCCGCTGCCGCGTCGAGCTTGGCAAGCTGAGTCAGGTCGATGGTGTCGATGAGCGCGTTAAAGACCGTAGTCTTGACGTCGTAGTATTCTTCGGAATGCGGACGCTGCTGCTCTTGCGGCTCGGCGCGCGTCGGGATGGCGGCCGCCGGCGCTGCAGCCTTGGGCGAGGCAGGCTGGTGGGTTGCGGCAGATGCCGTCGGTGCGGGTTCGGCGGGGAGCCGCCGCTGCAATCCAGGATCATTCGTACGCCGGCCGAACATGTCTTAATCCTCAGCGCATGAGCTTGAGTTTTTCGAGAAGAGGCGCGAGAGGCGACTTCTTCTCCGCTTTGATCTCTTTGCGATGGGCAAGCGTCATCGCGATGTCGCGGAAGCTCTGCACCGCCTTTGCCTTTGCGCTGTACTCTTCGACCATCTGGCCGTTGTTGGCGGCCTGCCCAAAGTTTTCGCAGTCGAAGTCGATGACTGCGAGGGTCTCGATCCCGAGTGCGCTCTCGAATTCCTTGACGGTGATCTCGGGGCGCTTCTGCATGTTGGCCATGTTGAGCACGAGGCGTGGCGCGGCGTCGTTCTTACGCGCCTGCTTCATGTGATCGATGATGTTCTTCGCATTGCGCAGATTGGCGAGGTCGGGGACGGCGGTGATGACGATCTCATCGGCCTGCAGGAGGAGCTGCCTCGTCCAGGGGGTCCAGATGTGCGGAAGATCCACCGCAACGAACGGCACGTTCTGGCGCACGACATCGACGACCGTCTGACAATCGTCGGGCGTCAGGTCGTAGTCACGGTCCAGCACGACGGGAGCAGCGAAGATCGACAGGTGCTTCGAGCATGTCGTCAGGAGGCGGTCGAGCAGCACCTCGTCGAGGCGGTCCGGGTTCTGGAGCGCATCGCCGATGCCTTGCACGGGGTCCTGATTGAAGTCGAGGCCAGCGGTTCCGAAAGCCAGATCCATGTCGCCGATGACGATGTCGGTCTCCAGGATTTCGGACAGCGTCCAGGCGACGTTGTGGCAGATGGTGGACGAGCCCACGCCGCCCTTTGCGCCCATGAAGGCGAACACCTGACCGACGGGGTCGGTTGCCGGGTTGTTGTAAAGCCCGGAGAGGCACTCCATCAGCTCGAACGGTGTGATGGGCATCACGAGATATTCGGAAACGCCGCGGCGGATGAGGTCGCGATAGAGCATCACGTCGTTGGTCTGGCCGACGATCACGACCTTGGTGCCGGGGTCGCAGCTCTGGGCGAGTTCGTCGAGTTCCGCGATCAGGGCCGCGTGAGACCGCTGCGACTCCAGAATAATCAGGTTGGGTGTCGGGCTTTCCTGATAATGGGCCACGGCCGCAGCCGCGCCGCCCATCTGGATCGTGAGATGTGTTTTGCTGAGGCGACGATCTTCGGAGGCGTCCTGCAGGACTTCGGCGAGAGCCGGTGTCTCGCAGAAGGCCTGGATCGAAATGCGCGGCAAGGGACGCGCACGGTCGCTCAATGCGGCCGTGGACGCGTCCGATGTGTCTTCCAGCGGTGCGAGCGGGTCCAGTGGATCGGAGCGCGATGAGCCGTATGCGTGCTGTGTCATGGCTATCTCGTACGTGCGTCTGTTGCGACGTCCGTGCTGTCTCTCGGGTCGGTCGGTCGGTCGGCGCCCGTGTGTTCGCCGCGGACGTATTTGTCGAATGTCACGTCGCGACGGTCGCCGTAGCGTTCGCCTTCGGTGCGGGGTCCGATCAGATCGGCGGGGTTTGCGATCATGGCGGCCAGGTTGCGCTGGTTTGCGCAGCCGAAGTTCCAATAGTTGGCGTTGTCGCGCTGGTCGGCCAGGTTGGTCGGCCAGTAGCCGCAGGTCGGCGCTTCGGCGACGTAGGTGAGGTAGGAGAGGCGTACCGGCGCGCTGAGCCTGCCGCCTTGGTAGGCTTCTACGGCGATGGACGATTCCGCAAAGCCGTTGTCGCTCACCATCTGGCGGATCTCGCCAACCGCGTTCATAGCGGCAATCTCGTTGTTGCCTCCGCTGGGCGCCTGGATGACGAGACGGCTGTTGCCGGCATCGCTGGCGCGTGCGCGATGCACGAAGTCGAGCACGTCCGCCCGCTGGCGCGGGGAGAGGCGGCGGGCCTGAGGCGCGACGTTGACCTCGATCGTCTGCGGCTGTTGCGAGACGATGATCGGGTGGCGTTGAGCCGGATCGACAAGCGACCATCCGGCAACCTGCGGGGCGCCGACATCGTGGCGGCAGCCCGCGGCGCCGACGGCGACGAGCGCCAGCAGTGCACATGCGAGTGTCGCGCGGCGCGGTTCGAAGCGGCCTACTCGGGGCGATTGACGTGTCTGTTGCATCACAAGCGTCTCCAGCGTCGGCCGTTATTCGATGATGAACCCGTAGTCGCCCTTGAGGTCACCCACCGGGGCGGCCGCGTCGGGTGCGCCATAGATGCGGTTCAGGTGACCCATGAAGTTCGCCTTGCGGTCGGTGGCTTCGGCGAGGCCGTCGATGGGCTTGGCGAGCTGGCGCGGCGACACCGGCCGTACGAGATAAGGCGTCACGATCACCACGAGCTCGGTTTCCTCTTTCACGAAGTCGCGGCTGCGGAACAGCGTGCCGAGCACGGGCAGATCCTTGAGGC
The DNA here is from genome assembly GCF_000503895.1 of Hyphomicrobium nitrativorans NL23. Lineage (NCBI taxonomy): Bacteria > Pseudomonadati > Pseudomonadota > Alphaproteobacteria > Hyphomicrobiales > Hyphomicrobiaceae > Hyphomicrobium > Hyphomicrobium nitrativorans. Next base: position 1,131,465 of record NC_022997.1, read on the forward strand.
CCGGGAAGCCGTCGATGTTCTGACGGGTCGAGTCCGAGATCAGGCCGGCGAGAGCCAGCGCGCCGCCGGACGGCAACTCGACGGTCGAGTTCGCCTTGCGCGTCTTGAGGGCCGGGATCGAGATGTTCTGCACCTGGATCGCGCCGTTGGTGGTGAGCTCGCTGACCTCGCTCTCGATCTTGAGGCTGATGCGGCCTTCAGACAGAACGGTGGGGGTGAAGGAGATGCCGATGCCGTAAGGCTTGTACTGCACCGTGGTCTGGCCGATGCCGCTCGGCTCGATGACGGGGAACTCGCCGCCGGCGAGGAACTTGGCGGATTCACCCGAGACGGCCGTGAGGTTCGGCTCGGCGAGCGTTCTCAGGAGGCCGTCGCGTTCGAGCGCACGCAGCGTATGGGAGACTTGCGAGGTGCCGTTGCTCCAGCCGCCGCTGACACCGCTGTTGCCGAACGTGCCGGTGGCCGGTCCGGTGTTCCAGTTGCAGAGCACGCCAGCCGTCGTACATCCGACGCCCGTCGCGGCGTCGAACGCCGTCGTGCCGAGGCCTGGCACAGGGATGCCGCCGAGACCCGCCGCTGCCGTCAAGGGAAGCGCATTCTCCGTCAGAATGGCGGTCGAGAAGTTGCCCGAGTTGATGGCGGCGCCCAGGTTGACGCCGAACTGCTTCAAGAGTGTGCGCTGAACTTCGGCCACGACGACGCGCAGCATCACCTGCTCTTCCGCCTCGACAGAAAGGAGATTGATGACCGGCTTTGCCTCGCCGGAGTTCGAGGGGCTTCCCGATTGGGCGTTCGCGCCGCTCGCGGAGCCTGCCGGACCGGACGCGGCGGCGCCAGGAACGGAGCTCATGAGGCCGGCGCCCTCGGAGGAGACGAAGGCTTTCGCGAGATTGGTTGCCATGTGGGAATCGGCGGGCGCGCGCACGGTGCCGGTCAGCACAAGCGATCGGCCTGCAAGTTCCACACGGATGTTCGATCCGGGAATGAGACGCGCGAGCAGGCTTTCGAGACCGCTCGAGTCCGCACCGACCGAAATGTCGAGCGTCAGGACCTGGTGGCCCGCCGCATCGAAGAAGAAGGCATTCGTCTGTCCGGGGCGCTTGGCGATCAGAAATACGCGGTTGGACGTCTGGACGACGGCGTCGACGCCTTGCGGGTCGGACACGAGGACGTCGCGCAACTCGAAGTCGAACTCAACGAGCAGGGATTTTCCGGCTCCGAGAGACACGGAGCGGTTCTGGGGCAACATGCCGTCGTCGCTGATGCGTAAAACGGACGAGCCGGTGTTCGGTTCAGGACCAGCTTCGGGTGCCGGGCTCCATGCTGCCATCACCAGCGCGTTCAGTGCGAGGGCACAAAGAAACTTCATCTTTCGCATCGTTCAACCGGCTTTCTCGCGGACTGGAAACTCGCGTTTTACTCAATGGCACGCTGTTTACTCAGTTCACGCCGTACGCGCGTGACGGGGTTCCGTAACGCAGCACGCGGACGGCGGTGCTTTCACGCGTACTGGGATCCGTGCCCGCCATGGGGCCGGCTTCGAGGTCGAGATCCGCAATCGAGCGCAGGGTGAGCGAGATCTCTCCCATCGAGTTGGCAAGCGCCAACAGTTCGGCCTGGCGTGCCGTCAGTTCGAGCGTTGCCGTCGCGGCGCTTCCGTCGGCGGTCTTGCGGCCCTCCTTGGTCTCGATCTGCTGGCCGATGGCGAGCACGCGGACGTTGCCGAACAGAAGGTCGCTGACGTAATCCTCGCCGCCCGAGCGTCCGCGCACGCGGCGGATGAGGATGACATCGACCCGGTCGTTGGGGAGGATGAGATTGCCGACGGCGGTCTCCTCCTTGATCCGGGTCGAGATGGCGCGCATTCCGGCCGGCAGAATGGCCGCAAGCACGCCGCCCTGGCCGGCGCGGACGAGCTTCTGTTCGGTGATCGGTTCGCCCGCCATCATCGGCGCGCGCGCAATGGAGCCGGAGAGCTGGGTCATCGCGTCGGGGCGGTCTTCGCGCGTGATGAAGCCGGTGGTGACCGTTTCCTTCGGCCAGGACTGCCAGCGGAACAGGCTATCGTTCGTGATCTGACCAAGACCGATGTCCGTGCGGGCCACGAGCACGTCGTTGCTCTCGACCTTGACTTCGACTGTCTTTTCGACGGGCGGTTTGTTGACCATGGCGCTTACCATGAAAAACGCCAGAAGACCGGCGGTGGCCGCTACAGTCACTCCAATGAGTTGTGGCCGTTTCATCGCGTGCGTTGTCCCATACGGCCTTATGGCCGAACCTCGTGCCTTAGGCCGAAGATTGCGGGACAAACGTCAATGCGAAGTTAATCGGCGTTCAAGGATTGGACGGTCAGGCCAAGAATGCGCTGAACCATGGGGTTTTAGGATACACCCATAGCGCGCTCGCGGCGATGGCGATGCCGTAGGGAATGCCGGACTTCGGCAGGTGGAGGCGATAAGCCCACGCGGGAATAGCGTACGCGTCGAACGGCTGCTTCCTGTAGGCGAGGAGCGCCACGGCCAGGAGGCCACCGAAAAGGGTGACGCCGACAAGATAGAGTATGAGGCCGTCCATGCCGATCCAGAGCGCGCCCGCCGCCAGCAGCTTGGCGTCTCCGCCGCCGAACCCGCCGACAGCGAAGAGCACGAATGCGAGCGAGAGAACTAAGAGGCCGGCTGCGACGTGCATCATGATGGTGGAGGCGGGGAGACCCATCAGCGGGGCGAGCAGGAAGAAGACGGCCACGAGCGCGATCGAGATGCGGTTCGGGATCTTCATGGTCAGCAGGTCGGTCGCGCCTGCGAAGGTCATGATAGTGGGGAACACGAGAAGTGGTGCGTACTCGTACATCACTCGACCTTACTGTCGTTCGACAAGGGCAAATGCGGAGGTGCCGTCAACGGTCGAAGCCGTCCTCGACCTTGCCGAACATTGCGTCGAGGGCGCTCATGACGGCTTGCAGGCTGCCGATGATACCCACGCTCACAATCACTCCAATCAGCGCGTACTCGATGGACGTCGCGCCAGCTTCGTTTTCGAAGAAGTTTTTCAGCAAACGCTTCATGTGCTTGAGCTCGCTCGGCGGAATGGACCTGAGGGGCAGCGTCCGTCAGGTTTTTTCTAGCATCGCACCGTTAAGAAGCAGTGTTTGCGCGGCTAACGTTGGCTGTATCGCTGCCCTAGGCAACAAAGCCACCCGAGTTTTCCCGGGTGGCTCCGTTGGAATTGGCTTTATGCGTGGGCGCTAGACCCGTCTCGCATCGAGCGCTGCATCATTCGGCGCCAGCTTCACCCAGCTTGGTCGAAATGGTGCCGAACGTGGTGTTGAGGGCTTCCGTGAGCGGCCCAAGGCCGGCGATGATGCCGACGCCCACGATGGCGGCGATGAGGCCGTACTCGATCGCGGTGGCGCCGGACTCGTCCTTCACGAAGCGCGAGAAGAGGTTCGTCATGACTGGTAACTCCCTTGTGTGACTTCAAAAGTCTGCCAATAGCTCGGGGCGTGGATCTTCCGTCCCGCGCCGGAACTGGGGCTAATCTAGCTCAGACGTGTTAACGCGATGTAAAAGCTATGAATGTCCAGACTGGCAATCGTATCTAAATCGTTAATCTCACTAATGAAATTTGATAATGTCTAGGTGAGATTGAGTGATTTCGCCAATTGAACGGCGTTTTCATTTTATTATTCTCAGTGTATCTGTGGAATATCGTCGATATATCGTGGTTAATATTTTGTTTTACTTCTGTATTGCTTGAAGTTCTCAGCTTCTTCGGCTTCTCAAATCTGCCGGTTTGCCGGTCGCGCTCCCCCTATGGGTCTCGGAAACGTCTTCGATCCTTCGTCGGACTATGCGCTGTGAGCCGACAGATAGGCGTGAGATCCGCCTATGCTGCGAAATGGAATTCGCAGTTGCGCAAAACGGACGTGGCCGCACCCTCGGAAGGATGCGGCCCCGGAGTTCCGTTCTTCGGCGCTTCTTTTTACTCGTAGGTGCCGTGGCAGTGCTTGTACTTCTTGCCGGAGCCGCACGGGCAGGGCGCGTTGCGTGAAACCTTGCCCCATGTTGCAGGATCTGCGGGGTCGAAAGCGCCAGCGGCCTTGCGCGTTTGAATAGGTGCGCGCTTCTCCGGTGCCGGGCCTCCGCGGCCCCGGCCGGCGATCGCAGCATCCGCCATCGCAAGCTCGTCCGAGAGTTCATCGAACCCCGTCGAAGCGTCGACGTGATGAGCATGCATCTCGGGGAGTTCCGGCATTTCAAGATCGGCAAGCTCTTCTCCGGGAGCTCCAAGCTCGACGTGCATGAGCTGTCCGGTCGTTGCCTCGCGGAGGCGGGAGAGCATGCTTTCGAACAGGACGAAGGCTTCGCTCTTGTACTCGTTCAGGGGATCGCGCTGGCCGTAAGCGCGGAAGCCGATCACCTGGCGCAGGTGCTCCAGCGTGATCAGATGCTCGCGCCAGAGGTGGTCCAGCGTCTGGAGGAGGACCATCTTCTCGATTTGCCGATAGGTCTCGGGGCCGATCTCGGCGACCTTGGCGGCGCTTTTCTCATCCACGGCCTTCTGCAGACGCTCGAAGATCTCGTCGTTGGCGATGCCTTCCTCGTTTGCCCATTCGTCGACCGGCTGGTCGATCCCGAAGATGGCCTGCACCGCCTCGCGGAGGCCGACCGTGTTCCACTGCTCGGCGTAGGCCTGCTCGGGAATGAAGCGGCTGACGAGGTCATTGAGGACTTGATTGCGCAACTCCTGCACGGTTTCCGAGACGTCCTCCTCTGCCATGATGTCCTTGCGCTGGTCGAAGATGACCTTGCGCTGATCGTTCATCACGTCGTCGTACTTCAGGATCTGCTTGCGGATGTCGAAGTTGCGGGCTTCCACCTTCTTCTGCGCCATCTCAAGGCTCTTGTTCATCCACGGATGGGTGATCGCCTCGCCCTCCTGGAGGCCGAGAGACTTCAAGACGCCATCCATGCGGTTGGAGCCGAAGATGCGCATGAGGTCGTCGTCGAGCGCGAGGTAGAACTTCGAGCGGCCCGGGTCGCCCTGACGGCCGGAGCGGCCGCGGAGCTGGTTGTCGATACGACGGCTCTCGTGGCGCTCGGTGGCGAGCACGTAGAGGCCTCCGGATTCGAGGGCGATCTTCTTCTTGACGTCCACGTCGGCCTGGATCTCGGCGCGCTTCTTGGCGATGGCTGCGTCGTCGGGTGCGTTGCCCGCCTCCGTCTCAGCCGCGATCCAGTCGCGGAGCCGGTATTCGACGTTGCCGCCAAGCTGGATGTCGGTGCCGCGGCCGGCCATGTTGGTTGCGATGGTGACGGCGCCCGGTACGCCGGCCTGCGCGATGATGCTCGCTTCCTGCTCGTGATAGCGCGCGTTCAGGACCTGATGGGGGATCGGCTCGTCCTTAGACTTCGCGCTGCCGAGGTCGACCAGGTGCTGGCCGATGTCGTTGAAGTAGGCCTTAAGCTCGGACTCGGCCGAGGTCTTGCCTTCCTTCGCGTCTTTGAGGCGTTCGGCCTGAGACAGCAGCGAGCGTCCGAGCTCTGTCAGGAACTTGCGGTCCTTCAGGAGTTCCGAAAGCTGCTCCGACTTCTCGATCGAGGTGGTGCCGACGAGGATCGGCTGGCCCCGGCGCGAGCAATCCGCGATCGTCGTCACGATGGCGGCGAGCTTTTCCTTCTGCGTGCGGTAGATCTCGTCGTCGTCGTCGATGCGCGAGATCTTGAGGTTCGTCGGGATGTCGATGACGTCGAGACCGTAGATGTCCATGAATTCGGACGCTTCGGTCAGAGCCGTGCCGGTCATGCCGGCAAGCTTGTCGTAGAGGCGGAAGTAGTTCTGGAAGGTGATCGAGGCCAGCGTCTGGTTCTCGGGCTGGATCTCGACGTTCTCTTTCGCTTCAAGGGCTTGGTGCAGGCCTTCGGAATAGCGGCGGCCCGGCATCATGCGGCCCGTGAACTCGTCGATGATGACGACCTCGCCGCCCTTGACGATGTAATCCTTGTCGCGCTGGAACAGCTTGTGGGCCTTGAGGGCCTGGTTCACGTGGTGGACGAGGGTGACGTTCTCGATGTCGTAAAGCGAGCCCTTGAGCAGCTCCGCTTCCGCGAGCACCTTTTCCATGAACTCGTTGCCCTCGTCGTTCAGGGCAACCTGGCGCTGCTTTTCGTCCAGCTCGTAATGCTCGGGCGTCAGCTTCGGGATGTGCTTGTCGACCGCCATATAGAGGTCGGCGCGGTCTTCGAGGGGGCCGGAGATGATGAGCGGCGTGCGCGCCTCGTCGATCAGGATGCTGTCGACCTCGTCCACGATGGCGAAGAAATGGCCACGCTGGACCATGTCGTCCTTCCGGAGCTTCATGTTATCGCGCAGATAATCGAAGCCCAGCTCGTTGTTGGTGGCGTAGGTGACGTCGCAGGCGTAGGCGGCCTTGCGCTCGTCGTCGTCGAGGCCGTGGACGATGTTGCCGACGGTGAGGCCGAGGAAGCGGTAGACCCGGCCCATCCACTCGGCGTCGCGGCTGGCGAGATAATCGTTGACGGTCACGACGTGGACGCCTTCGCCCGCGATGGCGTTGAGGTACACGGCAAGGGTGGCCACGAGCGTCTTGCCTTCGCCCGTTTTCATCTCCGCGATATTGCCTTCGTGGAGCACCATGCCGCCGATGAGCTGTACGTCGAAATGGCGCTGGCCGAGGGCGCGCTTGGCGCCTTCGCGGACGGTCGCGAAAGCCGGGACCAGGAGCTTGTCGAGCGGGGTGCCCTCCCGATACTGCCTGCGGAAATCTTCCGTCCGGGCGCGCAACTCGTCGTCGGTGAGCTTTGCGACCTCAGGCTCCATCGCGTTGATGGCCTCGACTCGGGATCGGTAGCCGCGCACGCGCCGCTCGTTGGACGAGCCGAAAATCTTCGACGCAAAGTTTCCGAGAGAGTCGAGGGAAAGCATTCAATCGTTCCTTAAATCAGGGACTTGGCAGGGAACGCGGCGTGTTTGCGCCGCGCGCTCATTGATGTTTTTTCCTGTCCCGATCGCGGTTTGCCGATGCTCCCCAGGGGGCAGGGAAACCGTGGATGTGCCAGTCCGGCCAAGCGGCCATACGGGCGCAGACATAAGGATTACGCCCCTGAATTGTCAACGAGCGTCGGCGGTTCTTCTCAGTCTCGTCTGTTCGAGATCTTTGCCGGGGGCGAGGCGGGATATGCCTGCAAGACGCCACAATTGTTGACTTGGCAGTTCCCCGGTGCCGGGTCTATGGATGCCGCGATTTCGAATTACTCGCATCCTTTTCGCCTCGGGCGGCGTTTTCTTGCCGTGACCGACGTTTTTCGAGCCTCGATCCGGCAGGAGCCAAATCCCGTGAAATTGTCCCATGCTGCCCGTTTTGCCGTCGTTCCGGCGCTCGTTCTTTTGGGGGCGCTGGCGCAAGCCGGCTCCGCGCACGCGGAGGACAAGGTGCTGGCCAAGATCAACGGGGTGGAGATCCGGGAGTCCGATCTCGCGCTTGCAGAAGCCGAAGTCGGTGCCGAGGTGGCCAATATCCCAGCCGCGAACCGCCGCCGGCTGCTGCTCGAATTTTTGATCGAGATGCAACTCTACTCGAATGCCGCGGATGGCGAGAAGCTGACCAGCGGGCCGGAGTTCGAGCGCCGCCTTGCGTATTGGAACACGCGGGCCAAGCGCGACGCCTATTACGAAAAGGCGGTCAAGGAGGCGATCGGGGAGGGTGTCGTCCGCGCGCTCTATGACGAGAAGGTCAAGGAACTCACCCCCGAAGAGGAGGTGGAGGCCAGCCACATCCTGGTCGAGACCGAGGAGCAGGCCAAGGCGCTGGCCGATCAGGCCCGCGATGGCGGCGACTTCGCCAAGCTCGCGGCCGAGCACTCCAAGGACCCCGGTTCGAAGGCGAACGGCGGCAAGCTCGGATATTTCGGCAAAGGGCAAATGGTGAAGGAATTCGACGAGGCCGCCTTTTCTCTGGAGAAGGGCGAGATCTCGAAGCCGGTGAAGAGCCAATTCGGCTGGCACGTGATCAAGGTCGAGGATCGCCGGATGAAGCCGGTGCCGACCTTCGAGGAGGTCAAGGGCCAGATTTCGCACGCCATGGAGCAGCAGAAAGGCCAGCAGGTCTCGAAGGAGCTGCGCGACAAGGCAACGGTCGAATACGTGGACAGCGAGATCCGCGAACAGGTGGAGAAGGAAGTGGCGGCCCAGGCTGCCCGCCAGCAGATGTTCGATCAGCAGATGAACGAGCAACTCCAGAAGCAGCAGGATCAGCAAAAGCTCGAAAACGAAGCCAAGTAGCTTCACGCGTCTTGGAGCTTCAACTCATCGGTCGGGCCGCTTGCAAAGGGCGGCCCGATTGTGTCTCGTCCTCCCGTTGCCGCTCACTTCTTCCGTGCCGGAGTCTCTCATGGGCCAGATTACGACCCGCTCGCCGTTCACTCCCGATAGCCTGCCTCGCCTTTTGCCCATCGAAGGCGTTCGTTTCGCCACCGCGGAGGCTGGCATCAAGTATCGCAGCCGCACGGATCTCATGGTTGCCGTTCTCGATGAGGGGACGACGGCGGCCGGGGTGTTGACCCAATCCAAGACCGCATCCGCGCCGGTTCTGCTTTGCCGCGAGCACCTGAAAGGGGGCGCTGCGCGGCTCCTGATCGTGAACTCCGGCAATGCCAACGCTTTCACCGGGAAGAAGGGTCGCGAGGCCGTTGAGATCACCGTGGAGGCGGGCGCGAAGGCTGCGGGGTGCGCGGCGGGCGAGGTGTTTGTTGCCTCGACGGGCGTAATCGGCGAGCCGCTGGATGCGGGGAAGTTCGCGCATCTGCTGGACGCGCTGGTGCGGGACGCCACGCCCGATGCCTTCGAGCTTGCCGCGCGCGCGATCATGACGACCGACACCTATCCGAAGCTCGCGACGCGCACCGCGCGGATCGGCGGCGTGGAGGTCGCGATCAACGGCTTCTGCAAGGGTGCGGGCATGATCGCGCCCGATATGGCGACGATGCTTGCCTTTATTTTCACCGATGCGGCCATCGGGTCCGAGGCGCTGCAGGCGCTGCTCTCGGAGCACGTCGAGACGACATTCAACTCGATGACCATCGACGGCGATACCTCGACCAGCGACACGTGTTTGCTGTTCGCGACCGGGGCGGCGGAGGCTCGGGGCCAAGCGCGCGTGACGGACGCGGCCGACCCTGCGCTCGCGGACTTCTCGGCCGCGCTTCACGACCTGATGCGCGATCTCGCGATCCAGGTGGCGAAGGACGGCGAGGGCTTGAGCAAGTTCGTGACCTTCGTCGTTGAGGGGGCGGAGAGCGTCCCCGCGGCGCGGCGCATTGCGCTTGCCTGCGCGAACTCTCCGATTTTGAAAACCGCGATTGCGGGCGAGGACCCAAACTGGGGCCGTGTCGTCATGGCCGTCGGCAAAGCCGGAGAGGCGGCGGATCGCGACAAGCTCGCGATCTGGTTCGGTCCCTATTGCGTGGCGCGCGATGGCGAGCGGGCGGGCGAATACGATGAGGCGACCGTGGCCGCCTACATGAAGAACCGCGAGATCGTGATCCGCGTCAATGCCGGGGTCGGCGAGGCTGCGGCACATGTCTGGACGTGCGACCTCACGCACGACTACGTGTCGATCAACGCGGACTACAGAAGCTGACACGCGGAGACCTGCCCGCGTTTCCGTCCTCGCCGAACGCGGGGCGAGCTTTCCGGATCTGAGCGAGTGGAGGCGGCTTTGGACCCTAATTTCTGGATCGAGCGCTGGAAGAACGCCGAGATCGGATTTCACCGGGAGAAGGTGCACGACTTTCTGCCGCGGTACTGGGCTTCGCTCGGCCTCGCGGCGGGAAGCGCCGTCTTCGTCCCGCTGTGCGGGAAGAGCTACGACATGGTGTGGCTTGCGGCGCAGGGCCATCGCGTGATCGGATGCGAGCTGTCGCCGCTTGCGGTCGATGCGTTTTTCCGCGAGCAGGATCTCGTGGCGGACGTGCGCCCGGAGGGTGCGCTTGCCGTCTGGTCGGCGGGGCCGTTCACGATCTGGTGCGGCGACATCTTCGAGCTTCCTCAGGAGGCGCTTCGCGACGTGGCGGCGGTGTACGACCGCGCGGCGCTGGTTGCCTTTCCGCCGAGCCTTCAGGTTCGGTACGCGGAAACGCTTCTGACCCTGCTGCCACCGGAGGCGCCGATGCTGCTCGTTTCGCTCGCTTACCCTGATGGCCAGATCAACGGGCCGCCGTTCTCCACGCCGCTCGCGCAGGTCGATGCCTTGTTTGCGGACACGCACGACATTGCGCTCGCCGAAACGCGGGACGGGCTCGACGAGAGCCAGAACCTCAAGGCGCGCGGCGTGACGTCGCTCGACGAGACGGCATATATCCTCAAGCGGACGTGATTTCGGCCGGGATTTCGCGAATGGCCCCGTAGGCGCGCGCGAGATCGTCTGCTGTTACGCAGTAAGGCGGCATGACGTAGATCGTGTTGCCGAGCGGGCGAAGAAGGACGCCGTTGTTCAGGAAGTGCGCACGCAGCGCCGGGCCCGCCGCGGCTAGATAGCCGCCGTCCGGTACGCGGAGGTCGATTGCCCCGATGGTGCCGAGACAGCGCGGGTTCGCGAAGCGGGCATCGTCGGCCAAGGCTGCGATCTGCGAAAGCTGCATCTCGGACACCGCCGCGATGCGATCCAGAACCGACTCTTCTTCCCAGATCCCGATGTTGGCGAGGGCCGCTGCACAGCAGATGGCGTTGGCGGTGAAGCTCGACGAGTGAAAGAGCGTGCGCGTGCGATCCTCGGAGAAGTGGGCATCGTACACTGCGGGGGATGCGAGCGTCGCGGCGAGCGGGAGCGATCCGCCCGTGATGCCTTTTGCGAGACACATGATGTCAGGCGTGATGCCTGCCTGCTCGCAGGCGAACAGCGTGCCGGTGCGGCCCCAGCCCGTCATCACCTCGTCGGCGATGAGAAGCGCGCCATGGTGCGCGCAGATGCGCTTCATTTCGGCAAGCGTGGCGGCGCTGTAGATCTTCATGCCGCCCGCGCCTGCGATCAGGGGCTCCACGACGAGCGCGGCGAGCGGAGCGTCACGGCAGGCCGCGTCGAGAGCGTCGAGGGTGGCCTGCTCGCGGCCCGCGACGGGAAACGGGATGTGCACGACATCGAATAACAAGGGTTCGTAGGTCGCATTGAAAAGGCCGCGACTGCCCGCCGACATCGTGCCGATGGTGTCGCCGTGATAGCCGTGTTCGAGGGCCGCGATGCGCGTGCGCGGCTCGCCAATTCCGCGCCAGTAGCCGAGCGCCATCTTGAGCGCCACCTCGACGGAGGTGGAGCCGCTGTCGGAAAAGAAGACGTGCGCGAGGCCCGGCGGGGCGATGCTGACGAGCTTGTAGGCCAAGGCATCGGCGGACGGATGTGTGAAGCCCGCGAAGATCACCTGATCGAGCCGGTCGGCCTGCGTCTTGATGGCTTCGACGATGGCCGGGTGACGATGGCCGTGCGTGACGACCCACCAGGACGAGATCGCGTCGAGAATGCGCCGGTTGTCCGTCGTTTCAAGCCATGCGCCCTTGGCTCGCATGATCTCCGTTTCCAGAGGTTCGAGCCCGTGTTGCGTGAAGGGATGCCAGATCGTCGTGCGGGCCATCAGCGCAGATCCTCGATGCGGAAATTCTCCGCAAAGGCCGCGGCGAGGCTAGCGCGTGTGAGAGGGGCGATATGCGGCAAACGGCCGAGCCGGCGCACGCCGCCCATCTCCACGATGGTGCGCTCCGTATCGGGCACCTCGTCGCCCACGAAGGCGACGCCGAGAATCGGAATGTTGCGGCCGTTCAGCGCTTCGATGGAGAGCAGGCTGTGGTTGATGGTGCCGAGCGCGGTGCGGGCCACGAGCACCACGGGCAAGCGCCAGGAGGCGAAGAGGTCGATCAGCAGCGATTGGCGCGTGAGCGGGACCATGAGGCCGCCCGCGCCTTCGACCACGAGGGGGCCCCTGACGTCGGGCAGAGTGAGATCGGCAAGGCTGATCTCGATGCCTTCCGCTTCCGCCGCGCGGTGGGGGGAAGCCGCCATCGCGAAGCGGTAGGCTTCCGGCAGCAGGCGTTCGGCGGGGAGGCCTGAAAGCGTGCGGACCTCTGCGCTGTCGCCGCCGTTTTCGAGGCCGCATTGGATCGGCTTCCAATACGCGGCGTCGAGCGCGCCCGCCAACGCCGCCGCGACGACCGTCTTGCCGACGCCCGTGTCCGTGCCGGTCACGATGAGGCCCTGGGTCATGCCGGAACCTCTTGGAGTGCGCGGGCGAGGGCATCGACGAGGCGAGCTGTCGCTTTCTCGCCTGCGTTGAGCGTGAGAGACAGCCGGAGGCGCGCGGTGCCTTCCGGCACGGTGGGCGGGCGGACGGCGCGGATGTCGAAGCCTTCAGCGATCAGCGTTTTCGCAACGGAGACCGCGCGCTCGTCGGTGCCGAGGACGATGGGCTGGATATGCGATCCGCTCGCGCCGATGCCCAGACGGCGTGTCATCTCCCGGCCCGCAAACGCGACAAGGCTTGTGAGCCGTTCACGGCGCTGGGCGCCTTCTTCGCTTTGCACGAGGGTGAGAGCGGCGCGGACGGAGGCTGCCATCAAGGGGGAGGGCGCTGTCGCGTAGATGAAGGGCCGGGCGCGGTTCACGAGATAATCGCGGACGATGCGGGGCGCGAGGACGAGAGCACCCGTGGTACCGAGGGCCTTGCCGCAGGTGTGGAGCGAGATGACGTCGGGTGCGCCTTCCAGTGCGTGGCCGAGGCCACGGCCCTGGGGCCCGAGAACGCCTGTCGCGTGCGCCTCGTCGATCACGAGCATGCCGTCGTGGCTGCGCGCGACGGCTGCGAGATCCGCCAGGGGTGCCTGGTCGCCGTCCATCGAATAGAGGCTTTCGACCGCGATCCAAGGGCGGCCCGTTCCACCGCCGGCGCGCCACGTCTTGATGGCGTCGTCGAAGGCTTCGGGGTCGTTGTGGGCTGCGGGCGTGGCAGTCGCCTTGCCTGCGCGTATGCCATCGAGCACGCTTGCGTGGATCAGCGCGTCATGGACGACGAGATCGCCGCGCGCGGGAAGCGTGGAGAAAAGGGCGTAATTGGCGAGGAAGCCGCCGCCGAAGTAGAGGCAGCTTTCCGCGCCGAAGAAGCGGGCGGCATCGGCTTCGAGCGCTTCGTGCTCGGGGTCGTTGCCGCGCAGCAGGCGCGAGCCTCCCGCGCCGACGGCGACGCCACGGTCGAGCGCGCGGGCGACCGATTCCGATAGCGCCGCCGAAGAGGCGAGACCCAGGTAGTCATTCGACGAGAAATCCACGCCGCTTCGGGGCGTGAGCGTCCGGAGGCGGCCGCGGCGCTCAAGCGCCTTTAGCGCGCGCTCGTGGCTGTCATGCATGATGAGGCGGCCTCGGCTGACGGTCCCGCGCAGCCGCAGGAGGTCCGCTCCGTGGCTGTTGTTTCGTCCCCCGCCTCGGTGTCCGTGCCGCCTTCCAGCGCTTCCGGCGTCATGCCGAGCTTTGCGAACAGCACCTGATCCTTGTCTTCGCCGGGGTTGTCGGCGGTGAGCAGCGTTTCGCCGCAGAAGATCGAGTTGGCGCCTGCGAAGAAGCACATCGCCTGCATTTCGTCGCTCATCTCGGTGCGGCCGGCGGAGAGGCGCACGTAAGACGTTGGCATCATGATGCGGGCGAGCGCGATGATGCGGACGAACGCGATCGGATCGACTTTCTTCTGGTCTTCGAGCGGCGTGCCCGCAATCGCGATCAGCATGTTGATCGGCACGCTCTCGGGATGCTCGGGGAGGTTGGCGAGCGTCACCAGCATGTCGACGCGGTCTTCGATGGTCTCGCCGAGGCCGACGATGCCGCCCGAGCAGACCTTGATACCCGCGTCGCGCACGCGTGACAGTGTGTCGAGGCGATCTGCGAACGTGCGCGTCTTGATGATCGAGGCGTAGTAGCGCTCGGAGGTGTCGATGTTGTGGTTGTAATAGTCGAGGCCAGCATCCTTGAGCTTCAGGACGTCGTCGTCCGACAGCATGCCGAGCGTCATGCACGTTTCCATGCCCATCGCCTTGACGCCTTCGACCATGGCGACCACTGAGGCCATGTCGCGGTTCTTGGGCGAGCGCCATGCCGCGCCCATGCAGTAGCGGGTGGCGCCCTGGGCCTTGGCCTTGCGGGCTTCGGAGAGCACGCGCTCGACTTCCATCAGCTTCGAGGCCTTGAGGCCGGTGCCCGAGGCGTGGTGCGCGGACTGGCTGCAATATCCGCAATCTTCCGCGCAGCCGCCCGTCTTGATGGAGAGCAGGCGCGCGAGTTGAATCTTGTTGGGGTCGAAATGGCGGCGCTGAACGGTTGCCGCACGGAAGAGGAGATCGTTGAAGGGCAGGTCGTGGATGGCCTGCGCTTCCTCGCGCGTCCAGTCGTGGCGAATGGAGTCCGCGGCGGTGGCGGGGGTCGGAACGACGTGAACGTTCATCGCGGGCTTGTCTCCTCCTAGAGCGCGGCCGGGGTCATCGGCTCGATATGACGCTCTAACTCTTTGATGGGACCTATGATCCTACCCCGGAGTGAATGAGCCCCGGTTTTCCCACTGGATGTTTGCACCGCGATGGGATGGGACGGCAAGGCTCAATTTGGTCTCGGTGGGCCGTCCCGTCCATGGGCGGCTTGCCCCGCCCCTGCCGCCGGATGGAGGCAATTATTTCCGGCGTATCGTTGCTTACGCTTGATTGAGGTGCGCTGGAGGCGGACAATCAGGGGTGGTTCGGGCTTCTAGGGTGCCCGGACTATTATTGGGGAGACCAGACTTATGGACCTGACGTCACTTCTCATTCAGGCGGCGAGCGGTGCCATCGGCGGCAATGCGGCTGCTGCTGCAACCAAAAACAACGCGCTCGGGACTCTCGGCAACACGCTGGCTGGCGCTCTCGGCGGCGGTCTCGGCGGGCAGTTGCTCGGGCCCCTGCTCGGCATCGACACGGCCGGCCTCGACATCGGGGCGATCGTGAGCGGCTTTGCCACCGGCGGTGTCAGCGGCGCGATCACGGCGCTTGCGGCGGCGTGGATCAAGTCGAAGCTCGCGTAATCGGCTCAGCACCGATTGTTTCGGTGGACGCCACATGAATTCGGGACGGGCCGGTGGGGATTTTTCTCCGCCGGCCCGTTCTCTTGCGGGTTTGCGAGACGGTGCTCTGCTCTTATCCGCCGATCTTGCCGCCGCCTTTGCGTGTGATGGCGACGATGGCCGGGCGCGGCGGTGTGCCGTCCTCGAAGTCCGGCCAGCGGGTGGTGGGCGCATCGAACGTCGAGATCACGTCTCCGCCGATTTCCGTTTCGCCAGGGTGCTGGACGGCGACGAAAAAGGTTTCGAGATCGGGCGTGAAGCAGGGGCCGCACATTTCGGCTCCGACCGGAACCTGAAAAAAGCAACGCGATGTGCCCCGTTCGGCGCCTTCGGTCTCGATGGCCCAGATTCCATCCGCGCGTTTGGTTTTGCGGGGCGAGTTTCCGTCGGTCGAGACCCAGAGGCGGCCGTCGGCGTCGACCGCGAAGTTGTCCGGCATTCCGAACCAGCCGTTTTCGCTCGTGGCCGGATTGAAGGTGGCGCCGACCGCGGCGATCTCGGGGGAGCCGCATTTGATCAGGATGTCCCAGGTGAAGGTGTCGGCTGTGTGGTCGCCGCCGTCGGGCACGATTTCGATGATGTGGCCGAAGGCGTTTGTCGCGCGCGGGTTGGCCGCGTCGGTTTTGTCCTCGGTGCGTTTCGCATTGCTCGTGAGCGCGAGATAGACTTTTCCGGTTCTGGGGTTGACGTCGATGTCCTCGGGACGGTCCATCTTCGTCGGCCCGAGCAGGTCGGCCGCGAGGCGCGTGTGAATGAGCACATCGCCCTGATCCTTGAACCCGTTGGCTTCGGTTAGCCAGACTTGGCCGCTCTTGTTCGGGAGTCCGTGGACGAGAGGTAGCCATTCGCCCGTGCCGTCGGCATTGAAACGCGCAACCGAAAGCACGCCGTTGTCGAGAAGGTTACGGTTGGCCTCTCTGTTGCCCGGGTCGACCTTACCGTCCGTGACGAAGCGATAGACGTAATCGAAGGCTTCGTCGTCGCCCTGGTAGACGACGAAGCGTCCGTCACCGTTGACGATGTTTCCGGCACCTTCGTGCTTGAAGCGGCCGAGGGCGGTGCGCTTGATCGGCGTCGAGGTGGGATCGAAGGGGTCGATCTCCACCACCCAGCCGAAGCGGTTCGGCTCGTTCGGCTCCTTCGTGACGTCGAAACGATCATGGAAGCGGCCCCAGGCGTACCATTCGGCGGGCGCGCCGTAGCGGCGCAACGCGCGCGCCTCGGGAGTGAGCGGCTTGGCTGCGTCCTTGTTCCAGAAGTAGCCGTTGATGTTCTCCTCGCACGTCAGCCAGGTGCCCCACGGGGTGATGCCGCCTGCGCAGTTGTTCAGCATGCCGTGGACGCGCGTGCCGCTCGGATCTTCAGACGTTTTCATGCGGTCGTGACCGGCGGCGGGGCCGGAGACGAGCATCTCGGTTTCGGCGGTGATGCGGCGGGCGTAACGCGAGCCTTGCACGACGTGCCACTTGCCGTTTTCGCGGCGAACTTCGATGACTGCGCCGCCGTGCGCCATCATCTCCGCATCGACCATCTCGCGCGTGACGGACGCGAAGCCGGCGTCGCGGTCGCCGCGTGTCGCGAGGCCCGGAAACATCAGTTCGCCGTTGGTGTACTCGTGATTGACGACGAGGAGGCCGTGGTCGCTCCGCCCATCGAGCGGCAGGAAGCCGAGGAAGTCGTTGTTGTAGCCGAACTGCCGGGCCTGGGCGGCGGCGTCTGCGCGGCCGGGAACGAATGTTGGGGCGTCGGCTAAGACGGCGTCACCCCAACGAATGAGCACGTCGGCGTCGTAGCCCGCCGCAACGTGGTGCGTTGGCGAACCTGGCGAGACTGTGAGCTCGGCGAAGTCGAAAGATGGCGAGGGCGGGTGCCTGCCGCCCTGCGCCGGGGCTGCGGCGAGGGCCCGGGGCCAGGCAAGCTCGGCGGCGACGGTGACCGCCGCAAGCCCTTGGATGAGATCGCGACGGGAGAGGCGCTCCGCGATCAGGTCGCCAATGGTCGGTGCGGCTGTGGGGTTCGAGCCCACGTTTTCCGCAGCCTCGAACGCGACGGACGGCGGCAACTTGCGATTCCGCACGAATAAACCTCCTGAAAACTGGCAAGAAGTTTCGTTAAACGGCGGATATCACTGGCTGATGACAGATCCTGCACGCAAAAGCGCATTACGGAAGGGGAAGCGAAAACGCGCGGTGTGCTGCTCCCGGTCATTTTCTTATCAACATTTCGTTATTGTTTTGCGCCCATCGATTTGATCACGATCATTTGCAATCGCCACACGTCGTGCATAATTTTTGGATTAAGTGATTGCGAGGTTCCGGCCATGTCATCGGGATCCGTACATAGGGAGTTCAGGGTATGGGCACGCAAACGGGATACGATGCGTACGGCATTGGGTCGTTCGCGTCGGTGTTTCAGAACTATCTTTCGGCATTCGAGACGGTCAGCCAGGGTACTCCCCCGCTTGGCGCAGGCTTTCCGACTGCCTTCGATACTCAGGCGTTCACCCAGCAGGCGACGGCGCCCCTCAAGGCCGTCGCGCGTGCGCAGCTTGAGATGCTCGGTCTCGTGAACCGCCGCGTTCAGGCGGTGATGCAGGCGCCGGCAAAACTCGCGCAGTGCCGCACGGGCCATGACGTCGTGAACGCGCAGATGGCCTTCTGGCAGGAAGCGGCGGAGCAGTATGCCGCGAGCGGCCGCAAAATCGCGGATGCGTGGAGCCAGGCATTGCCGTTGGCTGCGCCTTACGCGACGATCGGCGTGCCGCAGGCCGAGCGCGATTACATCGACTTCAACGGCGCTGCCGAAGCGAAGGCGAGGACGCGCCCGCGGATCAAGGCCGAGCCGGAAAACAAGGCGCGCCGCGTCGCCTGATGTCCGATGCCGAATAGAAATTCGGCGCGTTTTGGAATTATTCGATTTCGAGTTTGGAGCTGGCGGTGCGTCATGCGTCGCCCGTTCGGCGTTGTTTCATACGTAATTATTGTCTGCCGCCACGTTGCGGGTTTTAGTTGAACGGCGTTTTCTTTTTTGTTCGCAACGATGAATACCGAGGGGATCGGATTTGCGCGAGGCGGCGAAGGTTCAATTCATCGCACTGAGCGCGGAGAGACCCTCGCCGAAGCCTGCTAGCGAGATCGGAATGCCGATACCGGCCTCCTCCGTCTGGAAGATGATGAAAATGGCGGTCTTTCCCGTACGGAACTGCTCGATGAGCTTTTCCTCAACCGTCACCTGCGCATAGCAGGCGAAGGTGTGACAGCGGAGGAACGGCGCGTGGCCGATGTCGGCGCCATCGACCTTGAGGCCGATGCCGGGCGGTAGCAGAACGCCGACGGGTGCGAAGACGCGCAGAACCCGGACACCGTTCGAAAATTGCTGGAAGTAAATGGTGAGACCGACGTTGTTGCGGTCCTCGGCGGTGACGCTCTGGACGAGGGCGCATACTTCGTTCTTGGCACCCGGCGGTGGAGGCTTGCAGACATACTGCCAGTCTCCATATTGCCCCTTCACTTCGCCGTCGGCGAATTGAGACGCCGCTGCTCCCTGTGCGCGCTCGCCGGCGGTTTCGGCCCCCTCCGCGCGGGCCCCTCCGTTGAGGCCAAATCCCGTCTCCGGCAGTCCCGTTAAGGCGGCAATTAATGCGGCGCACAACAGACCTGCGGTGTACCGGCGGGTGCCGGTCTGGCGCCCCGGCGGCTGACCGATGGTGGGTGACATGACGGTTGGATATTCCTCGAAAACGTTCCGGTAACGGCGCCGAGACCCCGCAAACGCCGCTCGTGCGCGTCTACCGCACTCTGTTCGTCTCTGCGAGGAAAAAGGCCAAAGTGGGACTCGGAGAACGGCTTGGCGCAGCGCGGGGTGGATACGCCCATGACTCTCTCTCGCGCACTCATGTTGCGGCGCGAAGGCGCGCGATCGTGGACTGCGCGCAATTAACGCGTGGTTATGCCGCAGAGAACTTGACTTGAGACAAGTTTGACGATTGTGGTGTGTGTGTGGTCGGGGGACTCTGCCTGTTCCGTGTGCACGCCGGTGACGCGTGCGGCGCGAGGGGAATTTGGGGTCGCCCCAAAGGCAGTGGCGCGGACGCGCCAGGCAGAACGATCGGCACATTGAACGGTCGACAGGCCTGCATGGGAGATTCCGGCTGAGAAGCCGGGAAACGGAACCGGGGAGCGGATTTTATGCTGAGATGGATCTTCAAGTATGTGCCTCAGGTGGCGCTGGCCGGGTTGATGGCCATGCTGATGGCGCCGGGCGCTGCGATGGCGCAGGTCGGCGTGGGCCAGCCCGCACCCAAGCAGATTGGGATGCAGGAAGCCGTGACCCCGATCGCTCGCGAGATCCACGCGTTCCACGATCTGACCAACCTCATCATTATCGCGATCGCGGCTTTCGTCATTATTCTGCTGCTCTACGTGATGTTCCGCTTCAGCGAGAAGCGTAACCCCACTCCCAGCAAGACGACACACCACACGCTGCTCGAACTCGCATGGACGGTGCTTCCGATCCTGATCCTAGTCGTGATCGCGATCCCCTCGTTCAAGCTCCTGATGAACCAGTACACGTACCCGAAGCCGGATCTCACGATTAAGGCGATCGGCAACTCGTGGTTCTGGGAGCACGAGTATCCGGACCACGGCAACATCACGATCACGACCAACATGCTGGGCGATGAAGAGATCGCCGAGCGCGAGCAGCGGGGCATCCCGTCTCCGCGCCTGCTCGCCGTCGATAACGAGATCGTCGTGCCGGTGAACAAGGTCGTGCACGTGCTCGTCACCGCCAACGACGTGATCCACAACTGGACCGTTCCCTCGTTCGGCTCGAAGGTCGACGCCGTGCCGGGACGTGTGACGTCCACGTGGTTCAAGGCCGAGCGTGAGGGCATTTACTACGGGCAATGCTCGGAGCTTTGCGGCCTCAATCACGCGTTCATGCCGATCGGCGTTCGCGTGGTGACCGACGATGTGTTCAACCAGTGGGTCGAGGCTCTTCAGGCTCGCGATCGCAAGCGGGCGCGCGAGATCCTGGACGACGTGGCGATCAAGCAGGCCGCCGAGGCTGCCGGCACGGCGACGACTGTCGTGAGCGCCGCGACGCAGGCCCAATAGCACCCGGAACGGCGGAGCCGCGCACCGGCGCTGGCCTCCGCCTCAACCGGATTCGGAATGGAAACACCCAGGTCAATAAAGGTTTCGAACAATGGGTAGCACCACAGCACATGCCGGCCACGATCACGATCACACCCCAACCGGGTGGCGTCGCTGGCTGCTTTCGACGAACCACAAAGACATCGGCACGATGTACCTGATCTTCGCGATGATCGCGGGCATCATCGGCGGCGGTCTCTCCATCGCGATGCGCCTCGAACTCGCAGAGCCGGGGATGCAGTACTTCTCCAACCCGCACATGTTCAACGTGTTCGTGACGGGTCACGGCCTCATCATGGTGTTCTTCATGGTGATGCCCGCCACCATGGGCGGCTTCGGTAACTGGTTCGTGCCTCTGATGATCGGCGCGCCCGACATGGCGTTCCCGCGCATGAACAACATCTCGTTCTGGTTGCTGCCGGTCGCGCTTGCGCTCTTGCTCATCTCGATGTTCGTGGAGGGGCCGTCAGGTATGCACGGTGTCGGTGCGGGCTGGACGATCTACGCGCCGCTTTCAACAGCCGGCCATCCGGGTCCGGCCGTCGACTTCGCGATCCTCGCGCTGCACGTTGCGGGCGCCTCGTCGATCCTCGGTGCGATCAACTTCATCACGACGATCTTCAATATGCGCGCTCCGGGCATGACGCTGCACAAGATGCCGCTCTTTGCCTGGGCCGTGCTGATCACCGCGTTCCTGCTGCTGCTGTCGCTGCCGGTTCTCGCGGGCGCGATCACGATGCTGCTCACCGACCGCAACTTCGGCACGACGTTCTTCGCGCCGGCCGGCGGCGGCGACCCGATCCTGTACCAGCATCTGTTCTGGTTCTTCGGTCACCCTGAAGTGTACATCATGATCCTGCCGGGCTTCGGCATCGTCAGCCACATCATCTCGACCTTCTCGCGCAAGCCGATCTTCGGTTATCTCGGCATGGCGTACGCGATGGTTGCGATCGGCCTCGTCGGCTTCATCGTGTGGGCGCACCACATGTATGCCGCGGGCATCAACGTGAACACGCAGGCCTACTTCGTGTTCGCCACGATGGTGATCGCCGTGCCCACGGGCGTGAAGATCTTCTCGTGGATCGCCACGATGTGGGGCGGCTCCATTCAGTACAAGCTGCCGATGCTGTGGTCGCTGGGCTTCATCGTCCTCTTCACCATCGGCGGCGTGACGGGCGTGATGCTTGCTAACGCAGGTGTGGACCGTGCTCTGCACGACACCTACTACGTGGTTGCGCACTTCCACTACGTGCTGTCGCTCGGCGCCGTGTTCTCGATCTTCGCGGGCTACTACTACTGGTTCCCGAAGATGACGGGCTACATGTATTCCAACTTCTGGGGCACGCTGCACTTCTTCACGACGTTCGTCGGTGCGAACATCCTGTTCTTCCCGCAGCACTTCCTCGGGCTTGCAGGCATGCCGCGCCGTTACGTCGACTATCCGGATGCATTCGCGTTCTGGAACTACGTGTCGTCGATCGGCTCCTACATCACGGCCGTCGGCACGCTCTTCTTCTTCATCGGCGTGTTCGTCGCTCTGGCCCGCAAGGTGCCTGCCGGCAACAACCCGTGGGGCGAGGGCGCAACGACGCTGGAATGGACGCTGACGTCGCCGCCGCCGTACCACTGCTTCGAGACGCTTCCGCGTATCTCGGGCAACCACCACTAAGACCGTGTTGCGCGGAGGCTTTCGCGAGCCTCCGCGCCGCGGCTCTTCACATGCTTTCCGGTGGGAGGAGGTCTCCCCCACCGTTTTAGTTCCACGACGCACCGGAGAAGTGCGCGTGCCATTGGCGGGTTGAAGCCTGCCGCGGGAGAATGGGAAACGATGACTGGGTCTACCGCCGAGGCTACGCTTCAGAGCTCCGTTGCCAGCACCGATGGTTCGGTGGGTGACTTTTTCGAACTCATGAAGCCGCGCGTGATGTCGCTCGTGGTGTTCACGTCGCTTGCCGGGCTCGTGGCGGCGCCGGGCGATCTGCACCCGCTGCTCGCCGTCATCGCAATTCTCTGCATTGCCGTCGGCGCGGGCGCATCGGGCGCTCTCAATATGTGGTACGACGCCGACATCGATGTGCGCATGGCGCGTACGGCCGCGCGTCCTATTCCGCGCGGGCGCGTTACGGCGGGCGAAGCGCTGACCTTCGGCACCGTGCTCTCCATCGTTTCGGTGATGACGCTCGGCGTGCTGGTGAACTGGGTGGCGGGCGCGCTGTTGGCGCTGACCATCGCCTATTACGTCTTTTTCTACACGATGTGGCTCAAGCGGCGGACACCGCAGAACATCGTGATCGGCGGCGCGGCTGGCTCCTTCCCGCCGATGATCGGCTGGGCCGCAGTGACCGGAACCGTGAGCATCGAGAGCGTGCTCATGTTCCTTATCATCTTCATGTGGACACCGCCGCACTTCTGGGCGCTCGCGCTTTACCGTGCGCGCGACTACGAGCGCGTCGGCGTGCCGATGCTGCCGGTCGTGGCCGGGCCGGACGAGACGCGCAAACAGATCCTGCTTTACTCGCTGGTGCTGGTGCCGCTCGCGGTGTCGCCGTACGCGATCGGGCTCGGCGGTATCGTCTATGGCGTTTCGTCTGTCGTGCTCGGGCTCATGTTCCTGTGGCTCGCGGTCAAGGTCTGGCGGACCCGGGAGGGACGTGAGGCGGATTACGCGGCGAAACAGTTGTTCGGCTTCTCGATCCTTTATCTCTTCCTGCTGTTCGGGGTGCTGCTCGGCGAGCATCTCGTCGCGAAGTTGTGGTCGTAAAAAACGGACGCCGAGATCGAAGTGCAAGAGGCGGTGGTGACGGACGGAATGGACGAAGAGGCAAAGCGGCTCAAGCGGCAGCGGCTCAAATCGCTGGCGATCGGAGTGGGGCTGGCTTTTCTGGTCGTGCTCTTCTACCTCGCGACCATTGTGCGGATGGGGAATTAGGCGACGTGACGGCAGACGGTCATAACGACGAAGGTGCTCGGGGTACCGAGCCGGAATTCGATCCGGTGCGGCGGACGTCGAACGGCCGTGTCGTGCTGGTCTGCATCTCGGCGCTGCTCTTCATGGGCGCGGCGGCGTGGGCAGCCGTGCCGCTCTATCAGCTCTTCTGCCAGGTCACGGGCTTTGGCGGCACGCCGATGCGGGCTGATCAGATTCCCAATCAGGTGTTCGATCGCGTGATTACCGTTCGCCTCGATTCCAACGTCGCGCCCGGCCTGCCGTGGAGCTTCGTTCCGGTCCAGCGCACGATGGACGTGAAGGTCGGCGAGAACATGCTGGGCTTCTACACGGCTCACAATGCATCGGATAAGCCGATTACAGGCACGGCGACGTTCAACGTTTCGCCTTATGCCGCGGGGCCCTACTTCGCAAAGATCGATTGCTTCTGCTTCACGGAGCAAACGCTCCAGCCCGGCGAGACGGTCGAGATGCCGGTGTCGTTCTTCGTCGATCCCTCGATCATGGACGATCGGGAAGCCGACAGAATCCGCGAGATTACGCTGTCCTACACCTTCTATCCGATGACAAGCGGCCCGCAGGCCAAGGTTCAGACGACGAAGGAGCCCAAAACGGGAGGCTAGCGACAGGACGAGATCCCGGGGCTCCAGCCATCGGGTTAAACGACAGGCCGAGACAGGGGCCGGCGCAAGCTCAAATGGGCTTGGGCGGCTCGCGGGGCGGCCAGGGGTAATAAAACGAACGGGGATTACGGAGACGGACATGGCTCAAGCGCACGGCAAGCAACACGATTATCATCTGCTCGATCCGAGCCCCTGGCCGCTTCTGGCTTCGCTCGCGACGTTCGTTCTCGCTGTCGGCGGCATTGTCTGGATGCGCTCGCAGGGCGAGGGCGAGGGCTTGTTTGGCCTGCAAGGACCGTGGGTGTTCGCGGTTGGCGCGGCCGCGCTCATCGCCGTCGCCTATCTGTGGTGGCGCGACGTCGTCATCGAGGCGCATCGGGGCGATCATACGCCGGTCGTGCAGCTTCATCTGCGTTACGGCATCATTCTCTTCATCGCTTCGGAGGTGATGTTCTTCGTGGCCTGGTTCTGGGCCTACTTCGACTTCTCCCTGTTCCCCTCCGGGCTTGAGCAGATCGAGAACATGCAGCAGGCCATCGGCCTGGTGCAGCGGAACGAGGTGTTCGGCGGCCAGTGGCCCCCGGTGCCGGTCGAGATGACCGAGGCGGTCGTTCCGGCCACCGGCATGCCGGCCGAAGGTTTCTTCAAGGCCACGTTCGACCCCTGGACGCTTCCCTTCATCAACACGCTCATCCTGCTGACGTCGGGCGTCACGGTGACCTGGGCGCATCACGCGCTGCTCAAGGACGACCGTCGTGGCCTTGTGCTCGGTCTCTTCCTCACGGTCCTTCTCGGCGTCATCTTCACGGCCATGCAGGCTTACGAGTACACGCATGCGGCGTTCAGCTTCGCCGGGCACGCGTATGGTGCGGCGTTCTTCATGGCCACCGGCTTCCACGGCGCGCACGTGATCATCGGCACCATCTTCCTCCTGGTGTGTCTGCTCCGCGCGATGAAGGGCCACTTCACGCCGAAGCAGCACTTCGGCTTCGAAGCCGCCGCGTGGTACTGGCACTTCGTCGACGTGGTCTGGCTGTTCCTGTTCGTCGCGATCTACGTCTGGGGTGCGGGTCCGAACCCGGGCGCTCACTAACGATCGCATGGTCGAATTGAAGCAGGGGCCGGGTCTCGTGACTCGGCCCCTTCTTCGTTTGATAGAGTGATCGGGAAAAGCAGAGAGGCCGCATCATGCAGAGCGCGAAGACGACGCACGACGAGACGGCCCGCGGGGGCGTATCTCCGCTTTTTTCAGGGCTGCTCGCGCGTTGCCCCCGCTGCGGGACCGGGCCGCTGTTTCGAAACGGGCTGATGCTGCGGTCTCGCTGCGAGAGCTGCAAACTCGATTATACGTTTATCGATACGGGAGACGGTCCGGCGGTGTTCGCGATCCTGATCCTCGGCTTCGTCGTGTTGGGTCTCGCGCTGTTCGTGGAATTCCGCTACGAGCCGCCCGTCTGGGTTCACGTCCTGCTGTGGGGCGTGTTGACGCCACTTTTTGCGTTCGTGCTGCTCCGTTTCCTCAAGGCGACGCTGATCGCGCTGATTTGGACCAATAAGGCCGAAGAGGGCCGGCTGGCGAAGGATTGAGACAAATGGCTGAGAACAAGGCCGGTAACGGCGCAAGAATCCGCGGGCTCGTCCCCGCCGCGCTTGCGACGCTCGTTGCGTTCTCGATCATGGTGGCTTTGGGCAACTGGCAAATGGAGCGGCTGCACTGGAAGGAAGGTCTTGTGGCTGCCATCGAGAGCGGCCTCAAGAAAGAGCCCGTGGCGCTGGAAGAGCCCGCCGACGCTTGGAAGGACCTTCGTAAGGAAGAATACCGCCCGGTGACCGTCAGCGGCCGCTTCCTGCACGAGCACGAGCGGCACCTGTTCGCGACCGATCACGGGCAGATGGGCTGGCACATCTACACGCCCCTTGAGACTGGCGGTGGGCGGATCCTGTTCGTTAACCGGGGGTTTGTGCCCGACGTGCTCAAGGACCCGGCGACGCGGCCGGATGGGCAGATCACAGGCACGGTGACGGTTAAGGGTCTCGTGCGGGCGCCTGGGGTCCAAGGCTCGTTCGAGCCGGATCGGGATCCGGCCAAGAACGTCTGGCACTGGCGGGATCTGGCGGGCATGATCGCCTCGATGGGCATCGAAGGCGCCTGGACCCGTATGATGCCGTTTTTCGTCGATGCCACGGCGGAGCCTGCCAATCCCGGCGGATGGCCCAAGGGGGCGCGACCCGGCTCGATATCCCCAACCGGCACCTGGAATATGCGCTCACCTGGTACGGGCTGGCCGGGACGCTGCTCGTGGTGTTCGGCGCTTTCGTCTGGACGCGGCTCCGTGGCCGGCGAGGGGACAGCGCCTGAGCTTGATCCGGGGCAGGGCGACCTTTAGATTCAGCTTTGAATTGAAGCGCGAAGGGGCTTTCCGAGGCCCCTCGATGCTCCGTTTGCGGTGGGCGAAGATCGCCGTCCCGGACCTCCATTCTTTCAAGAAAGCCTGCGGCCTGTGACCTACATCTCTACCCGGGGCGAAGCGGCCTCGCTCACTTTCGAGGACGTTCTTCTGCGCGGGCTCGCCCGGGACGGCGGGCTCTATGTCCCCGAGGTCTGGCCGGTTATTCCGCCCGAGACGATTGCCGCGTTCGCAGGCAAGCCGTTCGCCGAGGTTGCCGCGCATGTGATCGGTTGTTTCGCGCGAAGCTCGGTGAGCGAGGATGCTCTGCTGGCGATGGCCCGCGATGCCTACGGGCGCTTCGGACATCCGGCCGTGACGCCGCTCGTGCAGATCGACCGCAACCGCTGGGTGCTCGAACTCTTCCACGGGCCGACGCTCGCCTTCAAGGACGTGGCGATGCAGATGCTCGCGCGGCTGATGGATCATGCGCTTGCGGGGCGCAACCAGCGCGCCGTCATCGTGGGCGCGACGTCCGGCGATACGGGCGGAGCTGCGATCGAAGCGTTCCGCGGATCGGAGCGCGTCGACGTTGTGATCCTGTTCCCCGAGGGGCGGGTGTCGGACGTGCAGCGGCGCATGATGACGACGCCGACCGACGCCAACGTGCACGCGGTTGCGATCGAGGGCACGTTCGACGATTGCCAGGCGCTGGTGAAGGCGCTGTTCAACGACCTCGCCTTCCGCGACAGCATCAACCTTGCGGGCGTCAATTCGATCAATTGGGCGCGAATCGTTGCGCAGGTGACCTATTACTTCGTCGCGGGCGTCGCGCTCGGCGCGCCGCATCGGGCGGTGAGCTTTGCCGTGCCAACAGGCAACTTCGGCGACATCCTCGCCGGGTGGGTTGCAAAGCGCATGGGACTTCCCATCGAACGCCTCACGATTGCATCCAACGAGAACGATATTCTGCCGCGCGCGCACGCGACGGGCGTCTATGAAATGCAGGGCGTGGTCGAGACGACGTCGCCCTCCATGGATATTCAGATTTCGTCAAACTTCGAGCGGTTCCTGTTCGAGGCCTCCGGCCGCGATGCGGGCTACATTCGCGGCGTGATGGGCGCGCTTCAGCAGGGCGGCCGTTTCGAGCTTGGCCCGTGCGCCGTGCCGTTCCGCGAGACGTTCGACGCTGGGGCTGCGAGCGAAGCCGATGTCGCGGATGCGATCCGGCGCACGAAGGCGGGGAGCGGCTATCTGCTCGATCCTCACACGGCGTGTGGTCTCGTGGCGCTCGAACGCACGGAGGCGCAATCCGAGGTGCCCGGCATCGTGCTCTCGACGGCGCATCCTGCGAAGTTCCCCGACGCGATGGAGCGCATCATGGGCGAACGGCCCGGTTTGCCGCAGCGGCTGTCCTCGCTTCTGACCGATCCGGAGCGCTTCCCCGTGCTCGCGAACGACGTCGTGGAGGTGAAGCGTTTCGTAGCCGAGGCCGCGCGCGCCGCGCCCGAGGGGGTGTCATGAGCATGGGGCACGAGATCTCGCGGCTTGCGAACGGTCTCATCGTCATTACGGAGACCATGCCGCATCTCGAAACGACGTCTCTCGGGGTTTGGGTCGGCGTCGGCGCGCGTCACGAAACGCTCGCCGAAAACGGAATTTCGCATTTCCTCGAACACATGTCGTTCAAGGGGACGGCGTCGCGTTCGGCGCAGGCCATCGCGGAGGAGATCGAATCCGTCGGCGGCGAACTCAACGCCGCGACGGGCCTCGAAACCACGGCCTATTATGCGCGTGTGCTCAAGGGCGACGAAGGGCTCGCGCTCGATCTCCTGGCGGACATTCTGCTCAATTCGAGTTTTGCGCCCGACGAGATGGAGCGGGAGCGCGGCGTGATCCTGCAGGAGATCGCAGCGACGCAGGACAGCCCGGACGATATCGCG
Organism: Hyphomicrobium nitrativorans NL23; assembly: GCF_000503895.1. Taxonomy (NCBI): domain Bacteria; kingdom Pseudomonadati; phylum Pseudomonadota; class Alphaproteobacteria; order Hyphomicrobiales; family Hyphomicrobiaceae; genus Hyphomicrobium; species Hyphomicrobium nitrativorans. The sequence goes on from NC_022997.1 coordinate 1,159,658, forward strand.
TTCGAGTTGGTGAACGAGGTAGCGTATCCGGATCAGGCCATTGGGCGCCCGATCCTGGGTCCGGCGGCCAACGTGCGCGGGTTCGCGCCGTCCGATCTCAGTCACTTTCTACGGTCGCATTACCAGCCGAGCAAAATGGTGTTGGCGGCTGCGGGGGCCGTTCGTCACGACGCCTTCGTCCGCCACGCTGCGGCCCTATTCGGCGGGCTCACTTCGGCAGGAGCCGCCGAGGAGCAGCGGGCGCTCTATGAGGGGGGCGTCCGCTGGCATCAGAAGCGTTTCGAACAAAGCCATCTCGTGCTTGCGTACGAGGGTCCATCCTACCGTTCCGAGGCCTATTTCACGGCTCAGGTTTTCTCCGGCCTTTTCGGAGGGGGGATGTCGTCCCGCCTGTTTCAGGAGGCGCGCGAAAAGCGCGGCCTCTGTTACTCGATCTATTCTTCCGCGTGGGGCCTCGGCGATACCGGCCTCTTTGCGGTGCACGCAGCGACCGGGACGGAGCTTATGGGCAATCTCATCGACGTGACCGGCGCCGCGCTCGAAGACGTGGCCCGCAACGGGCCGACGGTTGCGGAGCTGAACCGGGCGAAAGCTCAGCTCAAGGCCGGGCTGCTAATGAGTCTCGAATCATCTTCCGCTCGGGCGGAGCAAATGGCGCGACACATGCTGGTGCACGGCCGGGTGATCGAGAGCGAGGAGCTGACGGCCAAGGTCAACGCGGTCAGCGTGGAGGATGTCGGCGCGTTCGCGCAGCGTCTGTTGAAGAGCCGGCCTTCGGTGGCCGTCGTGGGTGCCGGTAAGGCATCGCAGCGTCTTGCGTCCGAGGCTCAGGCGCGGCTGACGCAAGGATCGGTTGGGCTGGAGGCGAGGAGGGCCTGATGGCATTCCTGAGAGCCGGGCATCCGTCGGAATGGACGGTCCTTCAGGGCCGGGGCGTCTGGTTGCGTCCGCCTCAGAGCAGCGATTACGGTCCGTGGGCTGAGTTGCGCACGTTGAGCCGCGCGCATCTGACGCCGTGGGAGCCGGCGTGGCCCCGCGACGATCTCACGAAAAGTGCCTATCGGCGGCGGCTCAAGTTCTATCAGCGGGAAGCGCGGGACGATCTCGGCTACGCGTTTCTCCTGTTCCAGTCGGAAAGCGACCGTCTGATCGGCGGCGTGACGCTTTCCAATGTCCGGCGCGGCGTTACGCAATCCGCCATGCTGGGCTACTGGATGGGGCTTCCGTTTGCCGGGCAGGGATTTATGTCGGCTGCCGTTCGCACGGCGCTTCCTCATGCGTTCGAGACTTTGCGGCTGCACCGGGTGGAAGCTGCCGTGCAGCCCACTAACGATGCGTCGATCCGCGTGCTGCGCAGTGTCGGATTTATCGAGGAGGGACTTGCGCGGCGTTATCTCAAGATCAACGGCGTGTGGCAGGATCACCTGATGTTCGCCATGCTGGCCGAGGATTGGATGACGCGGGAGGTCCGGGTTTGAAGGGGTGGCCAAAGCCGACCGGGCGGTGGACGCGGCTCGCGGGGATTGCCCCTCGGATCCTGCCGCTCGTCGCTTTGGCCGTGATGGCCCTTCTTGCGGCTCCGGGCGCGGCGCTGGCGCTCAGCGCCATCGAGATCGTGCCCGACCAGGGGCGCATCGAGATCACGACGCTCGGGGAGCTGTACGAAGGCCGGGGCGACACGCTCCAGGTCGAGACGGCCGCCGGCGCGGATGGCATCGCGGGGCGTATGTCGGTTTCGGCCACGACGTCCGGCACCAACCCCAACTGGATCGTGTTCGCGTTGACCAATCCGACCGACAGGCCGGTGGTGCGCTGGCTGACGGCGGAGCGTTATTCTCTCATCGGCTCGGGGATCGTGTGGCCGGATCTGGACGCGCGGCGTATCGAAGCCGTGACGCCCTCCATGGGCTTCGTGCCGGAGCGGATCGAGAGCGACCGAGCCGACATTTTCCGCATTGCGCTCGATCCCGGACAGACGATCACCTACGTCGCGGAAATGAGCACCGAGCGGTTTGCGCGGCTCTATCTCTGGCGGCCGCTCAATTACGAAACGACGCTGTCGAACCGGCAGCTCTTCAACGGCGTGATGCTCGGCGTCACCGGCCTGATGGCGATCTTCCTCACGTCCATCTTCGCGGCCAATCACAAGCTGATCTTCCCGGCGTCGGCGCTGGTCGCGTGGTGCACGCTTGCCTATCTCTCGGTCCATTTCGGCTTCTTCCATAAGCTATTCCTGCTGAAGCCGGAGGCGAACGCCGTCTATCGAGCCGCGACGGAAGCCGCGTTGGCGGCGAGCCTCGTCGTGTTCCTGCACGTCTTCCTCAGGCTTGCGCTGTGGCACGGCCTCGTCCGGATGTTGATTACGGTCTGGCTCGTCGCGCAGTTCTCGCTCATCGCGGTCGCGATCATCGATCCGAGGTTGGCTGCGACGTTTGCGCGGCTTTCGTTCGCGTTCATCGGTGCGGTCGGTGCGGGGCTCATTCTGTTCCTTGCGTTGCGCGGCCAGGATCGCGCGCTCTCCATCGTTCCCACCTGGATTCTCTTCCTGGTCTGGATCTTCGGCGCGGCGGTGGCGCTCACGGGACAGCTTTCCGGCGACATGGTCGGGTTCGGGCTGGTGTCGGGACTGGTCCTGGTCCTGCTTCTCATCGGTTTCACCGTCACGCAGTTCGCGTTCCGCTCGGCCGAGCCGATGTACGGGGCGGCGCCCTCAGAGCTTCAGGCGCGATCGATCGCGGTCGATGCGTCGGGGGCTGCCGTGTGGGAATGGAATGCGCGGCGCGACGAAGTGAAGGTGAGCCCCGCGGTGGAAAGCCTGCTCGGGCTTTCACCGGGCGAGCTTTCGACGCGGACCGACGATTTCACCCGGCATGTTCATCCGGCCGACCGCGAACGTTTCCGGCTTGCATTGTTCACGGTGCAGGAGCGGCGCGACGGCAAGATCTGTTGCGACTTCCGCATTCGCCAGGCGGACAACAACTATCGCTGGTTCGAACTGGAAGCGGCCGGCGTGCCGGGGACGGACCCGCGCGCTTTCAAGTGCATCGGTCTCTTGCGCGATGTCACCGACAGCAAGCGCGCGCACGAGCGTTTGCTGCACGACGCGGTTCACGACAGTCTGACGGGGCTGCCCAACCGCGAGCTTCTACTCGACCGGCTCGAAGTCGCGATGCGGCGTGCCAAGTCGGAGGCGCAGATCCGGCCGACCGTGCTCGTGATCGACATCGACAAGTTCACGCACGTCAACTCCTCGCTGGGGCTTGTGCTCGCGGACAGCCTTCTGCTCACCATCGCGCGGCGGCTGCAACGGCATATCGGCCCCAACGATACGCTGGGGCGTGTCGCTGGCGGACGCTTCTCGCTATTGCTGCTCGCGGACCAGCCGGTGGCCGAGCTTGCACAACACGCGGAGCGCATTCGTCGTTCGCTCAGGTCGCCGATCAAGATCGCCGGGCAGGAGGTCGTGCTCACGGGCTCGATCGGGATCGCGGTCTTCGACGGCGAGGAAACGAGCCACCACGATCTGCTCAAGAAGGCCGAGATCGCGATGTTCCGAGCAAAGCGCGCCGGGGCAGACCGCATCGAGGTGTTCACGCCCGAAATGCAAGGCGATCAGGACGACCGGCACGCGCTCGAAGTGGATCTTCGCCGCGTGCTCGACAAGAATCAGCTTCGCGTCGCCTATCTTCCGATCGTCTATCTCTCGACGGAGGAGCTTGCCGGCTTCGAGGCCGTCGTGCGGTGGGATCACCCCAAGCTCGGCACCATCGATCCCGTGCAGCACGCCTCGGCCATCGAGGATAGCGATATCGTCGCCAAGATCGGCGCTTACATCCTTCTCCGGGCGGCGCGCGACGTGGTTGTGTGGCAGAAAGAGCTGCTGCGCACCGATGCGCCGCTGTTCGTGAGCGTGAACGTTTCGTGCCGGCATCTTTTCCGGCAGGACGTGATCCAGGAGATCCGCCATATCCTCGGCCGAACCGTGGTGCCGAAGGGCTCGATCCGTCTCGAAGTGACGGAGCAGATCGCGCTCGAAAATCCCGAGCAGTCGACGGAAGTGCTGGAGTGGCTGCGGGGCGCGGGCGCGGAGATCGTGCTCGACGAGTTCGGCACGGGCTATTCGTCGCTGCCTTATCTCGAACGGCTGCCCTTCGACACCGTGAAGATCGATCAGGCGCTCATGGAGGCCGGCAGCGTCAAGGGCGGCAACGACAGCGCGCTCGTACGTTCGATGGTGGCGCTGGCGCATGAACTCGGCAAGAAGGTGCTCGCGAAGGGCGTCGAGAACGATACGGAAGTGAGCTTCCTCAGAGGCATCGGTTGCGAGTATGCGCAGGGCGCCTATTGCGGCGATGCCATTCCGGAAGGCGATGTCGTCAAGCTGCTCGCGTCGGTCAGGGTCTCCGAGAACAAGCACAAGCCGGTTGGCGTGTTCCGTCCGAAAGCGAAGAAGCGGCGCCAGGGCAAGCCGCAGCAGCAGCAGGGTGCGCAGGCGCCGCGCAAGCCGGAGGCCGCAAAGGTGCAGCCCCAGCAGCCGGCCGCAGGGAACGGCGCGCAAGCAACGGTTGCGGCTGCTTCGCCGGCCAAAGCCAATGGCAACAACGGCGCGATGCAGCCGCCGCCGGGAGCGGGCGCGCTGCCGGCCGTTGCGACGGCGAGCGCCGTTCCGCCTCTTGCTGCCGGGGGCGTGGCGCATGGAAAGGCCCCTTCGGGACCAGGCCTGTCGCAGCCTGTTCGTCTGAGGGACGATGGCTTGACGCCAACCATTCCGCTCTCGCGGCGGGGACGCCCGGCCGGCGATCGCGGACAATCGAAACCTGCCGACGTGCCGCCGCCAAACGTGGCGGCCACCAAGATGATGCCGCCCGGTCCGCCGCCGCCCGCGCCTTCGCATGCTCCTCAATCGGGTTCCGGGCCGGGTGCTTTCGCCGCTGCGCCTCCGCCGCTGCCCGTGCCGCTGCAACCGGCTAAGACCCGCCTCGTCGACGTGCTGCCCGATGTGCCTCAGAGGGCTGCACCGGAGGTGGGGAGCCGTCCGCCTTCCAACGCGCCGCCGATGGCCGCGCGTGCGCCACAGACCGGCAACGGCGCGGATGCGCCGCCTCCGACGCGGCGGTCGGATGTGCCGCCGACGCGCCTCAAGGATTTGCCGCCACCCGTTTCCGCGCCTCCGCCGCCGATGCCTTTCGCGGGCGGGGCGAAGCCCGTGGCCCAATCTGCGCCTTCCTCTCCGCCGCCGATGCCGGTTTCGGATCTGGCCACGACGCGGCCTATCCTTGTCCAGCCGTCGCCGCCGCCTGTTCCTCCGCCGACGCCATCTCCGATGGCGGCCGCTCCGCCGCTCCCGCCCCCTGCGGCCGCGCACGCCGTGCCGCCGCGCCAGCCGCCACCTAAGAAGCCGACTATTCAGGGTCCGGCGGTTGCGGCGAAGTCCGGTCGTGCGGAGCCCGACTTCTCGAACCTGCCGCCGGCAATCGCTGAGAGCTTGGCAAGGCTTGCGGGCGTCGCGCGGAAATAGAGACGCGGCGTGAGCGTGAAGCGCCTTCGGTTTTTTCGAAATGCCGGACGATCAGGCGTGGCCTGCGTCGCTCACCAGGTGTGAGGGATCGACGCCGATTTTGGCGAGCGCGCGCGTATATTTACCCTCCAAGTCGGAGTCGAAGAGAAGGCCGAGATCGGCCGGGCAGTGTAGCCACCCGTTGGCCTGGATCTCGCTTTCAAGCTGACCTGCCGACCAGCCCGCATAGCCGAGCGCCAGCATGGCGTGAGACGGGCCTTCCCCGGTCGCGATCGCTTTCAGAATGTCGACCGACGCTGTGAGGCTGATTTCGCGGTCGATGGGTAGTGTGGAGTCGTTGGCGTGATAGTCCGCCGAATGGAGTACGAACCCGCGCCCTGTTTCGACCGGACCTCCGACGTGAACCTGGCGGTCGAAGATGTCGTTCGAGATGCCGTCCTCGGTCTCGTGCGTGACGATGCCAAGCCGCTCAAGCAGGTCGGGGAAGCTGATGTGATCGGCGCGATGGTTGACGATAAGCCCCATTGCGCCTTCATCGGAGTGGGCACACATGTAGATCACCGAACGGGCGAACCGCCGGTCGGTCATCAGGGGCATTGCGACGAGCAACTGTCCCTTGAGAAATGTGTCGTTTCGCTTTTTGCGCCTCGTTCTCATCATGGCGAAAGATTATCCTCCCGAAGCCGCGCATGGGAAGGGGGGCTTGTCGTTCGCAGGCCCTGACGCCCAAAATTCCGGGACTGCCGCAAATTTTGCGTCGATTGTGTTAGATGAGGGGACAAGCCAGCGTGCCAAGGAAGGTCGATCCTTCATGATGCGTCGAACAACTCTCGCTTTTCGTTCTGCCCTTGGGGGCATATTTGCGCTGATCGCCGTGGCTTCAAGCGGGCTCGGATACGCTTTTGCTGCGGCGTCTCCCTGGGCTGCCGGGCCCAAGGCTCAGGTGCGCCTCGTGAGTGGCGGCAGTGTGGACGCGGATCGCGCGACCCTCGTCGAGGATGGGAAGCGGCTCGCCTTCGTCGAGATCCTGCTCGAACCCGGCTGGAAAACGTACTGGCGCACACCCGGCGATGCCGGGGGGTTGCCGCCTGCTTTCGATTGGTCGAAGTCCGCCAATCTCGCGCATGCCGAGGTGCTCTACCCTGCGCCCCGGCGTTTCACGGACAGGTCCGGAAACACGATCGGTTATGAAGGCGGTCTCGTGCTGCCCGTGGTGGTGACGCCCGAACGGCAGAACGAGCCGATCTCGCTCGCCCTCGATTTCCACTACGGCATCTGCAAGGACGTGTGTGTGCCCGTCGATGCCGCGCTTTCGGTCGAGGTCGGGGCGGGAGAAGCGGATGCGGCGGCGTTGGCTGGGCTTTCCGCGCTTGAGGCGGTTCCCCGCGCGCAGGACAAACTCAGGCCGCTCGATCCTCAGCTCGTTTCGGCTGCCGGTATCCTCGGCGGGGCGTCTCCGAAGATCACCATCGAGGCGCGTTTCCCAGGTGGATCCGCTGGGGCGGACGTGTTTCTGGAAGCGCCCGGCAGTCTCTATCTGCCGCTTCCGGCATTGAAGACCACGAAGGCCGACGGCACGCTCGTGTTCGAAGCCGCGCTCGACGCGGACGTGGACGTCGCAGCGCTCGAAGGAAAAGCGATCACGGTGACGATGGTGAGCGAAACGGGTGCGTCCGTCGGAACGTTTCTCGTCGAGTAGCCCCGTGGACTTGAGAGCCAAAACTGAAATTCAGGGAGACGATCCATGAGCATTACGGTGGGCGACAAGCTGCCCGAGGCGACGTTCACGGTCATGGACGGCGGGCCGAAGCAGGTTTCGGCCAGCGACGTGTTCGCGGGTAAGCGGGTTGCCCTCTTTGCGGTGCCGGGTGCCTTTACGCCGACGTGCAGCGAGCATCACCTTCCGGGCTTCATCGGGCACGCCGCTCAGCTCAAGGCAAAGGGCGTGGATATGGTGGCGTGTACCGCCGTCAACGACGTTTTCGTACTCGATGCGTGGGCAAATGCTCATGGGGTTAACGGTCTGATTACTATGCTGGCAGACGGAAGCGCGACTTTCGCTAAGGCATTGGGGTTAGACGTCGATCTCGGACCGTTTGGCCTCGGAGTTCGCTCCAAGCGGTATGCGATGATCGTCGAGGATGGTGCTGTGAAGTATCTCGCTGTCGAAGACAGTCCGCCCGAACACAGCAAAGCGACGGCGGAAAAGCTGCTCGCGGCGCTCTAAGTATTTCCAGAAATCTATACTTTGTAATGACTTGAGTGCGCTTCGCTCATGCTGATTGCGTGCGCGTGGACATATTGCCGCGCGTCGGAAGCGTTTTCTTGTTTTCGCCAAATACTCATGCGAAGGCGACCCCGTTCAGTACGCATAAGTACGTAGTAAATAGGGGACCTAGAGATGACAAAATACGCCTTCGCCGTTCTGGCCGCATTGTTCGCGTGGGCCGGTGCGACGTCCGCTGACGCACGTCCGTCTCGCGATGCTGCCTATGAGTGGAATCCGTTCGTTCAGCCGTCTTCGTCCGTCGCCCAGTCTCGCGGCGACCGGGCCGAGCGCCGTGGTGCGACGCGCGAGCGTGGTGCTTCGCGTGGCCGTGCTGCTCGCCTCCGTCAGGCGCGCAGCCAAGAGACGTCCTATCACAACCCGTCGCGCGGCCCGTACAACGCAGGCCCGCGTCCTGGCCGCTGGTGCGGCTGGTGGATGCGCACGCAGCGTGGCGGCGGCGCGCACCTCAACGTGGCGTGGAACTGGAGCAAGTGGGGCCGTCCGGCCGGTGGGCCGCAGGTCGGCGCCGTGGTCGTCTGGCGCGGGCACGTCGGCGAGATCGTCGGCCGCGCTTCCAATGGCAAGTGGCTGGTTCGCTCCGGCAACGATGGCGGCAAGGTCCGCACGCGCGCCCGCTCGGTGGCCGGCGCCGTGTTCCGCGTAGGCTAATCGCCTCCGCGCACCCCCGATGCTACGAAGGCCGTCCGCCGACCCCGGCGGGCGGCTTTCGTCTTTTTTTTCGTACGCAAGCTGCTGGAAGCTTCGCTCAATAGATGTGGTGGTATTTGGATGGCCGCGGCAGTCCATGCGGAGCATGGCTTCGCCGCTCTTTTGTCTGCATGGCTCCGCCATGACCCGCGGGTCGCGTCCAAGTGGAGCTTGGCTTGCAAGACGCTGCCGGGCCCTTCGGGCCGTTTTCTTTAATTGGGCGTGCGCAGGATCTTGAATTCGGCCATGCCTTCGCGCGCGAGTTCGTCGGCGCGCTCGTTTTCGGGATGGCCGGCGTGGCCCTTGATCCAGTGCCATGTGATGCGATGGCGCTTCAGCGCTTCGTCGAGGCGCTGCCACAGTTCCATGTTCTTGACCGGCTTCTTGTCCGCCGTGCGCCAGCCGTTCCGCTTCCAGCCGTGGATCCAGCTTGTGATGCCGTTCCGCACATAGGCGCTATCGGTGTAGAGGTCCGCCTCGACGCCCTTCTTCAGAGCTTCGAGTGCGGAAATGGCGGCCATCAGCTCCATGCGGTTGTTGGTGGTTTCGGCTTCGCCGCCTTTTATTTCCTTGCGATGGTCGCCCCAGATCAGGATCGCGCCCCAGCCACCGGGGCCGGGATTTCCCGAGCACGCGCCATCGGTATAGATCTCGATCGGAGCTGGCGTTTTGCTCATGCCGCAGGCTCCAGGCCGTATTCGCCGGGCGAGGTCACTTCCTGGTGGAAGCGCAGGCGGCGCACGTAGGCGATCGGGTCGTGCGGCTTGACGAGCGCGTTGCGGTCGGTGTGAAGCCAATCGAGCGCGCGCGTGAGCAGAAACCGCAGCGCGGCGCCGCGCGCGAGCACGGGGAACGCGAGCCGCTCGGCGGCGGTGAGCGGGCGCAGGCTTTGATAGCCGGTCACGAGCGCGCGCGCCTTGGTGGCGTTGAACGCGCAATCCGTCTCGAAGCACCAGGCGTTGAGCGCAATGGCGAGATCGTAGGCCGAGGCGTCGTTGCAGGCGAAGTAGAAGTCGATCAAGCCCGATAGCTTCTCGCCGATGAAGAAGACGTTGTCGGGGAAGAGGTCGGCGTGGATGACGCCTGTCGGCAATGTCTTTGGCCAGGCGCGGTCGAGATAGGCCAGTTCGTAGTTGATGAGCGTGGCGAGGCCAGGGGCGATTTCGTCGGCTTTTGCGCCGAGCCGTTCGTTGATGTCGTGCCATCCCGCGAGGCCGAGCGCATTGGACCGGCACATGGGAAAGCTCTTGCCCGCAAGGTGAAGCTCCGCAAGCGCGCGGCCGACAGCGTGGCAGTGAACGGTCTTCGGGCGGCGGACCCAGACGCCTTCGAGAAATGTCACGATGGCCGCGGTTCGCCCCGAGATTTCCGTCAGCACCTCGCCGTTACGGTTGCGGACCGGGAGCGGACAGGAGACGCCCTCTTTGTTGAGGTGCTCCAGGAGGCCCATGAAATAGGGCAGATCGGCTGTGTTCACGCGGCGCTCGTAGAGCGTCAGGATGAAGGTCCCTTTACTCGTGTGCACCATGTAGTTGGTGTTCTCGACGCCTTCGGCAATGCCCTTGTAGGACATCAGTTCGCCCAAGCCATACTCGGCGATCAGGTGTGCCAGGTCGTCGTCCGTCACTTCCGTATAAACGGCCATGGGTCTTTATCTTTTCAGCGGCGGTTGGTGCGGATCACGCAATCGGGTCATGCGTTGGCAGGTTCGCGCAGTGCGCGCGGCACGTTGAAGGCGATGCTTTCCTGAGCGGTGGTGACTTGCTCGATCGTGAGCATGAAACGCTCGCGGATCGCCTCTATGACCTCTTCGACAAGTTTTTCGGGTGCCGATGCGCCGGCCGTCACGCCGACGGCCGAGATGCCTTCGAAGAGTGGCCAGGGGATATCTTCGGCGCGTTCGATCAGCACGCCTTTCGGGCAGCCCGCCCGCTCGGCCACCTCGACAAGCCGCAGCGAGTTCGACGAGTTCGGCGCGCCGACGACCAGCGTCAGCCCGACCTTTCCGGCAATAGCCTTGACGGCGGCTTGCCGGTTCGTCGTGGCGTAGCAGATGTCCTCTTTCGTGGGGCCGACGATCTCGGGGAAGCGGCGCTTCAGGATGGCGACGATGCTTGCGGTATCGTCCACAGAGAGTGTGGTCTGCGTGACGTAGGCGAGGCGCGCCGGATCTCCGGGCGTGAACGCTTCAGCGTCGGCGGTGTTCTCGACAAGCTTGACGGTGCCTTCCGGGAGCTGGCCCGTGGTGCCTTCCACCTCCGGGTGGCCGGCATGGCCGATCAGCACGATCTCGCGGCCTTCGGTGTAGTGCCGGCCCGCCTCCATGTGGACCTTGAAGACCAGCGGGCAGGTGGCGTCGATGGCAAAAAGGTTACGCATTTTGGCGGCATTGGGCACGGACTTCGGGACGCCATGTGCCGAAAAGATCACAGGCTGATCGGTGTCGGGAATCTCGTCCAGTTCCTCCACAAAAACGGCGCCTTTGGCCTTCAGGGATTCAACCACATATCGGTTATGGACAATCTCGTGGCGGACGTAGACCGGCGCACCAAACCTCGCTAAGGCCAGTTCTACGATCTGGATGGCCCGATCGACGCCCGCGCAGAACCCGCGCGGAGCCGCGAGAAGCACGGTCAGGGCCGGGCGCCTCGTGGTGTCGTGATCGACGCGGGAAGAGGGCATGGGGATTTGTCCTCGGCTGGTCTCGGTTAAGACGGCGGCGCCGCTTTGTGGTTCGAGATAGGGGTGATAAAGCTTGAGGCGGGCGTCCACTTCACACAACGGCGCGGCGGGCTCACGGTTTCCGTCCGACGCTCAAGCGAGTCTGGGGGATTATGCGGATCGGAACGGTATGGCGCAATCCGTCATGACCGGCTGCGGCAGAGCGGCAGGGGGCGTCGTTGCCTTTGCGGCCGCGCTGGCGCTTGCGGGCTGCGGGATGAGTTCGGTCACGTCCGGGCTCGGCAGCAGCATTCTGGGCGGCGGTTCGGCCAGCGCGGAGCCTACGGGCGTCACCGAGCAGGATCTCATCGCGGCGGCCAAGGCGGGCGGGAATGCCGAGCTGACGCTGGCCGGCAACGATACGCAACCCGGTTGTCCGCGCTTCGTCACCTGGCCGCGCGATAGCCATCTTACGATTTACGAGCCCGGCCGCGTGGGCGACGGGCTTGCAATCATGCACCGCGGCGAGATCACCAAGACCGCGCGCGAGTGCCATATCAACGGGACGCAGGTGACCGTGCGCTATGGTTTCTCGGGCCGCATCCTGCTCGGGCCGCGCGGACAGTCCGGGCCGATCTCGCTGCCGATCAACGTGTTCGTGGCGGATGCCAAACGCGAGCGGATCGCAACGGATCAGCTTCGCGTGGATGCCTCGGTCGCGGTCGAGAACCCGATCGGATACTTCTCGGCCGTGCGGACCGTGACCTTCGACGTACCGCCGGGCGCGCGTGCGGGTGAGTTCGAGGTCTACGTCGGCTTCGACCGCAACACGCCGAACGCGGGATAACGACGGGACCTGTCGAACCGATCCCGCGCCAAAGATCTCGGTTCCGGCCCGCCTCGGAGCCGCGCTCCATCGCGCGGTCAGCGCAGGTTCGACAGCTCGTGGTGAAGCGGGATCATGCTTTCCGCTGCCCATTCGGCGAGCGAAGAAAAGATTGCGGTGGCGGGCCAGTGCGGCTCGGTTTCGGGCGATCTGCGCCATGTCATGTGGACCTCGGCGACGCGGCCTTCCGTCAACGCGAACAGCGCGTCGTCGGTGTCGCCGCGTCGCGCGATCAGGCGGACGCTTTCACGCGCGAGGATGTGGCTTTGGGGGATTTCGAGCATGAGCTGGCGCTCGACCCCATGGCGCACGACCTCATCAACGATGGGGTACCAGGGATCCAGCCAAGCGATGGTGTCGGACATGACGTTTCCGTTTCCAAAATCGGCGATGGGATGCCGCATTCGTATTTCGGCGCGGTGATCCGCGCAAAAGAAAAGCCGGGCGTCGAAGCCCGGCTTTCAACGTTGTGTTTGCCTCGCGGCCGGGTGGATCGGCTCAGTTGAGCTTGGCCTTGAGGTCGCGGATCGCGTTGTCCGTGAGGGAAGCCCCCGCGTCGCCCGAGATCTTCGCCTTGAGGATGCGCTCGGAGGCGGTGACGGCCAGATCGACTGCAGCAGCGCGAACGTCGGCCACGGCCTGCGCTTCGGCGCGGGCGATCTTGTCCTCGGCCGCCTTCGTGCGCCGCTCGACCTGCTCGGCGAGCTGCTTCCTCGTCTCGGAGGCCAGCATCTCCGCTTCGCGGCGGGCCTGCTCGACGATCGACTTCGCCTCGTCCTCGGCTTCGCGCGCCTTGCGCTGATAGTCGGCCAGGAGTTCCTGGGCCTCGTCACGCAGGCGGCGGGCTTCGTCGAGCTCGGTGCGGATCGTATCGGCGCGCTTATCGAGCGCCTTTCCGATCAGTCCGGGCACGCCGTAGTACACCAGAAAGCCCACGAACAGCAGGAACGAGATGAGGACCCAAAAATCGGGATATCCGGGATTGAGCATTCAGGACCTCACTTATCGCTCTGAGAAGCGAGCGCCTGGCTCACCTCGTCCTTGGTCGGGGAGAGGTTGGTCAGCGCGTTCACGATGTCGGAGGCGGCTTCGCCTGCGATGTCTTTCACGCTCTCAAGCGCCTTGGTCTTGGTCGCCGCAATGGCTTCCTCGGCCCTGGCCAGCTTGCGCGCCAAGCCGTCTTCGAGCGACTTGCGCTCCTTGTCGACTTCGGCGGCGAGATTGTCACGCGTCTGACGCGCGATGGCAGAGGCGCTGCCACGTGCGTCCGCGAGAGCCTTCTCGTACGTTTCGAGCGCCTTGTCGGTCTCGCCCTTCAGCCGCTCGGCCGCCGCCAGATCACGCTGGATGCGGTCGCGGCGCTCCTCGATCACCTCGCCGATGCGCGGAAGCGCGATGCGCGACATGATCCAGTAGAGGGCTGCGAACGTCAGAACGAGCCAGAAAAGCTGTGGCGCGAAATCGGGCGAATGGAGCTGAGGAAGGCCGCCGCTACTCGTATTGGTCGCGTCGAAGGCTTCCCGAACGTCCGTGCTGATGTCGGTCACAGCTGCGACGAGCGCGGTCATCGCTGCAGGCATAGGAGACTCTCCTCAATGAAGTGGCAAAGGGCCAATCGGCCGACGTGTGCCGGCGCCCTGGCCCTGCCGCCCTAGAGCCATTCCGGCATTAGCGGAATCGCGGAACGGCTCTAGGTTTTTGCTTTATCGTGCTTCTTATCGGAAAACCGGTTCCCACTTTTCCGGAAGCACTCTAGAGCACAACCGTTCTCGTCAGTGTGCTCCAGGTCTCTAGCGCGGCCGATGGATCAAGCTTCGGACGGAATACGTCCGAAGCCGATCACGGCCTCTAGAGGATCAGCCGAACAGGATGATCAGAGCGATGAGGAGGCCGAAGAGGCCCGTGGCTTCAGCGAGGGCGAAGCCGATGAGGAGGTTGGTGAACTGGCCCGGCGCTGCCGACGGGTTGCGCAGGGCGCCCGACAGGTAGTTGCCGAAGATGTTGCCGATGCCGATGCCGGCGCCGATGAGGGCGAAGCAGGCGAGGCCGGCACCAATGAACTTTGCTGCTTCAGCTTCCATGGGTCGTCTCCGTTTTTCTGAAAGGTTTCGTAAGGGTTGCGAACTCGTTCAAGTGCCCCGCTCCGGAAGATCCGATGCGGGGCGCTCGACTAATGCTCGTGCATGTTGACCGCGTCGTTGAGGTAGATGCAGGTCAGCACGGTGAAGATGAAGGCCTGGAGGAACGAGACCAGGAATTCGAGGCCCGTGAACGCGGCGGTGAAAACCACCGGCAGAGCCTTGGCGACGAACGGCAGGCTGACGGCGAAGCCCGCGAACACCTTCAGCATGGTGTGGCCTGCCATCATGTTGGCGAACAGACGCACCGAGAGGCTGATGGGGCGGATCAGGTAGGATACGATTTCGATGGGCACGATCAGCGGCATCAGCCAGATCGGCACGCCATCGGGCACGAACAGCTTGAGGTAGTGCGTGCCGTGGCGGACGAAGCCGACGATGGTGGCGACGACCCACACCATGGCGGCAAGCGCGAAGGTGACGATGATGTGGCTGGTGACCGTGAACGAACCCGGGATCATGCCCAGCATGTTCAGCGTCAGAATGAAGATGAAGATCGTGAAGACCCACGGGAAGAACGCCTTGCCGTCCTCGCCCAGGTTCTCGCGGACGATGCCGGCGACGAATTCGTAGGTGCTTTCGGCCGTGGATTGAATGCGGCCCGGCACGAGGGCGCGGGAGTTCATGGCGGCGATCAGGTAGACCGAAATCAGGACCAGCGCCAGCACCATGAACAGAGACGAATTCGTGAAGGAAATGTCGTAGCCGAACAGCTCAAGCGGGATGATCCGCTTGATCGCGAACTGGGCCATCGGATCGGCGGCTCCTGCCACCACCAAGTTCACCACTGGTCTCTCTCCACCCTTTGAGTGTCGTCCCTAGCGTCCGTCTTTATTCCGCAGCGCGTCCGCCTGCATCCGGCGAGCGGAGCGGACCGTATTCGTCATGCCGGCTGCGAATCCGACCAGGACGAACACGATCATGAGCCAAGGCGCCGTTCCGAGCCAGTCGTCCAGCACCTTGCCGATGAACCCGCCGACCGCGATGCCGACAACGAGCTCGATGGCGATTTTCATCGCCTGTCCGAGCGCCGTGCCACGGCTTTTCGCGTCGGGCGTCGGCCCCTGCTTAGCGCGTGTCTCCGCCCGAACTTTTTCGAGCCGAGTCCCCAGATCGGAAGCGCGCCTTTTAAACGCCTCCCGGTCCTCAGGCGAGATCTCACCGCGTCCCGGTTCGTCGTTTTCCCCCGAAGACGCCATGAGCTTCCCCTGTCCGCCAAACTGTGGGCTGAAACGGCCGGATTCCCAACGGCGCGCACCATAGCCGGAGCCCAAGCCGTGTCAAGCAATGGCCACATTCCGCTGGGGGCGACAAGGTACGGCGAATGGGCGCAGGCTCTATTTCGCTCACGGGCCTGTTCGGACGGCGCCGAAAAGGCGCCGTCCTGGCCCTCCGCGGGGGCGCGACTCGTCGCGGGTCGCCTTGCTCCCAGGCCCTGTGGGCCGGGTGTTGTGGGTGTGTGTGGCGCGCGCTTTATGTCATCCCGGCCAAGTGGAGCGCAGCGCAACGCAGAGCCGGGACCCAGGGAAAACTTCTACCGCAATATATCGCGTCTTCGACGGCCCTTGCGCTGGGTCCCGGATAAGGCTCCGCCTTTCCGGGATGACAGGGGGCGGCTTAGACCGCTTCGCGGAAGGATTTTGCGGTTTCGAGGTCGACGGAGACGAGCTGGGAGATGCCGCGCTCGGCCATGGTGACGCCGAACAGGCGGTTCATGCGCATCATGGTCATCGGATGGTGCGTGATGACGAGGAAGCGCGTGTCTGTCTCCTCCGCCATCTTCTCCATCAGAGTGCAGAAGCGGTCCACGTTGGCGTCGTCGAGGGGGGCGTCCACCTCGTCCAGCACGCAGATCGGCGAGGGGTTCGTGAGGAACACCGCGAAAATGAGCGAGAGCGCGGTCAACGTCTGCTCGCCGCCCGAAAGAAGCGAGAGCGTCGCCGGCTTCTTGCCCGGCGGGCGCGCAATGATTTCGAGGCCGCCTTCCAGAGGGTCGTCGCCTTCTATCATCTGCAACCTGGCCTCGCCGCCGCCGAACAGCGTGGTGAAGAGCCGCTGGAAGTGGCCGTTCACGCTCTCGAACGCCTCTTCGAGGCGTTTCTTGCCCTCGCGGTTGAGCTGACCGATGGCGCCGCGCAGCTTGGCGATGGCCTGCTCGACGTCGTTATATTCCGTCTCCATCGTGCTCATCTGCTCAAGGAAGGCGGTCAACTCGTCGTCGGCCTGAAGATTGACGCCGCCGAGGCGCTCGCGGTCGGCCTTGAGGCGCTGGAGCGTGCGGTCGGCGTCGGCGAGCGCGGGAAGCGCGGTTTCGGGCGCGAGACCGGCAAGCGCAAGGCAGTCGTCCGGATTGACGTCGAGCGCTTCGCGGATGCGACGCGCCTCGTCCTGGCGGCGCGTGCGGGCGCCTTCGAGGCGTGTCTCGGTGCGGGCGCGGGCCTCGCGTGCAGCCGACACCGCCGACTGTGCCTCGCGCAGCGCTTGGGCGGCGGTGCGCTGGGCGTTTTCGGCACGCGCCAGTTCGTCGGCGGCTGCATTGCGGGCTTTCTCAGCGTCCGTCAGCGCACCCAGCAGGCTTTGCCTGCGGTCGTCGAGCGCGGGGATGATCTCTTCGAGCTGCCCGATGTCGTTCCTGGTTTTGGCGAGCCGCTCGTTGAGGGCTGCGATCTGCTCCGACGCGCTTTTGCTGCGGGCGGTCCAGCGGGCGCGGTCCGCGGCGATGGCTTCGACGCGTTGCTTCCGCGCAGCGCGGTCGCGGGCGTGGGCGGCGAGGTCGCTTTGTGCGGCGGCGAGGGCGTTGCGGCGTTCCTGGGTCGCGGCCTGTACTTCGGGAAGGCGCGCCGAGGGATCGTCGGCGTCGTCGAGGGCCGTCCACTCGGCCTTGATCCCGGCGAGGCTCGCTTCCGCTTCCTCGCGGCCCGCCTGCGCGCGTGCGCGCGCTTCCGCGATGGATGCCATGCGGGCTTCCGTCTCGCGGGCGCGCCGCTCGATTGCCACGAGCGCGTCGCGAGTCGTCGCGAGCCTGGTCTGCGTCTCGCGCCAGAGCGTGCGCAACCGCTTCTCTTCGGCGACGGCGGCGGTGTGCGTTTTGCTGGCGTCCTCTTCGAGGGCGGAGAGCCGTTTCACGTCGGCACGGAGCACGTCCTCCTGCTGCAACATGAGAACGAGACGATTGCGTTCCGCGAGGCGCTGGGCGGCGGGCGTCATGCCGCCTGCGGTTGCCGCAAATCCATCCCACCGCCAAAGGTCGCCTTCGCGGCTCACGAGCCGTTGACCAGGCTTCAACAGCGGTTGCAGGCGATGGCCGGTTTCCGCCGCGACGACGCCGATCTGGTTGAGACGGCGCGCAAGCTCCGGCGGCGCCCCGACGTGGAGGCTCAACGGCTCGGCTTCCTCGGGCAGCGCCCAGTCGTCGTCTGGCGGCGCGCCGATATGGCGCCAGCGCACCGGCGCGTCCTCGGCAGCCGGGGCGTCGAGGTCGTCGCCGAGGGCTGCGACGACGGCGGCCTCGTATCCTGGGGCGACGCGCAACGCGTCCACGACCGGCGGCAGGCCGTCCTCGCTCGCCGGCATGACGAGCTTGGAGAGCGTTTCTCGCTCTGTGACGAGCGTCGACAACGCCATACGGGCTTTCTGCGCGGCGGCGGCTTCGGCGCGCGCAATTTCTTCGAGATCGCCGACTTTATCCTCGGCTTCGAGGGTCGTTGCCTCGATCACCGAGATTTCGCGGGCGAGCGTCTGGCCTTCCTCGGTGATGGCCGCCAGCTTGAGCGAATCCGGGGCTGCTGCGGCAGCCGCATCGGCGTCGCGCTGAAGCTTGGCAAGCTCGGCGTTGTGCTTTGCGATGGTCGCCTGACGTTCGGCTGCGGCGGTTTCGAGCGACCTGCGGCGCGCGCGGACTTCGGCCGCACGCTCGGTGAGTTCGGTGAGTTCGGCTTCCGCCGTTTCGAGGGCGGCGCGGGCTTCCGTTTCGGCGGCGTGAAGGCCGGGCTCGGCGGCGACGGCTTCGCTCTCGGCCGCTTCCAGCATCACAACATCGTCGTCGAAACCGGCGAGGATGTCGTCGGCTTCCGAGATCAGAACCGTTTCGCGCGTGAGATCCCTGTCGAGTTCGGCGGCGAGCTTTTCGAGCTCGGTCTTGCGCTCGGTGCAGCGGGTGGCTTCCTGCGCCAGACCGTCGCTTTCGATGCGGATGCGCGAGAGGGCCGCGCCGCGTTCGGCTTCCGCTTCGCGCAGGGGCTGAATGGTTTCGGCGAAAAGGGCTTCCTCGGTGAGGCTGCGCGATTCGTCTTCCGTCGCGCGACCCAGGATGGCGAGCGTTTCGGCGAAGTTGCGCTCTTCCGCTTCGACCGCCGCCTGCGCGTCGATCCAGGTGAGGTGGAAGAGGAGCGCTTCGGCGCGGCGGATCTCATCGGACAGATCCTTGTAACGCCGTGCCTGGCGGGCTTGGCGCTTCAAGCTTTCGATCTGCGAGTTGAGCTGGCCCATGATGTCGCCGAGGCGGGCGAGGTTGCTCTCGGCGCCCTTGAGGCGCAACTCCGCTTCGTGCCGGCGGCTGTGCAGGCCCGCGATACCCGCCGCATCCTCCAGCACACGGCGGCGCTGCTCGGGCTTTGCGTTGACGATCTCGGAAATCTGCCCCTGGCGCACGAGCGCGGGCGAGCGCGCGCCGGTCGCGGCGTCCTCGAACAGGATCTTGACGTCGCGGGCGCGGCTTTCGCGGCCGTTGATGCGATAGGCGGAGCCTGCTTCGCGCTCGATGCGGCGCGTGATCTCGATCACGTCCTGGTCGTTGAACTCGGCAGGGGCCTGCCGTTCGCTGTTGTCGAGGAAGATCGTGACTTCCGCCACGTTGCGCGGCGGCCGGTTCGTTGTTCCGGAGAAGATGACGTCGTCCATGGCGGCGGCGCGCATCGACTTGTGCGACGTCTCGCCCATGACCCAGCGAAGCGCTTCGAGCAGGTTGGATTTTCCACAGCCGTTCGGCCCCACGACGCCGGTCAAGCCCCGTTCGATCAGGAGCTCTGTCGGCTCGACGAAGGACTTGAAACCCAGAAGCCTGAGACGACTGATTTTCATGCGCCGCGTTTATTCCACTTCGAACGCTTTCCCCTCGCCAGCCGAGGAGCGGCGAAGGCGGAGGAGTGCTACTGCTGGGCTGCGGCCGATCTTTGTCCGCTGAGCAGCGGATCGATCCGCTCGCGAATGCCGCTCATCGTCAGCGTCTCCTTCACGAGCTTCCCGGCCACGAAGAAGTTCGGCGTGCCAATGATACCAAGCTGCCGCCCGCGGTCCTTGACCCATTTGAGTCCGTCGATCATCGCCTGATTCTCGTAGCAGGCGTCGAACTGTTGGCGCGTCATCCCCACCTGCTTGGCGACCTCGAAGATGGGGTCGCGGCGCACCTCTTGGGAGACCCAGCGGGTCTGCTGCTCCAGGAATTTCCCATAAAGCTCGAAGTATTTATCGGCCGGGGCGCACCGCCACGCGACGGTTGCCGTGCCGGATTGAAGACCGATCGGGAATTCGCGCAGGATGAAGCGCACCTTTCCGGTGTCGATGTAGGTGCGTTTCAGCTCCGGGAAGACGTCCCGATGGAATACGCGGCAGTGCGGACACGTGAGCGACGCGTATTTGATAATGGTGACAGGCGCATCCGGGCTGCCGAGCGACATTTCGGGGAGCGTGCCGGTGGCCATGATGTCGGCGTTCGTCGGGTTCTCGATCACCTGGCGTCCGCCGGACGTGCCGTCCGGAATGTCGCCGAACGGATTGAATGGGGTGTCGGCGCGCTTTGCCTCGGCCGCACCCGGGAAGGCAGATGACGACGATCCGCCTTCCGAGGTCGCGAGATTGGGAAGCGACGACGTGTTCCCCGAGCAGGCGGCGAGCGCCAGCGTGGCGGCGAAGGCGAGGAGAGCCGAGCGTGCACGCACCATCGGTGCCGGTTTCTCTCTCATCGCCTCACGATCCCTTCCGGTGTCGCCTTCCCGGTCCGGTGCCGGATCAGCCGCCGGCCAGAAGCGGGTCGAGCGCTTTCTCGAACTCCTCGACGGACGGAGCCGCCTGCAGGCGCTTGCCATCGATGAAGAAGCTCGGGGTGGCGTTGACGCCGAAGGTTTCCGCAGCGCGGGTGTAGATCGCGGTGATCTTCTGCAGCAGCGCCTCGTCGGTGAGGCACTTGTCGAAGCGCTCCTGCGTGAAGCCGGTCTGCTTCGCGACGTCGAAGAGTGCCTGCGTCGGGTTGGTTTTGACGAAGGCCCAGTCGGCCTGCTTGTGGAAGAGCGCGTCGATCATCGCGAGGGCGCGGTCGGTGTTTACCTCTTCGCCGGCGGCGCAACGGGCCAGCATGGCGCCCGCAATGGCGCGCGGATCGAGCGGGAAGTCGCGGTAGATCCACCGCACCTTGCCGGTGTCGACGTACTTGGTCTTGAGTTCCGGGAAAACCTTGGTGTGGAAGTTCATGCAATGGCCGCAAGTGAGCGATGCATATTCGACGACGGTGACCTTCGCGTCCTCGGCGCCGAGGATGAGATCAGGCAGCTCGTCCTGCTTCAGAAGCGTTTCGAGGGGGACCTCGGGGACCGTGACCGGGCGCTGCGCCATGGCGGGCAGGGCGGTCGCGACGGCAAGCGCCAGCCCGGCCATCATGGCTCCGGCCACAAGGGCCATGCGGCGATCAAGCCGGCTCGAAAGGTCCATCGTTCAGCTCCTTAAGTCTCGTTTTCTTCGGGCGGCCGTATGGGGCTACCCCTCGGGTCCGGCTGATAACATGGTGTGGCCGCGCGATTAAGGCAATTATCTCGCTCACGGGCTTGTTCAGGCCGGACGGCTCAGCTGCGCCGAGCCTTCCGACCTGCGCCCTCCGCGAGGGCGCGACTCCGTCGCGGGTCGCCTTGCTCCCGGGCTGCTGCGCAGCCGGTGGTGGGGGGGTGTCTTGCTCCCGGAGCCCTGCGGGCTCGGGGCGTCGCGGAGGTGCCGAAGCGACGCTTCGCCGAGACGCTCTCGAGCTGCTGCGCAGCCGGATTGTGGAGTTGCTTCCGAGCTTTGGGCTGGAAGCTCGTTCAGGGGCGGCGGGTGGTGCGGTCGCGGTGGACGCCGCGCTCCAGGCGGGCGAGGGCGGCCGTCAGCGGATCGGTGTCCGGGGCAGATGTCGCTGCGGGCTGGCTTGGCCGGAGGCCCGGCGCTCGGCCGGAGGCGGTCTCGACCGGGGCCTGCACGATCCGGAGCGTTTCCACGGCCCGGTAGCCGAAATAGGCGTTGATGCGCTCCACAATCTGGCGTGCGCGATATTCTACGTCGAGCGCGCGTGCGGGATCGACGCGCAGCATCAGCGTGGCGCCGCGGCGTTCGCTTTCCATGTCGTCGGCATCGGCACTGCCTGCGCCGCGCGGCCACCTGAGGCGTTCCGGCATGGTGTAGCTGGCGATTTCCGTGCCCGCGACCGCCGCCCAGTCCGTGATCAGGGCCGCTGTGGAGAAGCCGAACTTTTCGAACGCTTTGCGCGTCAATGTGGGGACGAAGCTACCCACCGCCTTGGTCGGCACGAAGCGCGCGACGGGTGGCGCGCTGAAGCGGATGCCGTTCGCGCGCGGTGGCAGCGGAGGCCGCCGCGCCGGATGAGGCAGCGGGACTTTTCCAAGCTTTTCTGTGCGTTTTGCCGTCATGCGTGGTCGCCGTCATAGGCAGGATGATTGCGCGTCCCTAGCATGATGAGGGTGATTCGCGGCGTTCCGCGCTGTGGAGGCATTTTCAAATGAGGGACAGCGTGGGAGCTGTGGCGCGCAAGCAACTGCCCCTTCGGCCGGCCGGACCGGATACGGTCGCGGCGTTGCTCGACTGGTACGACCGCGAGCGGCGCGACCTGCCCTGGCGTATGCGGCGCGGGCGGCGGGCCGATCCGTACAAGGTCTGGCTGAGCGAGATCATGCTGCAGCAGACGACGGTGAAGGCTGTCATTCCATTCTACGAAAAGTTCCTCCTACGCTGGCCGACCGTCGAGGCGCTGGCGGCGGCGGATCTCGACGACGTGCTCGCGGCATGGGCCGGGCTTGGTTACTACTCGCGCGCGCGCAATCTTCACAAGTGCGCGCAGGTGGTCGTGGCGGAGCATGGCGGCCGGTTTCCGCGGACGGAGGCCGAGCTCGGCACGCTGCCCGGCATCGGTCCCTATACGGCCGCGGCCGTCGCGGCGATTGCGTTCGGCGAGGCGGCGACACCTGTCGATGGCAACATCGAGCGCGTCGTGTCGCGCCTGTTCGCCGTGCGCCGTCCGCTGCCGGCTGCGAAGCGCGAGATCAAGCGGCTTGCCGAGAGCCTCACACCGCAGCGGCGCGCGGGAGATTTCGCGCAGGCCATGATGGATCTCGGAGCAACCGTCTGCTCGCCCAAGCGGCCGTCGTGTCTCGTGTGCCCGCTCCAGCAGGATTGTCACGCGCATGCGCTCGGTATCGAAGCGCAACTGCCGGTGAAGCTCGCCAGGGCCGAGCGGCCTGTGCGTTTCGGCACGGCGTTTCTCGCATTGCGGGAGGATGGGCACGTTCTGGTGCGGAAGCGCCGGGAGGCCGGCCTGCTCGGCGGGATGCTCGAAATTCCTTCCACGGATTGGGGCGACGATTGGCTTCAAGCCGATCTCGCTTTAGTGCAGCAGCCCGTGCGCGCCGATTGGTGGGCGGTGCCCGGCGTCGTGAGCCATACGTTCACGCATTTCCGGCTGGAGCTTCAGCTTTTCCGCGCCATCGTGCCGGTGGACACGAGCATGACGTTCTGGGCAAGTCCCGAGCGGTGCCGGTGGGTGCCACGACATGAGCTTTCGAATGCGGCGCTTCCTTCCGTCATGAAGAAGGCGATCGCTCATGCTCTGAGGGAGCATTAGGAGGCTCGATTTCCTCTTGTGCAGAGGCGATCCCTGGGCGGACAATAACGCTTCAGGAGCGTGCCATGTCCGTGATGTTCTGCCGTCCCTTTGCATTTGCGGTTGTTGCGTTGGCCGCTGTCGCGGGTGCGTGGCCGCGCGCGAGCCTTACCCAGGAGTTGTCCGGCGCCGAACGCGAGGAAGCCGCGAAGGCGCTGATGCGGCCGGTCTGCGCCGATGCGAGCCTTCGCGAAAAGATCGCCGGCGACATGATCGCAAGGGGCGGCGAGTACGAGAAAGCGACCGCTAAGTGGGACATGGATGTGGTCTGCGAGCAGATCGATCTCCCGACCGATCCGGTTCACGATACAGCCGATAGAGCAGACGACGCATCTCACAACAACTGGATCCACGACGCCCGTTGGAGCCCTGACGGCAAGCTGATCGCGACGGCCGGTTCCGACGGAACCGTTCGATTGTGGGATGTCGCTACGGGTACGACGGTGCGTACGATCGACATCAATACCTTTGCTGCGGCGGAAAAGAACGACGAGATCAAGTTGCCGTCCATGCCGAAGGCCGACGATAGGGTGCGCGTGCGTGCCGCGCGTTTCCTCGGCGACGGGCGGCGGCTCGTCGTTGCTGCGGATTCGCACCCGGTTCGTATCTTCGATATCGCGAGCGGGGAGCCCGTGGCGGAGGTTCCCTACGTTCAAGCCGATCCGGAATGGGATATGCCGCCCTTTATCGAGACGACGCCGAATGGCCTTGTCGTGCTGGGCGGCTACAGAGGCGAGATCGTCGTTTACGATCCGGAGGCGAAGGCGGAGCGCTATCGTTTGCCGGGCATGCCGAACGACTATCCGAAGTTCGCGATCTCCGAGGCGGCAGGCTACATCGCAACAACTGCCCGCGGGACTGATCGAAGCGTTATCGTCCAGCTTCGCAAGCTCGAAACGGGCGCGTTGATCTGGGAGGCGGAAGCCGAAGGCGAGCCCTCCGCGTACTCGGTGGCATTTTCGCGAGACGGCGCGCGCCTCGCAGTTGCCGTGCGCGGAAACGCGTATGTTTACGCAACGGCGGAAAACAAGCTGATCAACACGCTTCCGGTCTACCCGACGTTCGGCAGCTTCGATGTGACGTTTACGGCCGATGGTCAACGGTTGATTGCCGCGCTGCGCCACGCGCAACTCTGGGACATTGCGTCGGGAAAGCGCGTGCATCACTTCGGCCCGTTCAGCGATCTTTGTCATGCGATCGACGTCAGTCCGGACGGCAAGTACCTCGTGACCGGGCATATGGGTTCGGACGGACGTATCTGGGAGATCGATAGCGGTACGTTTTTCCGCCGGCTGGGTAAGAACGTTTATCCGCCGGGGTAGCCTGCACAGTGTGGAGTGCGCCATGCGAGACGCGCGGATCGAACTCCTCCAGCAAATGCCCGTCTTCGGCGGCGTGCGCGGGGACATTCTTGAGTTCCTGATCGATCTCTGTCCGGTCGTGTCCATTGTTGCAGGCGACTTCTTCTTCCGCGAAGACGAGCCGGGGGACGCTATGTTCGTTCTCGAAACAGGACGCGTCGCGGTGCTGAAGCTGTGGCGGGGACAGGAGCATCTCCTCCAGAACCTGACCGCCGGTGACTGCTTCGGAGAGATGGCTGTCATGGATCACTGTCCGCGCAGCGCATCCGTCCGCGCGATCGAGGATTGCGCCGCGATCCGTATTTCGTCGGCGGATCTCTATCAAGTCTACGCGCAGGATCTGAAGCAGTTCGCGCTCATCCAGATGAACATGGGGCGGGAAGTATGCCGGCGGCTTCGGGACGCGGACCGCCGGCTGTTCAGCGCGAAGATGGGTGCCGTTCCGGTCTAGATGGAAACGTCGCTGCCCCTTGGCGAGTGGAGCATATGCGTGGCAACGTGGTTTCCGCGCGTGTTTGCGCGTCTGGCGATCCGCGGCAGCTTTGTCCGTATCTGCGATAGAGTGGCAGGTTCGCTCGCGGCCGGTTCTACCCGAAAGAATTGAAGCGGCATCGCCCATTGCGATGCCGCTTTTTTTCATTCTGCGGCGATCAATGGCTCCGCCCGCTGCTGTTTGCCCGAAAGTCCGAGGGCGACTTTCGCACGTTCGCGCAGATTGTCGATCGGGTGGAGACGGCCGCCGCGCTCGTAATGCCAGAAGGTCCAGCCGTTGCAGGCGGCTTTGCCTTGCACCACGGCGCCGAGACGGTGGATCGAGCCTTGGCTGCCCGGCACGGCGAGCGTGCCGTCGGCTTTTACTTCGGCGCGTACGCGGCGGCGCTCGTCGTAGAGCGGAGCGCCGGGACGCAGCATTCCAAGTTCGACGAGGGCGCCGAACGGCACGCGCGGTTCGGTGCGCTTCGACGGCTGGGTTTCGAGCGAGGAGGTGGAGAGCGTCTTCACCTTCGCGATGCGCTCTTCGGCGGCTTTGACGTAATCGGTATCGCGCTCGACGCCGATCCAGCGGCGGCCGAGGCGCTTTGCGACGGCGCCCGTTGTGCCGGTGCCGAAGAACGGGTCGAGGACGACGTCGCCCGGGTTCGTGGTGCCGATCAGGATGCGATGCAGGAGCGCTTCGGGCTTCTGGGTCGGATGCGCCTTGCGCCCGCCGTCGTCCTTTAAACGCTCGGGGCCCGAGCAGATCGGAAACAGCCAATCCGAGCGCATCTGAAGATCGTCGTTCGACGCTTTCAGGCTTTCGTAGTTGAACGTGTAACGGGATTTCTGATCGCGTGCGGCCCAGATCAGCGTCTCGTGCGCGTTGGTGAAGCGCCGGCCGCGGAAGTTCGGCATCGGGTTCACTTTGCGCCAGACGACGTCGTTCAGGATCCAGAAGCCCTGGTCCTGTAGCGCGGAGCCCAGGCGGAAGACGTTGTGATAGGAGCCGATCAGCCACATCGCGCCGTCCGGCTTCAGCACGCGGCGGCACTCGGCGAGCCACGCGCGCGTGAAGCGGTCGTACTCCTCGAAGGAGGCGAACTTGTCCCAGGCGTCGTCGACGCCGTCGACGCGCGTGTTGTTGGGACGGAGAAGCTCGGTCGAGAGCTGGAGATTGTAGGGAGGGTCGGCGAAGACGAGGTCTACGCTTTTGTCCGGGAGGTTGCGCAGTTGTTCGACGCAATCGCCCACCAGGATCTTGTTCGCGGCCAGAACCCGATCCCGAGCCAAGGCCGCGCGGCTTCCCGAAGCCGCACGCGCAACACGACGCACACCCATTCGACGCAACTCACTTTGAAGAACCACAAACGCGAGGGATCCCATGATACGCGAGGCCCGCGCGAGCTGAAAGGCAGTCCCATGTTTAACGAGCGGTAAACGGGGGCCGTTAAATTTCAGTTAACGCGGGCATGAGCGATTCACGTGTCCGACGCGGTCAGGACTCGCAACGGTTTGCGGCGAACGAAAGGCGAACGAAAGCAATCGGGCCAGCGTTGCCGCCGGCCCGATCCGATCTCGATTCCGCATCAAGGATTTGCGGCGTTCCGATTATTTTTCTCGCCAGATTTATGCGGCCCGCACCGTTGCGAGGAAACGATCGACCTCCGATTTCAGCGACCGGCTGTCGCCCGAGAGCGACTTTGCAGACGCCAGCACCTGGGAGGATGCGCTGCCCGTTTCGGATGCGCCCTGGCTCACGGCGGTGATGGAGGAGGCGACTTCGCTCGTGCCCTTCGCCGCCTCGACAACGTTGCGGCTGATTTCCTGCGTTGTCGCGCCCTGCTGCTCGACGGCTGCCGCGATGGCGCCGCTGACCGTCGAGATGCGGTTGATGGTGGAGGCGATCTGATTGATGGCGTCCACGGTGTTGCGCGTGGAGTTTTGCATGCTCAGGATCTGGTTGCCGATGTCGCTCGTCGCCTTGGCGGTCTGAGCGGCGAGGGCTTTCACCTCCTGGGCGACCACCGCGAAGCCCTTGCCGGCATCGCCGGCGCGCGCGGCTTCGATGGTGGCGTTCAAGGCCAAGAGATTGGTCTGGCCCGCGATCTGGTTGATCAATTCCACGACAGCGCCGATGCGCTCGGCCGACTCGGCGAGTTCGACCACGTTGGCGTTCGTTTCGGAGGCCTGGCGGACGGCTTGCTCGGCGATGGAGCTGCTTTCGTGGACCTGGCGGCCGATCTCCTGCACCGTCATGGAGAGCTGCTCCGAGGCGGCGGCCACTCCCTGGACGTTGACGGAGGTCTGCTCGGATGCGCTGGCGACCGTTCCGGAAAGCTCCTGCGTCGAGGCGGCGTTGAGGGTGAGCTGACCCGCGGCCGCTTCGAGTTGGGAGGAGGCGGAGGATACGGTCTCGACGATGCGTCCGACGCTTTCCTGGAACTGGTTGGCGAGGCGGATCATCTCGGCTTTGCGCTCGGCGGCGGCCCGCTTGTCGCGTTCGATCTGCTCGGCGCGCAGACGCTCGGTTTCGAGCAGGTTCTGCTTGAAGACCTCAACGGCGCCCGCAATCTCGCCGATCTCGTCGCGGCGGCCGGTGCCGTAGATTTCGATGTCGGTGCGGCCGGAGGCGACGTCGAGGATCGACCGTGTCATGCGCTCGATGGGGCGCGCCAAGTTTTGAATGACGAGCCAGATGCCCGCTGCAAGGGTGAGGAGCGAGATGATCCCCATCGTAATCGCGGTGCGAAGTGCGGTATCGCGCGCGCTTTCGGACGCGGCGTTGGTCGTCTCCACGTACGTCTCGTAGTGGCTCGAAACTTTGCGGAGTTGCTCGTTCAGCGCCTGGCGGTTGGCCCGGTTGGCGTCGTTGTCGCCGTACTGGCGGGCGGCGGGAAGGGAGACCTCACGGGCGAGGCGCACCAGCTCGGTGCGGAAGCCCGCGAACTCGGTAATCGTTTCCTTGGTCTTGGCGAATTCCGCGCGCTGCTCTTCCACGACCGTTTCGGCCCAGAGGTCCGTCGTTCGCTCCAACTCGGCCAGATTCTTGATAACGCCTTCGCCGAAGGGCCGTGCCGAGGACCACGTGTCGGACATGTAGATGCCGCGAGAGTCCATCACGACGGCGTAGACGAGGCCGTTGATCCTTTCGAGATAGGTCTGGCCGGTCCGGGCCTGCATCGCCAACTCCTGGGCGGCGCCCTGGGTCGTGAGGCTTTGATAGGAGAGAGCTGCGCCGATGACGGGCACGAGTGCAAGGAACGAGATGAGGGCTACGACCTTGTGCTTCAGCTTGATGTCGTGAAGCCCGGGGACGGCGCGGAGCGAGGAGGGAAGGCGCAACATGGGGAAATCCATTCACGATGTGTGGGTGGAGACTTTTGCTTAGATACAGTTTTATCTATTCACCCTTACCAATTGAATAATGGTCTATATTTCCCCCTCTCCCTCGCCAGCCTGGGCCAGTAGCGGTCTGTTCGGGCGTGTGGCCGGGCTCTCGGCCAGGACCTGCCCCTTTTGGGGTATGGGGCGTGCTATGAGTGCGCGGGACGGAGCGGCGTGTCCGCTCGCGACATCCGCTCTCGACATCTACTCTCGACAGGCGCTGGCGTTTCGGTTATAGCCCGCCGCCAGTATTCCCCTTTTTAAGGGTTGCTCTCCTATGGGAGCCGCATGAGCCGTACACGCCGGGGTTTCTCGGGTGCGGCTCCTCTGCCCATGATGCATAAGCAAAAAGGCGCAACAAATGAACATCATTCAAGAGCTCGAGCGCGAGCAGATGGATGCCGTGCTCCGGACCCGCTCGGTTCCCGAGTTTTCCCCCGGCGATACCGTCAAAGTGATGGTGAAGGTGGTCGAGGGCGAGGGCAAGAACCGCAGCTCGCGTCTTCAGGCCTATGAAGGCGTGGTGATCGCCCGCTCCGGTGGCGGCCTCAACGAGAGCTTCACGGTTCGCAAGATTTCTTACGGCGAGGGCGTGGAGCGCGTGTTCCCGATCTATTCGCCTTACATCGCCGAGATCGAGGTTCTGCGCCGCGGTAAGGTCCGCCGCGCGAAACTCTATTACCTGCGCGGCCGCCGCGGCAGGGCCGCGCGTATCGTCGAGCGGACGGACGCGCGCGCGCGCCGCCTCAACGCGCAGTGGAAGGGCTTCAAGAAGCCGAAGGGCGAGGCCGACGATTTCACGCAGATCAAGGGCATCGACGCCGATCTCGCCGCCCGTCTGCGCCACCTCAACTGCTACAAGTTCGATCAGGTCGCGAATTTCTCCGACGAGGACATCGCGAACGTCGACGAGGCGCTGGCGCTCAAGGGCCAGATCGAGCGCGACGACTGGGTCGGCGAAGCGCGCCGCCTGCTCGCCGAGGCTTCCGCTGAGGAAGTTCCCGCCGAGGAAGAGAACAAGGCGTAATTCGGCGCTCCGCTCTCGGGCGGGGGCGGCCGGCTACGGATCAGGAGCGGCGGCATTGCCTTCGAGGCGGCCGCCGCTTTGCTTTTTTTGGTCTGGCCTCGCCAGGTGCCTGTGCATTGCGCCGTGCCCGAATTGGACTACATTGCCTTCGAGCCTTGGCGCAGAGTTCCCATGTAGGATGCGCGACGGGGGGCTCTCTCGATTTTATCAGCGAAACACCGAGCGAGTTTGATGTCCAATATCGAAGTCATCCGGAACCGGGAGAGCGGCGGGATCATCCTGCACGGGCCCGAGGCCTTCGCCGGGATGCGCAAGGCCGGTCAGCTTGCCGCTCAGGCGCTCGACATGCTGGCACCGCACGTGGTGCCGGGCGTCTCGACGGAAACGCTCGACAATCTGGTGCTGGATTTCGCACTCGCGCACGGGGCGGTGCCCGCGACACTCAATTACCGCGGCTACATGAAGGCGTCCTGCACCTCGATCAATCATGTGGTGTGCCACGGTATTCCGGGGCCGAAGCCGCTGCGCGAGGGCGACATCGTCAACATCGACGTCACGCTGATCGTCGACGGCTGGCACGGCGACACGAGCCGCATGTATGCCGTGGGCGCCATCAGCCGCCGGGCAGAGCGCCTGATCGAGGTGACGTATGAAGCGTTGATGCGCGGCGTTGCAGCCGTGAAACCCGGCAACACGACGGGGCATATCGGCGAGGCGATCCAGACGTATGCCGAAGCCGAGCGGTGCAGCGTGGTGAAGGACTTCTGCGGGCATGGTCTGGGCCGCGTGTTCCACGACCGGCCGAATATCCTGCACTACGGCGAAGCGGGTGAGGGCGTGACGCTTGAACCTGGCATGCTGTTCACCGTCGAGCCGATGATTAATCTCGGCAAGCCGCATGTGAAGGTTCTGGCGGACGGATGGACGGCGGTGACGCGGGATCGCGAGCTGTCGGCGCAGTTCGAGCATACGGTAGGGGTTACGGAGACGGGCGTTGAAGTGTTCACGCATTCTCCGGCCGGTCTCGAATGGCCGTCCGCGGCCAAAAGCTGAGTCTATGAGACCATGACGGACTAGCGATGCGCGAGAGCGGCCCGAGAGACCTGAAGGTGTCTGCTCCGGCGGCCCCGCTGGCGGAGGGCGCTCGTGGGCCGTCGAATGAGGCCGATGCGCAGGGCTCTCTCCTCGAAGCCCCTGCCACCCAATCGCTCGTTTCCGGTCATCGCCAGCGGTTGCGCGATCGATTCCGCAAAGGTGGCGCGGAGGCGCTGCCCGATTACGAGCTTCTCGAACTCGTGCTGTTTCGCGCCATTCCACGACGAGATACGAAGGCGCTCGCCAAGCGGCTGCTCGCGCGGTTCGGCTCGTTTGCGCAAGTGGTCAACGCGCCGGACGCCAGGCTCAAGGAAGTGACGGGCGTGGGCGAGGCCGTGATCACGGAACTCCGTTTGATCCGCGCGGCCGCCTTGCGGCTGATGCAGGGCGAGATTGCCTCCAAGCCGCTGTTGTCGTCGTGGGCGCAGGTGCTCGATTATCTTCGCGCCGCGCAGGGGTTCGAGGAGCGCGAGCAATTCCGCATTCTGTTCCTGGACAAGAAGAACCGGCTCATCGCCGACGAGATCCAGGGGCACGGCACCGTCGACCACACGCCGGTTTATGTGCGCGAGGTGGTGAAGCGGGCGCTTGAGCTCGCGTCCACGGCGATCATTCTCGTCCACAATCATCCATCGGGCGATCCGACACCGTCGCGTGCGGACATCGACATGACGCGGATGATCATCAACGCGGGAAAGCCGCTCGGCGTACAAGTGCACGATCACATCATCGTCGGGCGTGCGGGGTATGCGAGTTTCCGGGCGATGCAACTCATTTAAGAGCGATCCATCCGGCTCCATGATAGCGCTTCCATGACTGCCTTCTTCGATCGTCAGCTCGCCTTACGGCCCTATCGTCTCGATCGCTTTCCGCCCGCGCGCGCGGGCGATCTCGCTTACAAGCGGTTTCTCAAGCCGCGCTTCTCGTCGCGGCGCAGTTCCGATCACGTGGCGCTTGCGGAGCGGGCGCGCTTCCATCTCCGTCATGCCGCATGGGTGCGCGTGCCAACAACGGAAGGGGTGGTGCAGGCCTACGTGTTCGAGCCCGACGCGAACGCGGTTTCGCGCGGGAGCGTGCTGATCGCGCACGGCTGGACCAGCGAAGCCTCCTTCATGGCGGTGATTGCCGAGCAGCTTCGGCGTGCCGGGTTTCGCGTGGTCGCGTTCGATCAGCCGGCGCATGGCCGGAGCGCGCGGACGGAAGCGAGCCTGATCGATTGTGCGCGTGCTTTACGTCAGGTGGCCGACGCGCTGGGGCCGACGCCGTTCGTCGTGACGCATTCGATGGGCGGGCTTGCCGCATTGCTTGCCGGCGCAGGCGGGCGGCCGATGGGTTCCGGCTATCCGTTCGCGCGTTACGTGCTGATCGCCTCGCCAAACCGCTTCCGGGCGATTACGGACGAATTCGCGGACGAGGTGGGTCTCGGGCTCCATGCGCGGCGCGCCTACGAGCGGCATCTGGAACGCGTCGCGCACCGGAGCATGTCGTCTTTCACGGCGGCAGACCTGCTGGCTGTGACCGAGCGTCCAGCGCTTGTCATCCATGCGCGCGACGACGCCGAAGTCGCGTTCGCTCATGCGGAGGAGATCGCGGCGCGTTGTCCGCAGGCCGAGCTGCGCGCCGTCGATGGCGTGGGGCACCGGAATATTCTGTTCGCGCCCCCCGTGATTCGGGCAGTCGTGTCCTACCTGACCGTAGCTTGAGCGAAATTCCCGTGCTTTTCGTAGGGCTCGCGCTCTCGCTCCTCCTCGCCTATATCAGTGCGACCGCTGGCTGGATCGCCATGCGGCATCAAAGGGTCGATCATGAGCAATTCCAAGCACGCACGCGTCATCATTCTCGGGTCGGGGCCGGCCGGCTACACGGCGGCGATCTACGCGGCCCGGGCCATGCTCAGTCCCGTGATGATCCAGGGCAACCAGCCCGGCGGTCAGCTCACCATCACGACGGACGTCGAGAACTATCCCGGTTTTGCCGACGTCATCCAGGGGCCGTGGCTCATGGAGCAGATGAAGGCGCAGGCCGAGCATGTCGGCACCGAGATCATTATGGATTACATCGTGCGCGTGGATCTCTCGCAGCGGCCGTTCCGGCTCGAAGGCGATTCGGGCGACACGTACACGTGCGATGCGCTGGTCATCGCGACGGGTGCGCAGGCGCGCTGGCTCGGCATTCCGAGCGAGGAAACGTTCAAAGGGTTCGGCGTGTCGGCGTGCGCGACCTGCGACGGTTTCTTCTACCGCGGGAAGGAAGTGGTCGTCGTCGGCGGCGGCAACACGGCCGTCGAGGAGGCGCTGTTCCTTACGAACTTCGCGAGCCGGGTTACGATCGTGCATCGGCGGGATACCTTCCGTGCGGAGCGCATCCTGCAGGATCGGCTGTTCAAAAATCCCAAGATCGAGGTGGTCTGGGACAGCGCGCTCGAAGAAATCGTGGGGAGCGACGATCCACGTTCGGTCACCGGCGTGCGGCTTCGCAACGTGAAGACGGGCGAAATTACCGAGCGTCCGGCGGACGGCGTGTTCGTTGCGATCGGGCATGCGCCAGCGACGGAGCTGTTCCACGGGCAACTCAACATGAAGGGCGGCGGCTATCTCCAGACGGCGCCCGATTCCACGGCTACCAATGTGGCTGGCGTGTTCGCGGCGGGCGACGTCACCGACGACGTCTACCGGCAGGCCGTTACGGCGGCCGGGATGGGCTGCATGGCGGCGCTCGAAGCGGAGCGCTTCCTCGCGCACGAGGGTGTCACGGCGGAAGCGGCGGCGGCGGAATGAAAAAGCCGGCCTCACCGAGTGTGAGGCCGGCTTATGATCTCGCGGGCAGTTAGGGCCGGTCAGAATTTATAGGCTGCGACCTTGCCGTCCACCATCAGCGGGATGATCGCGGTGCGGGTGGACGGGATGAAGCCGAGATCCGCCGTTCCCTGCGACAGGCTTAGGATTTCACGCGCTTCGCCGTTCCTCGCGATCTGAAACACCTTGCCCGCGATCCAGTCGGTCACGATGTAGCTCTCGCCGTCGAAGGGCTCGATACCGTCGAGGTTGCCGATCGGGGTGGCGCCGCCGAGGTCGGTGATCGTCTTGTCGGCGAGGGATACCGTCATCAGGTGGCCGGGAACTTCGGTCGCGAAGGTCTCGGGGTTCATTACGCCCCAGGCGGCGACGACCAGCCGGTCGCTCTCCACGAGAAGACCGTTCGGGTTCTTCAGGCGGTCGCTTTCCAGCCACTTCTCGAACTGGCCGCCGGAGAGGCGCCAAATCGCGTTGCCACCCCAGTCCGACACATAGACGTTGCCGTCCGCATCGGCTGCGACGTCGTTCAGGATTTTGGCGCCGGGCGCCTGATATCTGTTCGTGATCCGCCCATCCGCCGTGTCGATCTCGATCAGGGTGTCGATGTCGGCCGCGTAGAGGCGGTTGCCGACCAGTTCGAGCCCCTTGGGCGAATGAAGGCCTTCGACCCACTTCTGGTTGACCATCTCTCCATCGAGCGAGATCTTCGAAATGAAGCCCTTGCCGGCCTTCGCGATCGGCGAGCCCGCCGTGTTGCTGACGTAGATTACGTTGGCTTCGGTATCGGGAAGCGCGCTCTCGGGGCCTTCGAAACCGGAAAGCTCCCACTGCCTGGCCGGTTGGTCCGAGCCTCCGCACGCCGCAAGGGAGAGGGCGAGGAGGGGGATGGCAACGTAAGCAAGCCGCATCATGGGATCAGACCTCGTTCTGGGAGCCGCCGCCTCTTGAAGGATCGGAAGCGGATAGTTGTTCCCGAGCCGGCGCCAAAAGGCATTTGCCTGACTTATAGGCAATCGGCTCTCGCGTGCCAACGGACGACGCCCCTGCGGTGGAACCGCGCGGGTGGGGATTTTTTCGCAGCCGTGCGGGATTTGATCACAAATAGTCGTAAATTGCCCGCCATGTGGCGGCTAAGGTGTGTGAGCGGATCGTCCGTGGGCAGGTGAGGCTGCGGACAGCCGGTGCCTTTTTCGCCGTTTCCGGAGATGCGGGCATGGATTGGGACAAGCTCAGAATTTTTCATGCGGCCGCCGCGGCGGGCAGCTTCACGCACGCGGGCGATGCGCTCCACATGAGCCAGTCTGCCGTCAGCCGGCAGGTTTCCGCGCTCGAACGCGATCTCAAGGTGACGCTGTTCCACCGCCATGCCCGTGGCCTCGTGCTCACCGAGCAGGGCGAATTGCTCTACAGCACCGTCGCGGAAGTGATGAGCAAGCTGCAGACCGCCGAGACTCTGCTTGCGGATTCGACGAGCAAGCCCTCCGGTGTGCTGACCGTTGCCGCGCCGGTCGGTCTCGGGACGGTCTGGATCGGGCAGCGGCTTCGGGAGTTCATGGACCTCTATCCCGACATCCGCATCGACCTCCTGCTCGACGACGATCAGGTGGACATCGCGATGCGCGAGGCGGACGTTGCGATCTGGACGCGGGAGCCGGAACACGCGGATCTTATCCGCAGACCCCTTTTTACGGCCACGGTGCGGCCGATGGCGTCCACCAAGTACACGCGCCGGTTCGGGGTGCCCGAAACCCTGGCGGACCTCGACGGGGGCGGGCATCGCATCCTGTCCTATAACGGTGTGCCGCAGCAGTTGCTGCCCGCCATTACGTGGCTGGAAAACGCTGGGCGCGACGGTCTGGAGCCGAGGGAGCCGGTGTTCCGCTCCAACAGCGTGGTCGCGATCCAGCACGCTGTCCTGGCCGGGATCGGGATCGGGATGATCCCCGATTACATGACCGAACAGGATGCCGATCTCATTCCCGTTCTGCAAAAGATCGAAAGCCAGCTGCCGAGCCTGCCCGTGCTCTACGTCTATCCGGAGGAGCTTAAGGGCTCGAAGAAGGTGCAGGTGCTGCGCGACTTCCTGGTGGCGAAGGCGCGCCATTGGCGGGAGTGAGCCGCTCTTTCGTTTGCATGGCTTCGCCATGACGCCCCCGGACGCTGACGCGTCGGTTTTGTTGCGGCTTATCGGCTGGCTAACGCCCGCTGATTTGCAAGGCGCCCTGGGAAACGCTATCTGAGGGGGAATTCCCCAACTTCGAGCCCAAAACCCATGGCCAAGACGCTCTACGACAAGATTTTCGACGATCACGTGATCGACCGGCAACCCGACGGCACCTGCCTGCTCTACATCGACCGCCATCTCGTCCATGAGGTGACGAGCCCGCAGGCGTTCGAGGGGCTGCGCATGAGCGGCCGCAAGGTGCGGGCGCCCGAGAAGACGCTTGCGGTCGTCGATCATAACGTGCCGACGACGGACCGCACGCGGGGGATCGCGGACGCGGACAGCCGCATTCAGGTCGAGACGCTGGCTCAGAACGCGCGCGACTTCGGCGTCGAGTATTTCAACGAGCTCGACAAGCGGCAGGGCATCGTCCACGTGGTCGGGCCGGAGCAGGGCTTCACCCTGCCCGGCACCACTATCGTCTGCGGCGACAGCCACACTTCGACGCATGGCGCGTTCGGCGCGCTGGCGCATGGCATCGGCACGAGCGAGGTCGAGCATGTGCTCGCGACCCAGACGCTGGTGCAGAAGAAGGCCCGCAACATGCGCGTGACGGTGGACGGCGCGCTGCCGCCGCATATCACGGCTAAGGACATCATCCTCGCCATCATCGGCGAGATCGGCACGGCGGGCGGGACCGGCTCGGTGATCGAGTATGCGGGCGAAGCGATCCGCGCTCTTTCCATGGAAGGCCGGATGACGGTCTGCAACATGTCGATCGAGGGTGGCGCGAGGGCGGGGATGATCGCGCCCGACGCGAAGACCTTCGAGTTCATCAAGGGCCGCCCGCGCGCGCCCAAAGGCGCCGCCTGGGATATGGCGATGCGCTACTGGGAGACGCTCAACACGGACGAGGGCGCGCACTTCGACCGCGAAGTGCGTCTCGACGCGACCAAGTTGCCGCCGATCGTTTCGTGGGGCACGAGCCCTGAAGACGTGGTGTCGGTTGCCGGTACGGTTCCGAACCCCGCCGATCTGGCGGACGAGAACAAGCGGGCCTCGATGGCGCGCGCGCTCGATTACATGGGCCTCGCGCCGGGAACCCGGATCACCGACATTGCGCTCGACGTGGTGTGGATCGGCTCTTGCACGAATGGGCGCATGGAAGACCTGCGCGAGGTTGCCCGCATCGTGGAGGGCAAGAAGATTTCGGAGCGGCTCGCCTACGCGATGATCGTTCCGGGCTCGGGACTGGTGAAGGAACAGGCCGAGGCCGAGGGGCTCGACCGGATCTTCAAGGCGGCCGGTTTCGAGTGGCGGGAGCCCGGCTGCTCCATGTGCCTCGGTATGAACCCGGATCAGCTCAAGCCGGAACAGCGCTGCGCCTCGACCTCGAACCGCAATTTCGAGGGGCGTCAGGGCTATCGGGGCCGCACGCATCTGGTTTCGCCCGCTATGGCCGCCGCGGCCGCTCTTGAGGGGCATTTCGTCGACATTCGGACCTGGCAGGGCTGAGGCCGGATGTTTGCGTGGCCGGTGCCCGCTTGCCGCGGCGCCGCCTGCAGGGGCTGCGTGCCGGCGCTGGCCGCACTTGCGGTCAAAGGGCTTCCGAGCCTATCTCTTCCGCTCAAAAGAAGGAGCTTGGGCGGAAACGATGGCGAGCAAGACGGACTGGAAAAATGCGGCAGCGCCTACGCTTGCCGATTTCGAGATCATTGCGGCGGCAGCGTGGGAGCGGATCCAGCCGGAGTTTCGCGAGGTCTGCGGAGATCTCGTCATCCGGGTCGAGGACTTCGGGCTCGACGAGGTGCTTGACGAACTCGGTATCGAAAGCCCGTTCGATCTCATGGGGCTTTACCAGGGCGTGTCGCTCGACAAGAAGAGTGTGCTCGACGTGCCGCGCGAGCCGGATATGGTCTTTCTCTATCGCCGGGCCATTCTCGACTACTGGACGGAAAGCGGCGAAGAGACGCTGGGAGAGATTATCACTCACGTTCTCGTGCACGAGATCGGCCATCATTTCGGCTTCTCGGATGCGGATATGGAAGACATCGAATCCGAGGTTACGCATTGAGACAGAGCCTCGTCCGCTGCCAGCGTGAATGTTAACTTTTGCAGCAGATGTTGTGGGACTGTTTGCTACGGGGGCGCGTGCGGGGTGTCGCGTAGAGGTGTTCGTTTGACGGCTCATCGCTCGAAGGTGCGGGCGTTCGCTTGGCTTGGGCTCTTCGTTTGCCTGGCGGCCGCCGGGCTTCCTGCGCGTGAAGCGCGCGCGGAGAACGTGCCGACGCCGGAGGAGTACGTCGATCACGTGGGGGGCGACGCCCATGTGCTGGCTCCGGGCGAGTTGAAGCTCGACGGGCGTCAGCAAGTGTGCGGGCAGAGGCCGACCGTCATCGATAGCCAGCTCGACGACTACGGTGCGGCCTATCCGGGGTTCCTGATCCTCAATCCGAGGCTGCTGTCGCAAGTGACCACCGCGGTGAAGCAGTGGATCTTTGCGCACGAGTGCGGCCATCAGTTCCGCGGACCCGACGAGGAGGCGGCGGACTGTTTCGCGGTTCAGCGCGGGCGGCGCATGGGTTGGCTCGACGAGCAGGGCCTCGAAGAGATCTGCACGTTCATCACGCCCTCCAAGGGCGGAAGCATGCACTTCTCCGGCGCGCATCGGTGCGAATACATGCGTAAGTGCTACGCCGATCCCTCCGTTCGGTAGCGGCGCGCCTTATCCCCGGAATGGCGGGAGCACCTAGGATGGACCCCGAACGGCTCCATCCGAGCGGCGAACGCCCATGCACCTTCTGGACACCCCCAAGCGGCTGCTTTCGCTAGCCGAGACGCTCCATCGCTGGTCGGGCCTTTTGAGCGCCCTCGACCGTCCGCGGCGCTCCAAGGTGGCGCGCTATGCCGAGACCATCGCCCTTACCCTCGGGCGGGCCGCCCGTTTTGCCGTGCGGCTGGCGGAGGATCCGGGCGACAGAGTGGCTGAGCGGGGGCTCGTCCGGGAGCTGGGGCGGATCACGGGTTATCTTGAGACCCTCGTCGGCGTGCTCAAGCACCATCTTGACGGACGAAAGCTCGCTGGCGTTAAAAGGCGGCTTGAACAGCTCGGTTCGCGCCGGGCAGGCCGCGCCTCGGGAGGAGCGGCCGCCCGCGTTCGTATCGATCGGTTGCTCGCCGCCGAAGGCTATTTTCGTGCGCTGGCCGACAGCCTGCGCGTATAAGCCCTTCCCAGGGACGGAAGACTCCAGGGACGAAAAAGATGCAGAAATTCATTACGCTTACGGGTGTCGCCGCACCGTTCCCGCTCCGGAACGTGGACACGGACATGATTATCCCCAAGCAGTTCCTGAAAACCATCAAGCGGACGGGGCTCGGCAAGTCGCTGTTCTATGAGCTGCGCTACGACCAGAGCGGGGCTGAAAACCCGGATTTCGTGCTCAACAAGCCGGCTTACCGGAACGCGGAGATCCTGATCGCGGGCGAGAACTTCGGCTGCGGATCGTCGCGCGAGCACGCGCCGTGGGCGCTGCTCGATTTCGGCTTCCGTTGCGTGATTGCGCCGGATTTCGCCGACATCTTCTTCAACAACTGCTTCCAGAACGGGATTTTGCCGATCAAGCTGCCGCAAGCAGACGTCGACAAGTTGCTCGACGATGCGGGCCGGGGGGCGAACGCGACGCTGACGGTCGACCTCGAAGCGCAGGAAATTCGCGGCCCGGATGGCGGCGTGATCCGCTTCGACATCGATCCGTTCCGTAAGCATTGCCTGTTGAACGGCCTGGATGCCATCGGGCTCACGCTCGAAAAGGAAAAGGCGATCCAGGATTTCGAAGCGCGTGACGCAAACGCGCGGCCGTGGGCGTAATCGGTCGTTCAAAGCACTCATGATCTGCTAAATCGGCCCGTCGCGTTGCCGCGGCGGGTGCGAATATGTTAGAGCGCGGTCAGTATATTCGGATCGTGATTGCGCTTCGATGTTTTCCGAGACCGATGTGTCAGGCTTCCGACCGATAGGGTCCGAAGCGATCTGGTCCAGGAGGCTTCATGCGATTGGCGTGGATCTTTGCCGCTTTGTCGGTGCTGGCGATGTCGGCCGGCGGACCTGCTTTCGCCCGCGGGCCGGCGCTCGTGTTCGATGCCGCGGACGGTACGGTGCTCTATGCCGACGATGCCGACGATCACTGGCATCCCGCTTCTCTCACCAAGATCATGACCGCCTACGTGACGTTCAAGGCGCTCAAGGCGGGCAAGCTCAAACTCGATCAACGGATCCCCTATAGCCTGCGCGCGCAGATGCAGCCGCCGATGCGGCTCGGCCTCAATCTCGACGCCACGCTGACCGTCGATCAGGCGCTGAAGGCCTTGATCATCCGCTCGGCCAATGACGTGGCGGTGATGCTGGCGGAGGCGATCGGCGGGAGCCAGATGCAGTTCGTCTCGTTCATGAACGAGACGGCGCGCGATCTCGGCATGACGCGGACGACGTTCGTCAATCCGCACGGGCTGCCGGCCCCGATGCAGGTCACCACGGCGCGCGATCTCGCGAAGCTCGCGCGCGCGGCGATCCGCGATTTTCCCGAGCATATGGCCTATTGGTCGATGTTCGATGCCAGGATCGGCAAGTTCCGCATCGCCTCGCACAACGGGCTGCTCAGCACGTACACCGGCGCGGACGGCATGAAGACGGGCTTCATCTGCGATTCCGGCTACAACGTCGTGGCGAGTGCGACGCGGGACGGGCGGCATATCATGGCGGTGGTTCTGGGCGAGACGACGAGCGCGCGGCGCACGATCCGCGCGGCGTATCTGCTTGAGCATGGTTTCGATATCTACGACTGGAAACGGATGCTGGAGCAGACGGCGGATCTCGACACGATGCCGATGCCCAAGGCGCCCAACGGGGTGGTGAGCATCCGTTCGTCGGTGATGTCGTACGTCTGCGGTACGGGCCCGCCGCGGCGCGCGAAGCAGCAGAAGACCGTGACCCGGAAAAAGCCTTCGTCCCCACCGCAGACCGCGGAGCAGAGGAAGCAGGGGACGCCTCCGGCCGGGAAGGCCGTTCGTTAACGCCGGGGCCTTGCCCGCGACTGCGGCGCGTATAGCTTCAGGGTGGGACAGTGCCATTTTCCGCTGGAGCCAATTTTGGGACGGCAAACAGCCTCCCTAGCCCGAAAC
Source organism: Hyphomicrobium nitrativorans NL23 (assembly GCF_000503895.1). Lineage (NCBI taxonomy): Bacteria > Pseudomonadati > Pseudomonadota > Alphaproteobacteria > Hyphomicrobiales > Hyphomicrobiaceae > Hyphomicrobium > Hyphomicrobium nitrativorans. The sequence goes on from NC_022997.1 coordinate 1,200,233, forward strand.
GGGGCGCTGGGCCGGTATTTCAATGCTTTTTTGGATTGCCGGGCCGCTCTCGGCGTTTGGCTTCGATCTTGCTCCCATCTTCTCGAATTCGATTCGAGAGGACGTTATGCGGAATACTTCGGGCCAGAACGACGAACTGCTCGCCGATGTGCCGGACTCGGAACTGATGGCTGTTGTGCTGGAAGGCCGGCACGGCAGCTATGCGGCCGAGGTGGCCGAATTCTTTGCGCTTTTGCATCGCCAGCTTGGCGACCGGGGGCGGTCGCAGGCGTGGGGTGGCGTCGCGCGCCTCGTGCGCCGCCGCGAGCATGACCGGATGCTGGCGACGGTTCAGTAGGCTCGTCCGCGGGCTTCAGATCCGCTGCGGCCGATCTCTTCCGACTTCCGCGACGTGTCTGTGCGTGTGCTTCGGCACCACCCGCTGCCTGGCGGTCGCACGCGCCTCTTTGCGAATCGAACGGCGCCGACGCGATCCTTGCAGCCTCTCCTGGTTTTCGACGCATGCGAACCGGCCTGAAGCGGGCGGTGCGCAGCGCGCGGCGGCGTGTTGCCGGAGGCGCCGCGACATGCGAGACTCGCGGCCGCTCCGGCTGGGATTTTTTCCGCAGCCGTGAAAGAATCCGAGAGATTGACTGCGCGATGTCGATGATCGAGCTGCCGCTACCCGATCCTGCCGTGCTGAACGCTCGCGAGCAGATCGTTCGCGATCTCATCGGGATCTGCGGCGAGGATGCGGTGATCTCCGACGAGGACGGGCGGCGCACGTTCGAGACGGACGCGCTGACGGCTTATCGGCGGATGCCATTGGCCGTGGTGCTGCCGACCTCCACCGAGGACGTCGCGGCGGTGCTGAAGTATGCCAAGGCGCGCGGGATCAAGGTCGTGCCGCGCGGGGCGGGGACGTCGCTCTGCGGGGGCGCGCTGCCGGCCGAGGACGCAATTGTGCTGGGCGTCTCGAAGATGAACCGGGTGCTGGATCTCGACTATCGGAACCGCTTCGCTCGCGTCGAGACGGGTATCACCAACCTTGCGATCTCGGCGGCCGTGGCCGAGGAGGGGTTTTTCTACGCGCCCGACCCGTCGAGCCAGCTTGCGTGTACGCTGGCGGGAAACCTCGCGATGAATTCGGGCGGGGCGCACTGCCTCAAGTATGGCGTGACGACGAACAACGTGCTTGGCGTCAAGCTGGTGACGATGGACGGCGAGATCGTCGAGATCGGCGGATCGTACCTCGACGCGGAAGCCTACGACCTGCTGGCGCTGATCGTGGGGTCGGAAGGCCAGTTCGGGATCATCACGGAGGCGACCGTGCGCATCCTTCGCGCCGCAGAGGGCGCGCGGCCGATGATGATCGGGTTCGAGACTTCTGCGAAGGCCGGGATCTGCGTCGCGCGGATCATCGCGTCCGGCATCATTCCGGTCGCGATCGAATTCATGGACCGGCCTGCGATCGAGGTGTGCGAAGCGTTTGCGAAGGCGGGCTATCCAACCGACGTGGAGGCCTTGCTCATCATCGAAGTGGAAGGCTCGGAGCAGGAGATCGTGGACCGGCTCGCCTATATCGCGAGCATCGCGCATGAACTCAATCCGCAGGCGCTCGTCGTCAGCGCCTCCGACGAGCAGAGCGCGAAGATCTGGAAGGGGCGGAAGTCGGCGTTCGGTGCCATCGGCAGGCTCGCCGACTACTACTGCATGGACGGCACCATTCCGCTCGGGCATCTGCCGCACGTGCTGGAAGAGATCTCGGCCATCTGCGCGCGGTATGGGCTGCGCGTGGCGAACATTTTCCATGCGGGAGACGGCAACCTGCATCCGCTCATCATGTACGACGCGAATTCTCCGGGTGAGATGGAGAAGGCGGAACGTGCGGGGGCGGAGGTTCTCAAGCTTTGCGTGTCCGTCGGCGGGTGCCTGACGGGCGAGCACGGCGTTGGAATCGAAAAACGCGACCTCATGAAGGCACAATTCACGGACGAGGATCTCGCCGTGCAACTCCGCATCAAAGCGGTGTTCGATCCCGACTGGCTGCTCAATCCCGGCAAGGTGTTCCCGCTCGATTCCGTGGAGCAGGCGATGGCCGAAGCAGACCGTGCGGCGCGAGGCGGAGTGTCCGCCGCCGGCCCGGCCGAAGCGGCTTGAGGAGCGGCCAATGGACGACATCATGAGACCCGCCACGGAGTGGGAGCTCAAAAGCATGATGACGGCGCTGAGGGAACGCGCGATCCCCGTCGAGATCATGGGCGCGGGATCGAAGCGCGGCGTGGGCCGGCCCGTGTCTGCGCCTGTCGCGATGACGACGGCGGGCATGCGCGGCATCTCGCTCTACGAGCCGTCCGAACTGGTGATGGCCGCGCGGGCGGGCACGCCGCTCACACAGATCGAGGTGGAGCTGGCTTCGCGCGGGCAGATGCTGCCGTTCGAGCCGATCGACCTCGGGCCGGCGCTTGGCGCGGGGGCGGGGCTGCAAACCATCGGTGCGGTGTTCGCGGCCAATCTGTCCGGCGCGCGCCGTATTTCGAACGGGGCGGCGCGCGATCATCTGATCGGGATGCGCGGCGTCAACGGACGCGGGGAGATTTTCAAATCCGGCGGGCGCGTGATGAAGAACGTGACCGGATACGATGTGGCACGCGGGCTTTCGGGAAGCTGGGGCACGCTGGCCGTGTTCTCTGAGGTGACGTTCAAGGTGCTGCCGCTGCCCGACGACGTGGTGACCCTTGTCTATCCGGATCTGACGGACGATCTCGCCGTCGAGTTGATGAGCCTTGCGCTGACGCAGCCGTACGAAGTGTCGGGGACGGTGCATCTCTCGCAAGCGCTGGCCGGAAGGCTCCGGCATAAAGGGCTTGCCAGCGCGGGGCAGCCGCTGACGGCGATCCGCCTCGAAAATTTCACGCGCTCCATTACGTACCGCAAGCAGAAGCTGCGGGAGGTTCTCGTCGCATATGGAACGCCGATAGAGCTCGAACTCGAAAGCTCGCTCGAATTCTGGGCGGAAGCGCGCAAGCTCTCCTTCTTGCTGCCGAACGGCACGCATCTGTGGCGCATTTCGACGACGCCGAGCCAGGCCGCAGCCCTCGTGGCCGCGGTGCGGCGGCATATGGCGGTGGAGGCGTTCTACGACTGGTCGGGCGGGCTCGTGTGGCTCGAAACGCCTGCGTCGGCGGACGCGGGAAGCGCCGATATTCGCCGCGCGGTTGCGAGCCACGGCGGGCATGCGACGCTGATCCGGGCCGATCAGCCGGTGCGCCAGTCGGTCGACGTGTTCCAGCCGTTGGCGCCCGCTGTCGACCGGATCACGCGCGGCATCAAACAGGCGTTCGATCCGCTGGGGCTGCTCAACCCTGGACGCATGTACGCTTCGATGTAGAAGAGGAGGAAGCCGAAACGCTTCTCTCCGATCCAAAGGCCCGAGATGCAGACGAACTTCAGCCCTGAGCAGCTCGCCGATCCGCGTACGGCGGAGGCCGACCGCATTCTCAAGCGGTGCGTGCACTGCGGGCTGTGCACCGCCGTGTGCTCCACCTACGTGGTGCTCGGCGACGAGCGGGACAGTCCGCGCGGGCGCATCTATCTCATCAAGGACATGCTGGAGCGGCAGGACGAGCGCGCGCCCACGCATGAGGTTCGCCATCATCTCGACCGCTGCCTGACGTGCCTCTCCTGCATGACGACGTGCCCGAGCGGGGTGGATTACATGCACCTCGTCGATGCGGCGCGGGCGCATATCGAGGAGCGGACCCAACGCAGCTTCAAGGAGCGGGCGTTGAGGGCGATGCTCGCGTTCGTGCTCCCTTATCCGATGCGGTTCCGCCTGGCGCTCAAGGCCGCCGGGCTCGGACGGCCGCTCATTCCGTTGTTCGAGCGGTTCGGGCTCAAGGAAGTGGCGGCGATGCTCGCGCTCGCTCCGAAAGAGGGCGTTTCGCGCGAGGGCCGCTTCCGGGGCGCGGGAACGGCCGTGACCCACAGCGAGAGGCGCGCGCGCGTGATCCTCATGACGGGTTGTGTGCAGCCCGTGCTGCGGCCCGACATCAACGACGCGACCATCCGGTTGCTCGCGCGGCGCGGGGTCGATGTCATCGTTTCGCACGGCGCGGGCTGCTGCGGCGCTCTGGTGCATCATCTCGGCCAGGAGACGGAGGCACATCAGCATGCGCGCCGCAACGTCGATGCCTGGTCGAAGGAGGTGGAGCGGGGCGAGGTGGATGCGATCATCGTCAATGCCTCGGGTTGCGGGACGACGGTGAAGGACTACGGGCACATGCTCCGGCACGATCCGGCCTATGCGGCGCGCGCGGCGCGCATCTCGGCTCTGGCGCGGGACGTTTCCGAATTTCTCCACGAGTATCAGCTCGGCGCGCCTGAGCGCTGGTCGTCCATCCGGGTGGCGTATCACTCGGCCTGCTCGCTGCAGCACGGGCAGCGCGTGCACGACGAGCCGCGCGCGCTTCTGAAGCAGGCGGGCTTTGCTGTGGTCGATGTGCCGGAAGGCCACATTTGCTGCGGTTCGGCAGGCACATATAACATCCTGCAGCCGGAGATCGCGGGCGAACTCAGGGCACGCAAGCAGAAGAACATCCGCACGACGCGCGCGGACGTGGTGGCCGCCGGCAACATCGGCTGCATGACGCAGCTTGCAGGCGGGCTGGACGTTCCCTTCGTGCATACGGTGGAGCTGTTGGACTGGGCCTACGGCGGGCCGGTTCCAGCCGGTCTCGAACACCTGGCCCCCTTCGTCAGCGATGTGCCACGGCCCCGCCGGCATGTTGCCGACTACATCGAGACTTGATTATTATTTGCTGTCATGCGTCCGCCATCGGGCGCACTTAGATAAGCCGGTCCATGACTTCAAACCTCAACGAGGCCCCTTTGCTCGGCCGGGTGGACCGGAGAGACGAGTGGGGGCCCTTCGACATCATTGGCGACGTGCACGGATGCGCGGGCGAGTTGGAGTCGCTTCTCGTGCGGCTGGGCTACGACGTGCGCTGGAGCGGTGTTCCCGGTGCGGTGGACGTCAGCGTGACGCCGCCTGCGGGTCGTCGCGCGATCTTCGTCGGCGATCTCATCGACCGCGGTCCGCGCGCGCCTGACGTGCTGCGGATCGTGATGAGTATGGTCGAGAGCGGGGCGGCGATGGCCGTGCCCGGCAATCACGACGTGAAGTTCATGCGCTGGCTCGACGGCAAGAAGGTCGCGCCCACGCATGGGCTCGACCGGACCATCGCGCAGTTCGAAGCCGAGCCGCGTGCGTTTCCAGCGCGCGTGAAGACGTTCTTCGAGGCACTGCCGGTCTACCTGTGGCTGGAAGGCGGGCGGCTTGCGGTCGCGCACGCAGGCATCAAGGATGAGATGCTGGGCGAAATATCGGGCGAAGTGCGCCGGTTTTGTCTTTACGGCGAGACGTCGGGCGAGACCGACGAATTCGGCTTGCCGATCCGCTATCACTGGGCGGCGGAGTATCGCGGGCGGACGACGGTTGTTTACGGCCATACGCCGGTGCCGGCGGCGGATTGGGTGAACAACACCATCTGCATCGATACGGGATGCTGTTTCGGCAATGCGCTTTCGGCGCTGCGGTGGCCCGAGCGGGAGATCGTGTCGGTTGCGGCCGAACGCGTCTATACGGTGCCGGTGCGGCCATTCGGGCATCCGCCACCGCGGCCGGGGGCGGTGATTTAAACGGCGGTTTCGAGCGATCAGCGATTGTTCGTGAGCGACGTTGTGGTTGCCGGTGCCGCGTCCTTCGGAGGTGCGGCGTTCTTGGAGCGGTCGACGACCTTTTGATATTCGGTCGGGGGCGTGTGCCCGCCTGCCTTCAGCACGGTGCTGCATTCGTCCGGGAGGTCGGCCAACGTCATCTCGGGCTTCGGCAGCCGTGGGGGTGCGGGCTTGGCCGGCGGCTTTTTGGCTTGTGCCGGCGGCGCGGGCGGCTTGGGCGCGACGCGCTTGAGCCACTGATCGAGTTCCTTTCCGCAGCCGTCATCCTCGCCCACGGCATGTTGCGCCTGGCAGCTCGTGGAATTCGCGGGGCAGCGCATGCGGATGTGGAAGTGGTAGAAATGGCCGAAGACGGGGCGCACCTTGCGTAGCCACGAGGGATCGGCGCCCGGCGATTCGCAGAGCGCTTTCTTCAGCGCAGGATGGACGAGGACGCGCTCGACCTCGGGATAGGACGCGGCGCGTTTGATGAGCTTTTCCTGGCCTTCGCCCCATACCTTTCGATTGACGGAGACGCGGTCGGCGGCAAGCATCGAGACGGCCGACATGTCCTCGCGCTCGCGTTTGGTGAGGGTGCGGTCGGGCATTGGCGTGAGCCAGACGTCAGCATCGAGGCCGATCTGATGGCTGGTGTGGCCGGAGACCATCGGCCCGCCACGTGGCTGCGAGATGTCGCCCACCAGCAGGCCGGGCCATTCTTTGGCATCCGTCGTTTCGCGCGCCAAGCGTTCGACGAGCGAGACGAGTTTCGGATGGCCCCAGTTGCGGTTGCGCGAGAGGCGCATGACTTGCCAGCCGGGGCCGTCGACGGCGAGGGCCTTGGCGCCTGCGAGACAGCCTTTCGCATAGAAGCCGACGGCGCGGGCCGCGATGGGCGCGCCGGTTTTCACGGTGCCGAAAAGCTGCTTGGCCGTGGGGGCCTTTTTCTTGATCCCGTAGTTCGCCGCGCTGGCCGGAACGGGTGGTTTTCTTGCCGGCAAGGGAATGGCCACGCTTGCCGCTTGCACCGTCCCTGCCGACGTGAGCGTCGTTCCGACGCCGATGGCCGTGGCAAGTACGGTCAGCGGGACGGAAAGCCAGATTGCGGCGCGTGTTGCTGTGCGTCGGGAGAAAACCATAAAACCCCGCGGCAAATCGTTCGTCCGCATCCTACCCGCGGGCTGGGCGAAAATGCGACCCCCTTTGTGGATCGCGCGGAAATTGTAAGATTTCACCGTTCACCTGGCGAGGCATGCGATGCCGTTTCTCATTACAGGATCTTCCGACGCGAAGACGACCGTTTTGCTCGCGCCAGGGGCCGGTGCGCCCGTAACGAGCGCGTGGATGGATGCGCTGTGTGCCGCTCTGGGAGAGGCTGGGGTTCGCGCGCTACGTTTCGATTTCGACTATATGGCGGCCCGGCAGCGGACGGGAAGCCGGCGCCCGCCGCCCAAGGCCGAGGCATTGATGGCGGAGTATGAGGCTGCCGTTGCAGCGGCGGAGGCGTTGGGCGTGCGCGGACGGCTGCTCATCGGCGGAAAGTCGCTCGGAGGGCGGGTCGCGAGCCTTGTCGCGCAAACGCTGTTCGACGGCGGGCGTATCGCGGGCCTTGTGTGTCTTGGCTATCCGTTCCATCCGCCGAAGCAGCCCGAGAAGCTGAGAACTGCGCATCTTTTGGATCTCACCTGCCCGGCGTTGATCGTGCAGGGCGAGCGCGATCCGTTCGGCGGTCCCGAGGAGATCGCGACATATGGATTGTCGGATGCGATCCGTGTGCATTGGGCGCGAGATGGCGATCACGATCTTGCGCCGCGGCGAAGCTCGGGCGCGACGCTCGACGGGAATCTTCTCGAAGCGGTGGGGAGATCGTACGCTTTGCCGATGGTCTGGTTTGTCAGAGCTGATGGTGGCGCGCGCGGGCGGCGCGGCGCAAGGCGGCGCAGACGAGATCGTCCATCTCCAGATTGGATGCGAGCAGGGCGAGAAACTTCTCCTCTTCGTGGTGCACGGCGAGATCCGAGGCGGCGACCTCCGCGCAAAGCACATAGGCCGTTTCATAGAGTTCCGGCGTCAGCGTCGCCTTGACGAGGTCGAGCACATTTTCGACGCCGTGCGGCTTGCGCAGCAGCTTGCCGCAGTCCTGAGCGGCGTCGGCCAGCCAGTCGTCGGTGTAGGCCCTGAAGGGGGGAAGTTCGCGGACGATGGAACCGATGCGGTTGAGTTCGTCGGTCGTGATCGCGCGGTCAGCGGCAGACACGGTCACCATGGCGTAGATCAGTGCTTCGGGCGGCGAGATATTTTTGGTCATTGCGTTGTGGGCTTTCTCAGCGGGGATGGCTCAGGGAAGGCTTTTTGAAGGAAGAGCGGCGAGCGCGTCGAGAAGCGTGGCGTTGAAGCGTTTCGGGTCTTCGACCTGAGGCGAGTGGCCGAGATCGGGGAAGGCGATCAGGCGACTACCTGGGATGCGCTGCTCGGCCTCGCGGGCGAGGACGGGATAGTTGCCGAGCGTCTCCGCGATTTCGGGCGGTGCCCGGTCGCGGCCGATGGCGGTGGTGTCGCGCTCGCCGATGATGAGGACGGTCGGGACGGAGATGCGCGGGAACTCGTGCACGACGGGCTGGGAAAAGACCATGTCGGAGGCGCGGGCTTGCGAAAGCATCGCAAGGTCGCTGTCGTCGCCCTGATACATGGAGGCGAGCATGTCGACCCAGCGGTCGTACTCGGGGCGCCAATTTCCGCCGAAGTAGACCTTCTGCTGATAGGCCTTGATGCTCGCGGCGGTCGTTTTGCGCTCGCCTTGGAGAAGCTGGTCGATCGTGCGGGGCGGTACGCCTTTTGCGCTCCAATCTTCCAAGCCGATCGGGTTGACGAGCACGAGCGCGCCGGTGTCTTCGGGGAAGCTCAGGGCGTAGCGGGTGGCGACCATGCCGCCCATGGAGTGCCCGATCAGGATCGGTTTCTCGACGCCCAGGCTTTCGAGCAGGGCGTGCGTGTTCGCGGCGAGTTGATGGAAGCTCATCTGATAGGTCACGGGCTTGGTGGATTTGCAGAAGCCGACCTGGTCCGGCACCACGACGCGATAGCCCGCGCTCGCGAGCGGTGCGATGGCGCCCTCCCACGTGGCACCACAGAAATTCTTTCCGTGGAACAACACCGCGGTCTTGCCGTTGGCGGCGGGGCTTGGGGCGACGTCCATGTAGGCCATGACGAGGTCTTGGCCTTGAGAGGTAAGCGCGTGCTCTTTCACGGGGTGAGGGTAGGCGAAATCGGAGAGCATTCCGTCTGCACCTGCTGGGCTTGCGACGGCAACTAAAGCGGCTGCGAGACAGGCTCTGGCGTCATACGGCATGGGGTTCTCTCGCGTGGTCGGGGTGTTGCGCTCCGCATATGGGTCGGATCGTGCGCTGCACAAGTTTGCGGCCGAGTGCCGCAACGCGCGTATTAATCATAGGTTTCGCCCATCCGAAGGCGTATCCGGATTTTCTTCCCTTTCCCCTTCGGGCCCCTATGTTAGGGATGGCTGCGCTGGGCGCGCCTGATCCAGGACGTTCCCCAGCCCGTATGAGAGGTCGGTCCAAGTCATCACCTTAGTCATTATGTCGTACGAGGCATGCGCGCCGAACCATGAGCAATAAAATCATCAAACCAGACGCTTCCGAACTCTCCGTGCCGACACGCGAGGAGGCCGAGGCGGCCGTGCGCACGCTGTTGCGCTGGGCGGGCGACGATCCGACCCGTGACGGCCTTATCGAGACGCCGAAGCGCGTGGCCAAGGCGTTCCAGGACTATTTCCGCGGCTATAACGACGACCCGGAAGAGATCCTGCAGAAGACCTTCGAGGAAACCGAAGGCTACGACGAGATGATCGTGCTGCGCGGCATCCGTTTCGAGAGCCATTGCGAGCACCATCTGGCGCCGATCGTCGGCCGGGCGTGGGTCGGCTACATCCCGAATGGGCGCGTGGTCGGCATCTCGAAGCTTGCGCGGGTGGTGGATGTGTTCGCGAAGCGGCTTCAGATCCAGGAGAAGATGACCTCGCAAATCGCGAACATCATCGACGACGTGTTGAAGCCGCAGGGCGTGGCCGTCGTGATCAAGGCCGAGCACCACTGTATGACGACACGCGGCATTCATAAGCCCGGTACAGACATGGTGACGAGCCGGATGCTCGGCGTTTTCCGCGACAATGCGCTGACGCGGCAGGAGTTCCTTTCCGTTATCGACGATTGATCCCGATCATCAACTTTCAATTCGATGCGTTTCGTTCGCGCGGCCAGCTTGCTGCGTGCAGGAGAATGTCAGCGTGAGCGCGAGTAAGACAGTACTGATCACAGGGGCTTCGGTCGGGATCGGACGGGCAACGGCGAAGCTGTTTGCAGAGCGTGGCTGGAACGTTGCTGCCACCATGCGGCGACCGGAGGAAAGCGACCTCGCGTTCGTATCCGACCGTATCCGCCTTTATTCACTGGACGTGACGGATCAGTCATCGGTGGACATCGCGGTCGCGCGGGTCATCGCGGATTTCGGTGCGATCGACGTGGTGGTCAACAACGCGGGCTATGGCCTGATGGGCCCGTTCGAAGCGCAGACGGATGCGCAGATTCGCCGCCAGTTCGAGACCAACCTTTTCGGCATCATGAACGTGACGCGCGCGCTGCTTCCGCATATGCGTGCGCGCAAGCAGGGGCGCATCGTCAACGTCGGCTCGGCAGGAGGGCGCATGACGCTGCCGCTCTACTCCGCCTATTGCGCGACGAAGTGGGCGCTGGACGGGTTTTCGGAAGCGCTGTGGCTGGAGCTTCGCCATCACAACATCAAGGTGAAGATCATCGAGCCGGGGATGGTCAAGACGGAGTTCTTCGAGCGGCGCGAGCTTGCGACGAAGCCCGAATTGACGGCATACGACAGCTTTGTCGAGGCGGTGGCGCCCAATCTCCGCGCGTGGGAAGAAACTGGTGCGGAGCCCGAAGTGGTGGCGCGGAGCATTTGGCGCGCCTCGACGAGCTTCTGGCCGCGCCTGCGCTATCAGCCGAATGCCAAGTTTGCGGTGTGGCCGCGCGGCTGGATTCCGGGGCATCTCTACGTGCGGGTGATCCGGCGGCTGTTCAACGCGTGGTGAGACCTGCGCGTTGCGGGTCAGCTTTCCGTTTCGGAGCCGGGCGGATAATCGACGGCCGTGAGGTAGAGCCCTGATGCAGGCGCGACGGCGCCGCAGGCTGCGCGGTTGCGCGCTTCGAGGGCCTGGCGGAGATCGTCGGCCGTCCATTTTCCGTCGCCCACGAGCTTGAGGCTTCCGACCATCGAGCGGACCTGATTGTGCAGGAACGCGCGGGCGGACGCATAGACGTGGATTTCCTCGCCCGCGCGAACGACATCGAGACGGTCGAGCGTGCGCAGGGGCGATGCAGCCTGGCACTGGGTGGCGCGGAAGGTGGTGAAGTCGTGCCGGCCGACGAGGACGCGGGCGGCCTCCTGCATCGCTTCGGCGTCGAGCGGACGGGGAATCCACCACACCCGATTGCGCAGCAGCGCGGGCGGGCCGCGGCGTGCCAGGATGCGATAGAGGTAATGGCGCGCCGTTGCAGAGAAGCGCGCGTCGAACGTATCCGGCACCACGCGGCTTTCGATCACCGAGACGGGCTGCGGCTTGAGGTAAAAGTTGAGACCGTCGCGGAGCTTGTCTGCGGGCCAGTCCTTTTCGAGATCGACGTGGATGACCTGGCCGAGCGCGTGGACGCCTGCGTCGGTGCGGCCCGCGCCTCGGATACGCACGCTCGCGCCGGTCATCTTGAGAATGGCCGCTTCGAGAACGCCTTGCACGGAGACGCCCTCGGACTGGACTTGCCAGCCGACGAAGGGCGTGCCGTCGTATTCGATGGTCAGGCGATAGCGGGGCATACCGTAGACGCGCTCTTCTTGCGGCCCTGCTTGCACACGCGCGGTTTCCTATCGCGTTCTGCAGTGTCTCAGGAGCCGATGGCTTCCGCGTCAGGCTGATAGGGCTTCAGACGCCGACGGTCCAGAGCCTTCGGCGTCTCGATCTGAAGCACGGGGTCGTTAGCGGCGAATTCCACCGGGGGTGACGGTGTAATCGCGGATTTCGATTTCGACGTTATCGCTGCCTTCGGGCTTCACGATCACGTGGCGGTCAGAGGGGAGCGGGCGGAACACGCGCACGCCTTCCTCGACGGTGACAGTGGCGCCGTAAACGTCGCCGCGAACGACGCGGGTGGTGTGCCCGTCGCGGGCCACGGCCACGGTGGCGGTGAGAAGAAGGGCTGCGGCCGACGCCGAAACGAAGCGGATCATGGGTGTCTCCGATGGGCTTGCTGGCGCAAGTTTAGGAGACTGCGGGGCGTTTCTGTTCGAGGTTCGCGCGCCATGTTTAACCCGCGGCGGCGCGAGGCACCGTCAGAGCGGAAGGCGCGTGCCTTTCGGTATGGTAAAGCCGCGCAGGAAGTCTCCAGCCGTCATGGCGCGTTTGCCGGCGCGCTGGACTTCGACGAGGCGCACGGCGCCCGTGCCGCAGGCGATGGCGAGGCGGTCGTCGAGGGCTTCGCCCGGTGCGCCGCTGCCTTCGATCCGCTCCGTTCTGAGCACCTTGATGCGTTCGGGCGTGCCGTCGGGCGGGCTCGCTTCGAACCACGCGCCGGGGAACGGCGAGAGGCCGCGGACGTGGTTGTGGACCTCGCTTGCCGGCCGCGTGAAGTCGATGCGGCTTTCCGCCTTTTCGATCTTGGCGGCGTAGGTGACGCCTTCGGAGGGCTGGGGCGTGCAGTCGAGGCTGCCCACTTCAAGCGCTTCGAGTGCCTTGACGATGAGATCGGCGCCGCGCCGGGCGAGCGTATCGTGCAGTTCGCCCGTCGTAACGTTTGGCTCTATGGCCACCCGATCGGTCAGGCAGACGGGGCCGGTGTCGAGGCCTTCCTCCATGCGCATGACCATGACGGCGGTTTCCGGATCACCGGCCATGATGGCGCGGTGGATCGGGGCCGCGCCACGCCAGCGGGGAAGCGCGGAGGCGTGCACGTTGAAGCAGCCGAAACGGGGCGCGGCGAGCACGGCGCGGGGCAGGATCAGGCCATAAGCGATGACGACGGCGGCATCGGTTTCGAGGGCGGCGAAGGCCTGCTGCTCGTGCTCGACTTTGAGAGACAGTGGTGTGCGGACGGGAATGCCGAGCGCGTTGGCTTTGGCATGCACCGGCGATAGCCGCTCGGCCATGCCGCGTCCGGCTGGACGCGGCGGTTGGGAATAGACGGCACGAATCTCGTGCCCGGCATCCGCGATAGCGGCGAGGGCGGGGACCGAAAAGTCCGGCGTTCCCATGAAAACGAGTTTGAGAGCCATGGGTGACGTCCTGGCAGATTTCGGTGGCGGACGATGCTGCGGTGAGTCGTCGCGTCGGAGTGTGCGATGTCAGGCGGGAGCGTCGCCGCGCGCCAGCTTCCTGAACTTGCGCACGACGATATCGCGCTTCAGCCGCGAGAGGAAATCGATGATCAGCTTGCCGTTCAGATGATCGATTTCATGCTGGATGGCGGTTGCAAGCAGGCCATCGGCTTTCAGCTCCTGCGGCTTTCCTTCGCGGTCGATATAGCCGACGGTGAGGGTGGACGGGCGCTCGATGTCGATATGCGTGTCGGGGATCGACAGGCAACCTTCCTCGTGCAGGCGGGTTTCGTTGCCGAGCGTCAGGATCTCCGGGTTGATCAGAACCAGCGGATTTTTCGCGTCGCCGTCCGAAACGTCGAGCACGACGAGGCGCTTGAGGACGCCCACCTGCACTGCAGCAAGACCGACGCCGGGGGCGTCGTACATCGTTTCCAGCATGTCGCCGGCGAGCTTGATCAGCTCGGCGTCGACCCGCTCGATGGGATCGGAAACCTTGCGCAGGATGGGGTCAGGTAGCTTGACGATGGGCAGCGTGGACATGGTCATGAAATAGGCAAGTCCCGGTTTCCGGTCAATCAGACCGATTGGCCGGGCTTTCCGGGCCGTTCGTTAAGACTACGTACTATTACCGGTATCGCGAAAGATGCCGATTCTGCGGTAAGATTGTGGAGAAATCCGCCCCAGAAGGGGAAGCAATGGTGCGAGACCTCAAGACCCTGATCCTGGGACGCCGCGAATGGGTGGCGTTGCCGGAGCTTGGGCTGAGCGCCGTCAAGGCCAAGGTCGATACGGGCGCCAGGACGTCCGCTCTCCATGCGGAGAACATCGAAATCTTCGGATCGGGCGCGGGGCGGCGCGTGCGCTTCGTCGTGCATCCGCTGATCGAGGAAGCCGAGCTTGCCGTGCCCTGCGAAGCGGTGCTGCGCGATGTGCGCGATGTGACGTGCTCGAACGGCGAGCGGGAGAGCCGTCCCGTGATCGTGACCCGGCTCAGGGTCGGCGCCAGGACCTGGCCGATAGAAATCGGCCTCACCAACCGCGACGGGCTACAGCACCGGATGCTGCTAGGGCGGCAGGCCATTCAGCCTGGCATGCTCGTCGATCCGACGCGCTCGTTCCTGCTGCCGCGGCTCGGTGCGCGTCTGTATCGCACGCCGGCCTAAGGCCGCCGGTATCGCCCATCTTGAATTTGCATGTTCGATGCTCAGGCGAGGCCGAGTACGCGGAGCAGTGTGGCATTGACGTCGCGAACGTCGAAGCGCCGTTCCGCTTTGAAGCGGGCGGCGCGTGCGCCGACGGCAAGCAACTCGGCATGCGTGAGATAGCCTGTCATCGCGCGGGCGAGGGCCGGTGCGTCCGCCGGGGGGACGAGGCAACCGCTCACCTTCTCGTCCACCGTCTCCTTGCAGCCTGGCGTTCGCGTCGTGATGACGGGGCGGCCGGTTGCGAGCGCTTCGAGCACGGCGCGTGGCATTCCTTCGGCATAGGAAGGATAGACAAAGACGTGGCACGCGGCGAGCGCGGGGCGGACGTCCTCCAAGTGGCCGAGGTCTTCGATGACGCCGGAGAGAGCCTCGCGCGGGATGGCGTCGACTTCGTTGCTTTCAGGGCCCGCGAAGCGGAAGCGCGCCGTCGGCCATTGGGCCTTGATGGCCTCTGCGGCAGCTTTGTATTCGAGAACGCCGCGTCTGCGTTCGAGACGGGCGAGCATCAGGAAGACGACGCCTTCGTCGTGCGGCGGCAGGGGCGCTGACTTGAAGTCCGCGAGATTTACGCCGCTGCCGGGCACGATGGCGGTCGGCAGATTGGGCGGAAGCATGCCGAGGTCTGCGAGCGTCCGGGCGTGGTCGCGGTTGTGGAAGACGACCGCGTCGCTTGTGCGGACAGCGTAAGCGAAGCGGCGGCGCCCGAGGCTCTCGATGCCGTCGCTCGGCAGGCCGTTGACGAGGCTGACGATGCGCCGGACGCCGGCGCGGCGCGCGGCAATGGCGGCGAGCATCAACGTGCGCGGGCCGATGCCCATCACGATGTTGGGTTGCCAGTCGTTGAAGTGGGTGATGAGGCTCGACAGCGTCTTCCATTCGACGAAGAGGCGCAGGGTTTGCTGCGGCACCTCGATGGAGCGATGCTGGGCGCCATAATCGCGCAGCATACGCTGATATCTACCGGGGCCGGGCGGCGTGAGGCACAGGACGCGATGCCCGCGGCCGACCAGATCCTTGATCAGGTCTTTTCTGAGGACGGCGGCGGCCTCGGCAGACGGTGCGACGAGGGCGATCCGTTCGGAGACTGTGTGGGTCACGGGGTTGCGGCCAGTATCATGGTCGACTCAATGTCACGTGCAACCTAGCCCACGACGATGAGAGCTAACAGCCACGCGGGGCTTTCCGCGGTGGTGATGCACAGCTTCCAGCTTCCGGCGCGTGTGGCGGGCCGTTCAGGCGCGTTCGCGGGCGAGCCTGTCGAATAGGCGGAGGCAGAGCCAGACCGCGAGACATCCGAACAGGATGCCGCCGGCCATGTGGGCGGCGAGCACGCCTTCGGCGCCTGCAAGCCATGAACCCAGATGAACGAGCGGGATGGTGCCGATGGTGGCGCGGCCCCAGTTCAGGACCGTGGCGTAATGCGGGAAGTCCAGCGTGTTGAACACGGCGTTCGCGACGAAGAGCGCGCCCATGAACGCGAACAGGGGGGCGAGCCAGACATTGAACAGGAAGATGAGGTGCGCAGCGTCGCCCGTGGCTCCGAAGAGGCGCACGAGGGATCCCGACGTGAGCGCGAGGACGATCCACGCGACGAGCGTCAGGCCGACGTTGACGACGAGCGCGAGGCGGAACGCCTCTCGCATGCGCGCGTCCGCGCGGGCGCCGTAGTTCTGGCCGATGATGGGACCGATGGATGACGACAGCGCGTAGATCGCTCCGAACGCCACCGGCAGAACGCGGCCGATGATGGCCCAGCCGGCGACCGCGTCGTCACCATGGGTGGCTATGGCGGCCGTTACGTAGGCTTGGGAGGCTGGCGTCGCGATGTTCGTCAGGATTGCCGGGACGGCGATGGCGGCGAAGGCGGGAACGTCCACTTTGAACGCGTTGAGCTTTGGGTGCGCCATCAGACGGTGAATGCGGATGACGCCGTAGAGGCCGACCGCCATGAACACGATGCGGGAGCAGACGGTCGCCCACGCGGCGCCTTCGATCCCAAGGTCCATCGCGAAGATGAAGATGGGGTCGAGGATGGTGTTCACGATAGCGCCGAAGAGCGTGACGTTCATTGCGCGGCGCGCGTCGCCTGCGGAGCGAAGCACGGCGGCCGATGTCATCGCCACGGTGAGCGCGGGCAGAGACGGCATCAGGATTTGCAGGTAGCGTGCTGCGAGATGATGTGTGTGGCCCGTCGCGCCGAGCAACGAGAGCAGCCATGGGATGGCGAGGTAAATGGCGATGGCTGCGAGCGCGCTTGCGGCGAATGTTGCGAGATGCGCATTTACGGACAGGCGACATGCTCGTACTCTTCTGCCGGCGCCGAGCGCGCGGGAGACGAGAGAGGTGGCCGCTATGGCGAAACCGATGCCGATGGACGTGGTGAAAAAGAGGATCGAGCTTGCGTAACCGACGGCAGCCAGCACCGCCTGATCGTCGAGCCAGGATAGGAAGACGATGTTGGCGAGGTCGCTTAGAAAGATGGCGCCGAGGCCGACACCGCCGGCCCCGCTCATCACCAGAATGTGGCGGAGCAGCGAGCCGGTGACGAACTTCGGCGGCGCATCGGTGTGCGATGACGCGGCGGGTCGGGCTTCCATTCGATTGTCCTCGCGGAGTGCTTAGAGGCGGGACGTGTTGCGCGTCAGAGTGTCAGCCGCTCCAGGCCTGCGATAAGATCAATATTTTGGGCTCATGGTCTAAATTCGTTTGCGCGCCTTGATGGCGGCGGCGAGCGTGCCCTCATCCAAATAATCGAGCTCGCCTCCGATGGGGACGCCTTGCGCGAGGCGGGATACGGCAATCCCCGTCGGTGCCAGTTGTTCCGTCAGGTAGTGAGCGGTGGACTGTCCTTCTACGGTGACATTGAGGGCAAGGATCACTTCCTTGACGTCCTCCGATCCAGCTCGCTCGATGAGCGTGGCGATGTTGAGACGATCGGGACCGATGCCATCGAGCGGCGACAGATGGCCGCCGAGCACGTGATAGGTGGCGTTGATCACGGCGGCGCGCTCAAGCGCCCAGAGATCTCCCATTTCTTCCACGACGACGATGACGGAGCGGTCGCGGCGCTCGTCCCGGCAGATCGTGCAGGGAGCGACGGTGTCGAGGCTGCCGCAGACGGGACAGGTCACGATGCTCTCGACCGCGGCGGCGAGTGCGCCCGACAACGGAACGAGCAGCTCTTCGCGCCGTTTCAGCAGCGCGAGCGCCGCCTTACGTGCGGAACGCGGGCCGAGCCCGGGCAATCGCGCGAGAAGCTGAATGAGCCGCTCGATCTCGGGGCCGGCGATCCTTTTCGACATTCGGCGTTCTTTGCTGATCTCTGTCGCCGCGCGCGAGATCTTATGCGCACGGCTCGGTTGCCTCCGCCGCGACACGCGAATTCTCTCGGGGCGTGCCGTTGGCAGACCTCCTTTTGCGCCAGCCGTCGGCAGAACGCACTAAGCACGCCGGGCAGGCCTTGTCACCTGATGCGGAGGGCGTGCGCCGGCTTGTCTAAGGAGGGGGAAGGGTTGTGCGGCCCGTCAACCGGGCGGCTTCCCGCCGATAGTCGCTTGGGGACATGCCAAAGCGTGTCTTGAAGCGGCGGCTGAAGTGGGAGAGGTCGGAAAATCCCCACTTGAATGCGATGTCGCCGATGCTGCGATGGACCTGTCGGGTATCTTCGAGCGCGCGACGGCAACGCTGAAGGCGGCGCTCGTTGACGTAGCGTTCGATCGACGAGCCCTCCTCCGCGAGAAGGTTGTTGGCATAGCGCACCGAGATGCCGGCTTCGGTGGCGATCCGCTCGGGTTTCAATCCCGGTTCGATCAGGAGACGTTCGACGGTCGCCTTGAGACGCAAGAGCGCGACGGCGCGTGGGGACGAGAGCGATGCGCCTTCAATCCGTTGATGGGTCGAGAGGGCAAGGGCGATCAGGTCGAGCGCTTGTTCCGCGACGTTCAGGCTTGCGATGGAATCGAGGTTTTTCGACTGCTGCGGCAACATTTCCACAAAGCCCATGGCGAGTGTGGACACCGGGTGTCCCTTTGCGATGGCACAGGCTGTGAGATCTCCGAGCTGGCCGAGGCGCGCTTCGAGCTGGACACGAGGAATCTTTATGACGAGGTTCTTGTTTCGCCCTTTCAGAGCGACTTCGAACTCGCGGAGAGGGTCCAGGAGATAGAAGTTGCGGTTGCTGATGAGGCTGTCGCGGCCGTCTTGCGAGATCGCGACCTCTCCTTCGAGATGAAGGCCCAGCAGGACATCGTCGCAATCGGCCCGGGCGGCATATTTTGCGGAGCGGCGCACCGTGGCCGCATCCGCATCGTAAGTCGCGAGCACCAAGCCGGGAAGGCTCGCGATCTCTATCGTCCCGTTAAAGGAATGACCGTCCATGAGCTCGACGTCATGCTCGACGTAGCCTCGTGTCGCGACCTCTCGCCAATAGCTCAATCGCTCTCGCGGGTGCACGCCTTCTGTCGAGTAGATCACCGATGATGCCGCCTCTCGCTCGATTTCCCATTCGGTCAACGGATCATGCCGCGTCGGGCAAGCGCGCACCGTGTTCGCGCTTTAGTACAGTTTCTGGACTGATGAGTCGAAGAGTTTTCCGAAATTTCAGCCACCTGGCAACCCCCGGGTGGCGTTCGGACTACTCATGCGGGTAACGAATCGACGGGGCACCTATGACGCGAACGACAGCGAACTCGGAACTGGGGAACTCCCCGCTGCACATGCTTCATCGTGCCGTCCAGGCCGTGACCGAGATTTATCAGGCCGAGATGGCCGAGCACGATCTCACCGCGCGTCAATACGCGGTGCTTGCCACGCTGGCGCACGCCGACGGCATGAGCCAGAGCGAACTCGTGGACGCGACGGGTATCGATCGGTCGACGATGGCGGACATCGTGCGGCGCATGCTCAAAAAGGGCATTGTTCAGCGGAAGCGCGACAAGGACGACGCGCGTGCCTACGAGGTGAGGATCACGGACGAAGGTAACCGTCTGTTCCGGACCATTTCGCCGATCATCCAGCGGATCGAGGATAAGCTGTTGTCTGCCCTCAAGGGTAAGCGGGTCGACGAGTTCGTCCAGAATCTCGGCCTGATCGTCGGCGCCGCCGACGCTGCTCCTGCTGCAAACGGGCAGTTTTCCGAAGCGAGAAAGTAAGGGGCAGGCTCGGGGCGCCCGTTCGCGGCTGCGCACGGAGATTCCGCGCGCATCCTGCGAGGCCGTTCTGGGCGCCTTTCCCCATCGGGCGCCTGGTGGCTCCGCCGGTTTCCAGCGGCAGGCTCGCGTAAGCTCGTGGCGGTAGCTTTACAGCACGCAGCTGGCATGATTCGCGGCCTTTGCGGCTTGCCGCGCGGGTCCGTTCCGTATGCTTCGCCCCGATGAGGTTCGTGGGTTTGCCGGCGAGGTCTTGGACCGACGCTTCGGAATGCCGGCGATGATTTCGACCTTCATTTCCTACAGATTCTACACGGCCGACTTCAGCAAGTCGGTTCGGCAGACGCTTGCGGATCCGATGGTCAAGCGCGAGCAGGACTACTACCGCGCCAACATCGGCAATGTCACGTCCATCGACGACTTCCTCAAAGACCAGCGCCTCTATGCCTACGCGATGAAGGCGCACGGTCTTGAGGACATGACATATGCGAAGGCGTTCATGCGGAAGGTGCTGGAAAGCGACCTCACCGACGCCAACAGCTTCGTGCGCAAGATGGTCGATCCGCGCTATCAGGCGTTTGCACGGGCTTTCAATTTCGCGCCAGACGGCCGCGTGGCCGAGGGCGTCACGATTGTGCAAGACAGCGGCGATCTCGAAGCTACGGTCGGTCTTTACTCCGAGCAGCGGCTTCGCAAGGGCAGCGCGTCCATGGCGGAGGCGGAATACTATGCGGCGCGAGTTGCGACGCTGACCTCCGTCGATCAGCTCGTGGCCGATCCCAGGTTGTTTGCCTATGCGCTGACAGCCTACGACATCGACGCGACCATTGCGTCGGAGCCCTTCATCAGAGCCGTGCTCACGAGCGATCTCGGCGATCCCGACAGCGTCGCCAATGCAATCGACGATGTGCGCTATCAGCGGCTCGCGGCGGCGTTTTCCTTCGAGGCCGACGGCAGCGTGGCCGCGGGCGGGGCGCAGACGCTGGAGCAACTCGCGCGGACGGTCGAGCTTTACTACGAGGAGACGGGGGCCAGTGCGTCGCCGGCGGCGGCGGCGTTCAGAACGACTGTGTTCGACACGCTTGCCGGAGGGATCACCAACGTCGACGATTTTCTCGCGAAGCCGATCCTGCGCGATTATGCGCTCGTCGCGGTCGGCCTCGATCCGATCTACGTGTCGGATGCAATGGTCCGCGATGCGCTGACCAGCGATCTGGGCGATCCCGACAGCTTTGCCAACTCGTCCGATTCCTACCGGCTGCTCGCGTCGCTGTTCAACTTCAACACAAGCGGTGAGCTGGATCCCGGCGTGCCGATGCAGACGCTGGAGCAGCGGGATCTTCTCGTCGACGGGTACTTCGCCAATTACGAGAACAAGGCGCGTGCAAGCGAAGATCTGCATACGAGCGACTATCGGTTCATGATCGAGCTTATGACGTCGGTCGACGATGTCATGAGGGACCAGCGTGTTTATACTTACATCATGCGCGCTTTTGGGCTCGACGCCTCGCAAGAGTCGACGACGAAGATCCGGCAGGTGCTGCTGAGCGATCCCAGCGATCCGTTCAGCTATGCCAACCAACTCCGCGATTCACGCTACACGGCGCTTGCGGGTGCGTTCAATTTCGGGCCCGACGGAAAGCCGCAGGGACCGCTGCGCGCGCAGCTCAACTCGTCGGTGAGCGAGACGGTGGCGCTCTATACGGCGACGCTCGGGGAGTTCGACTTCCAAAAGGAAGCAGGCGAAGCGGAGAGCAAGTATTACAGCGAGACGATCGATACGATTGAGACCGTGGATCAGCTTCTCGCCAATTCGCGTCTTGCCGCCTACGTCACGCGCGCGTTCGGCATGGAAGGGGAGCAGCTTTCGGCGCAGACCCTGAAGCAGATCCTGACCAGCGACATCGACGATCCGACGAGTTTCGTCAATCTCAAGCCGAACACGCGTTTCCGCGCGATGGCGGCCGCATTCAACTTCGATGCGGATGGGACGGCGAAGCGTGTCGTGCTTGGCCTCGCTCAGGATGCGAACGCGGTTCGAGAGACGCAGGACCTCTACATTCGCCAGACGATGGAGCAAAAGGCGGGATCGCAGAATCCCGGTGTGCGGCTTGCGCTCTATTTCGAGCGGAAGGCATCGAGTATCACGTCTGCTTATTCCATTCTCGCCGACAAGGCTCTGCTTGAGGTGGTAATGACGGCACTCGGGCTTCCTGACGCGATCGCGCAGGCCGATGTCGATATGCAGGCGAAGCTCATCGCAAACCGGCTCGACTTTGCGGATTTCAAAGATCCTGAGAAGATCGAGAAGTTCATTTCGCGCTTCTCCGCCCTCTACGACATCAAGAACCCGCAGCAGAGCCCATCTATCCCTTCGCTTCTCCTCGGAGATACCGGCATCGTCGGGTTCGGAGACGACCTGCTGGCGAGCATTCAGGCGGTGCAGATCCGCAGGTGACGACGTCGTTTATCGCGCCGAGAATGCAACGTCCGCGTGTCGTCCGACTTCGCCGCGAGGGCATTTCTCTATCTCACAAATCATATTGTTTTAAGCGCTATTCGATATTCGGCGTTCATTAGCTGTTGTCGTAATTTCCCCAACTCTGATGTGGAGTTGTGACGCGAAATACAATTTATGGTTGCATAAAAGTATTCCCACCCCTAGAGTTTTTTGGCCGGGCACACGCGCGGATTTGCGATGATCCGTATGGGATCTATCCGTTTACGTGCGCTCGTCGTGCAGCTCTTTTTGATCCTGGGGGGTGGAATGCCAGATCTTGAGACTCGTCTTGCGGCGCGGCCTCTATATTTGCAGGTGCGCGATGTGCTCGTTCAACGGATTGTCGTTGGCCATTGGAAGCCGGGATCGACGCTGCCTAACGAAACGCAGCTTGCGCAGCAGCTTGGCATCAGCATCGGGACCGTGCGCAAAGCCCTGGATTTGATGGAAGACGAGCGCATCGTCACGCGGCGGCAGGGGCGGGGGACGTTCGTCAACGACTATGCCGCCGAGACGACGTTTCCATTTTCCTCGTTCCACAATTTCGAAGGGCAGCGCGTCGTCGGGCAGAAAAGGGCGCGCAGGATCTCGCGCGTTGAGGCAGGGCCGGACGAGGCTGCCCGCCTGGGTGTGCGAAGGGGCGACGAACTGATCCGGGTGGAGCGCGTGCGCGAGCACAAGAACCAAGCGTTCATGGCCGAGACATGCCTCTTGCCCGCGAAATTTTTCGGCCGGCTTCCTGAGGATTTCGGCAGCTACCGATTGTCGGCGCTGGCGCAGCTCAATTCCATTCTGCTCGGCCACGCCGACGAGCGGGTGGATATCGCTCTTGCGGACGCGGAAGATGCGGAGGCGCTCGGCGTCGCCGAGAAGACGCCGCTGTTGCGGCTGGATCGGGTGATCTTCTCCGATCACGACGATGTGCTCGAATGGCGCGTGGCGCGCTGCTTCATGCGTAGCGAATGCTATCTCGTTCGCTATAGCTGATGGGTGTCTTTCGCATCACCGTTGCGCGGCGCTCGTTCGCCGGTATGCCCTCCGTCTTACGCAGGAGGTAGGAGGACAGGCATTCTTCGAAGAACAGCTTATTGCCTTTTAGTACGGCGCTCATTGTGTTCGTCGATTCAGTTCGTCGCCGTGTTCCGGGAAAACGTGTGATTCATCTTCGCGCCTGTAGGCTTGCAGTCCTGATTTCCGAAAGGACCAGAGTGATGACAGGTGGACGCAAAATTTCGTTTCGTCGTTTCGGCGCTACGCAGGACGGTTCTATCGCCGTCGAGTTTGCGCTCATCTTTCCGGTGGCGCTGATCTTCTTCATGGGCCTTTTGGCTTACGGCATCTATTTCGGCGCGGCGCATTCCGTTCAACAACTCGCGGCCGATGCCGCGCGCGCGTCCGTCGGCGGTCTCGACGATGCCGAGCGGGCGTCAATCGCGCGCGCGCATGTGTCGGCAAGCGGAGGAGCTTATCCTCTGCTTAATCTCGATCGCATTTCGGTGTTCGCTGCATCGCTCGGTGCCGATCCTTCGCAATTCGAAGTGCGTGTTGCCTTCGATTCCGCCGATCTGCCGATCTGGGTTCTTTCCGGCCTCGTTCCCCTTCCCAGCAAAACTATCGAGCGGGCCGCCGTCGTCAAGCGCGGCGGATATTGAGGAGCTTTCAAGATGGAGCGGTCCTATGTGCGTAGACTGTTGTCCGACAGCGCGGGCTCAATCGGGGTCGTCCTGGCGTTGTTTCTCACAGTCGCCGTGAGCCTCTGCGCGCTCGCTATCGATGTGGGATCGCTTTATCTCGAACGGCGCACGATGCAGGGCGCGGCGGATCTCGCAGCGGTCGCGGCGGCGAGCGATCTCGACCGGGCGGAAGCGGCGGCGCGGGCGACGCTCACGGCCAACGGCTTCGGCGCGGTCCGCACGCTGTCCGTGGTGAAGGGGCGGTATGAGCGCGATCGTGCGCTTGCGCCCGATGCCCGCTTCGAGGCGGGCCGGGAGCCCTTCAACGCGGTGCGTATCGAGGTGGCGGCGCCGGGGCAGCTCTATTTCGCGAAATCGTTTATGGCGGAGCCTGAGATTTCTGTGTCGGCCATGGGCAGCACGGATGCCCGCGCGACATTCTCTATCGGCAGCCGGCTTCTCGCCGTGCGCGGCGGGTTGGCCAACGCTGTTCTCGGCGCGCTTCTCGGCGGAAGCGTCACGCTCTCTGTGATGGATTACGAAGCGCTGGTGAACGCCGAGGTGCGGCTGTTGGATTTTCTGTCGGCACTGGCGACGGAACTCGACATCACAGCGGGGACGTATGGAGATGTGCTCGATGCGGACGTGGGCATTCGTCAGGCGCTGAGAGCCGTGGCAACGGCGGCTCACACCCAAGGCGACACGGCGGCGGCTTCTGTGGTGACGACGCTTGCATCGCGGGCGGATGCGTCGCTGACGGTGCCGCTGGATGCGCTCGTCGATCTCGGGCCGTTGGCGCACGCCGAGGTGGGGCCGGCGCATACGGGGCTTGGCGCCGAGCTTGACGCGATGTCGCTGGTCAATGCGGTTGCGCAACTGGCGAACGGAAATCGGCAAGTGGCCGTCAACCTCGGAGCCGCGGTTCCGGGGCTTCTCGCGCTTACGCTCGATGTTGCAATTGGAGAGCCCGCGCAACATTCGGGTTGGGTGACGACGGGGCAGGCGGGCGCGACGGTCAGGACCGCGCAGACGCGGCTTCGGCTCGTCGCGGAGGTCGGCGGGACGGGCTTGCTTGCCGGTGTTCGGGTGCGCCTGCCGATCTACATCGAGCTCGCAAGCGCGGAGGCCCGTCTCAAGTCGGTGACGTGCCAAGGTCCATCTGGGGATGGTGCGCAGGCGGTTGTCACGGCGCGCCCCGCCGTCGTGAAAGCGTGGATCGGGGATGTGCCGGCGGGCGGCTTAGCGGCGTTCAACTCCGGTGGCGGGGTGGCGCGCGGCAATATCGTTCAAGCGTTTCCTATTACGGTTACGGGCCGCGCCTATGCAGAGATGAGCCACGCCGTTGGCGACGATCTGCGCTTCACGCAGAGGGACGTCGATGCGCGCGAGGTCAAGACCGTCTCCGTTCGAGATCATTTGTCGTCGCTCACCGGCAGTCTGTTGCAGTCGGCCAATCTCAATGTGGAGATCGGAGGGTTTGGCCTCGGTCTTTCGGTCGGTGCGATCAAGAGTCTCGTGATCGGTCTGCTGACGCCCGTGACGGCGACATTGGACGGCTTGCTTGTGCCGCTGCTCGAATTGCTCGGCGTTTCTCTCGGTGAGGTGGATGTGCGCGTGCACGGGATTTCCTGCGGGAGTGCGGTGCTCTCGGGGTGAGGGCGCGCGCTTCGTCGCTTGCGGTCGCTCGGGATGGGATGCTTACGCCGGCGTCGCGTCGTCCAGGAAGCCCCAGCGGCGGAACAGCACCTTCTCCACTTCGAGAACGATCAAGAGCAGCACGCCGGTTCCGAGAATGACTAAGCCGTCCGTGAAGGAAACCGGCCGCGTGTCGAACAAGGTCTGCATGACGGGCGCATATGTGAAGGCAAACTGCGCGACGACGACGGCGCTCAAGGCGACGAGGACGGGCCTGGTGCCGAGGGCGCCGGTAAGGGTGAGGGATGTCTGATGCAGGAAGCGCACGTTGAAGAGATAGAAGATCTGCAGCACCACGAGCACGTTCACGACCATGGTGCGTGCGGTTTCCACATCGAGCCCGCGGCTCATGGCCCAGGCGTACGTGCCGAAGGCGCCCCCGACGAATAGAAGCGATACGAACGCGATGCGCCAGACAAGGAAGCCTGTGAGCAGGGACGTGCCGGGCCGGCGCGGGGGGCGCAGCATGACGCCGGGTTCCGACGGCTCGAACGCGAGCACTAGGCCAAGCGTTACGGTGGTGATCATGTTGATCCAGAGAATCTGGACGGGTGTGGCCGGGATCGTGAGCCCGAGCAGCATGGTGGCGATGATCGCGATGGCCAATCCCCCGTTTGTGGGGATCGTCCACGCGATCACTTTCTGAATGTTGTCGAAGACGGTGCGGCCTTCGTGGACGGCGGCGACGATGGTGGCGAAATTGTCGTCGACGAGCACCATCTGCGACGCCTGCTTGGCGGCTTCCGTTCCTTTGCGGCCCATGGCGATGCCGACGTCGGCCTGCTTCAAGGCCGGTGCGTCATTCACGCCGTCGCCCGTCATCGCGACGATGTCGCCGTCCGCCTGAAGGGCGCGCACGATCCTGAGCTTGTGCTCCGGGTTGGTGCGGGCGAACACCGTCGTTTCTTCGGCGATCTTCGGCAGATCGGCGTCGCTCACGGCTTCGAGCTCGGCGCCGGTGATCACTTTCGGATTTTCGGAAAGGCCGAGCTGGTGGGCGATGGCGGTCGCGGTTGCGGCGTGGTCGCCGGTGATCATCTTGACCGCGATGCCGGCCGAACGGCATTCGGCGACGGCCCTGATCGCTTCCTCGCGCGGGGGATCGATGAAGCCTGCGAGGCCCAGGAAGACGAGGCCGTTTTCCACGTGGCTGAATTCGAGATCGCCTGCGGTCGCGGGCTTCGATGCGAAGCCCAGGATACGCTCGCCGTGGGAGGCGGCTTCGGCGATCCGATCTGTCCAGTAGGCCTTGTCGAGTGGGGCGTCGCCGTCGAGGCGGGCTTCACGGTCGCACATTTCGAGCAGGCGCTCGGGTGCGCCTTTGACGAAGATGATGTGGTCTTCTTCCGGCACGCGATGAAGCGACGCCATGAAGCGGTGCTCGGCGTCGAACGGGATTTCGTCGATGCGTTCCCAGTTGCGCCGGTGCTCGTCGGGGCCGACGCCGGCCTTTATCGCAAGTGCGACGAGTGCGCCTTCCATCGGGTCGCCCTCGACGTGCCATTGGCCGCTCTTTTCGAGCAGGCGCGCGTCGTTGCAGAGCACGGCGCAGCGGACGAGATGGCTGGCGATGGGCGGGGGAAAGCTATTTTTTCGGTGCCGACAAGGAACGAGCCGACGGGTTCGTAGCCGACGCCTTCGACGACGAGTTCGTGGCCGGCCGTGACGATGCGGCGCGCGGTCATCTCGTTGCGGGTCAGCGTGCCGGTCTTGTCGGAGCAGATCACGGAGGTGGAGCCGAGCGTCTCGACGGCGGGCAGGCGGCGGATGATCGCATGGCGGGCGGCCATGCGCTGCACGCCGATGGCCAACGTGATGGTGATGACGGCTGGCAGGCCTTCCGGCACAGCCGCGACGGCCAGCGCCACGACGACGAGGAGTGCGGAATCCCAAGCGTCGCCGCGCACGAGCGTCGCGAATGCAAATAAGAGCGCGGCGCCGACGAACGTGACCAGCGTGAAGAGGCGGCCGAAGCGGTTGATCTGGCGAAGGAGGGGTGTTGTGAGATCCTCGACCTGCCCCATCAGCGTACTGATACGGCCGATCTCGGTTTCGCTTCCTGTGGCGACGACGACGCCGGTGCCCTGGCCCGCCGCGACCAGCGTGCCGGAAAAGGCCATGCAGGTACGGTCGCCGAGCGGTGCTTCGGCTTCTACGGGGTTTTGCTGCTTTTCTGAGGTGACGGATTCTCCGGTCAGGATCGCCTCGTCGATCAGCAGGCTGCGCGTGCGAACGAGGCGCATGTCGGCGGAGGCCTGGTCGCCGGCCTCCAGCAGCACGACGTCTCCGGGCACGAGTTGGGCTGCGGGCAGCGTGGTGCGATGTCCGCCGCGCATGACGGAGGCTTTGGGCGAGACGAGATTGCGAATCGCATTCAGCGCTTGTTCCGCCTTGCCCTCCTGGATGAAGCCGACGACGGCGTTGATGGTGACGACGGCGAGGATGACGGCGGCGTCGACCGCGTGGCCGAGTGCCCAGGCCGCGACGGCGGCCGCGATCAGGAAGTAGATCAGCGTGTTGTGAAACTGATTGAGAAAGCGCAGCACCGGGTGGCGGCCAGCGGCCTCGGGCAGCACATTCTCTCCGTAGCGTTCGAGGCGCGCTTTTGCGTGCTCTTCGGACAGGCCGTCCGGCTGGGTATCGAGCGCGTCGAAAACGTCTTCTGCGGGGACGGTGTGCCAGGGCTTCTGATGCACGCGGGGCAGCGCGGTCTCCGTCGTCGGTCGGTTGTCCTGCCCCATCCCGGCTTTCGTCTCCTTCTGCGTCGGCACACATCCGCGGGCATCGCGGCTGCCGTCTTCAAGGCATACAAATGCGGATAGTGGCGCAGCTTTGATCCAAGTCAACGTTTGGAGCGTGCGTCGCGGACGATGGAGGCGATGCACGCCGTTGCGCGCATCGCCTCCGTTCCGTTTTAGGTGATCGCAAGGTTTAGCGAGCCGGTGCGGCGATCCCGAGCTTTTCGGTGAGTTCGTCAGCGGAGAGGACGTGTCCGAAGCCGTCGGTGCCCATGGCAAACTTGTCTGCGTCCTTGAGGCCGCCGACGACGAGCGGATCGAAACCAGCGGCATCGACCAGTTTCTTCGCAACCTCGATGGCGTTTGCGTCATCGCCTGCGATGGGAACCGCCATGCGGGGCGCGGGCCGGTTGGCGTTGCTCGTAAAGATGCGGTGGTTGGCGGCGTTGAAGGCACGCACGATGCGCGCGCCGGGGAAATATTTCGCCGACGTCATGCCGATGCCGTTCTGCTTGGCTTCCTCGAACAGCGTGCTGCGGTTTGCGTTTCCGGCATCCAGCACGACTTTGCCTTTGAGGGCTTCGGCGTAGGCTTTGCCCGCTTCGGGATAGGACTGATAGGGGATCGCCAGGAGGACGGCGTCCTCGCCGAAGCGGATGGCTTCCTCCACCGTGCCGGCGTGCGCAAGCGGCCCGAGCTGTTCGATAAGCGGCTTCAGGTTTTCGGGATTGCGCGAGGAAAACATCACTTCGTGGCCCGCCTTGACCCACAGCGCGCCGATGGCGCCGCCGAGGTTGCCGGAGCCGATGGTGCCGATTTTGAAACGCTCGTTTGCGCGCGTGGGGGACGCGCCGAACAGAGCGGATGTGCCGATTGCGATGCCGGAGGCTGCGGCGAGCGTAAGGATCTGGCGGCGTGATGTTGAATAGATGTTCGATGTCACGAAGGCGTCTCCGCTTGAGGGCCGCTGGGCGCGGGCCGTGGGACGAGGCGGCCGTGGAGTGAGGCCGGTCGAGATGAGAGGCACGATGCCGCATTTGCGAGCGCGCCGTGCGAGAGAGCTATTTCGTCGGGAAGGCGAGAGAATGGCTCAGGATGCGAGATCCGGCCCAAAACGCAAAAGCCCGGCCTAAGCCGGGCTTGTTACTGCGGTGTTGGTTGCGGGAGTAGGATTTGAGCTCGTTTGTCCCAGCGGCGGTGCTCCGCACCTTGCCGGGGCCCTGTTAGGTTCATTCACCAGATTCCCGCAGCCCAACAAAAAACCCGGCCGAAGCCGGGCTGTTTGTGTTTGGTTGCGGGAGTAGGATTTGAACCTACGACCTTCAGGTTATGAGCCTGACGAGCTACCGGGCTGCTCCATCCCGCGTCACCACACGCTTTTCGACCAGACATGCCACCTGGAATGGGGACGCTGTCTCGTCGCATCGAACGATCCGGCCAACCTTGCGGTCTTGGGGCTTGATCTGGGCCCAAGGTCCTCAAAAGGAACCGGCCCGTTCGAAGAGACCGCTCGTGGGGCGGCTCTCGGCGAGGTCTATAGCACGATTTTCGTGTTTGTGAACCCCTGCCCGCACGGTTTCGCAACAGCCTTGATCCGGCGCAAGGGACAGCGTGCTCCGGAACGTTTCTGGGCGACCCACGGGCCGGAATCTTTCGTATAAGCTCGGGTTCGACCCTAAACCGAGACGAGACTTTCCGCCGATGACTGCAGCCGATCACAACCGTGCCGACGGAACGCGGGCCAAGGCCTCCGAGACGCGGTTGGAGGAGACGTTCGTTCTTCTCGACAACAGCGCCGGGACGGGCGCCCCTACGCTGCTTTTTTCCAACCCGAAGGAGATCGTCTCGGCGATGACGCCGGACGAGGTGGGGCCGGCGCTTGCGCGGCTCGAAGCGGGGGCGGCAGAGGGGCTCCATGCGGCCGGATATTTCGCTTACGAGCTTGGATATGTTTTGGAGCCCAAGATCCGGGATCTCCTGCCGGAAGGCCGGAACGTGCCGCTGCTCTGGTTCGGATTCTACGACGCGCCGAGGGCGATGAACGAGGCGGAGGTCGACCACTGGCTCGGTACGCACACGAAGAGCGGCTCCTACCAGTTCACGTCCGTCTCGACGGCTTGGGACCAGCAGGAATACGAAACGCGTTTTGCCGCCGTGCAGGAGAAGATCCGCGCGGGCGACATCTATCAGCTCAACCTGACGTTCAAGGCGCGCTTCCGGCTCGAAGGCTCGCCGCTGACGTTCTATCGCGATATGCGCCGTCGCCAGCGCGTGGCCTATGCCGGGATCGTCGATACGGGCGAAGTCACGGTGCTTTCGGCGAGCCCGGAGCTGTTCATCGAAAAAGAGGGGCGCGTGGTTTCTACGCGGCCGATGAAGGGGACGGCGCCGCGCGCAGGGACGCCTGAAGCGGACGCGGAAGCCCGCCGCGTGCTTTCGACGGACATCAAGCAGCGCGCCGAAAACCTCATGATCGTCGATCTGATGCGCAACGACCTCGGACGCATCGCGGAGGTTGGCAGCGTCGGCGTGACGGATCTCTTTACCGTCGAGACGTTCCGGACGCTGCATCAGATGACGTCGGGCGTCGAGGCGACGCTGAAGGACGGATTGGGCATCGGCGATCTGGTCCGCGCGATTTTTCCGCCGGGGTCGGTGATCGGCGCGCCGAAGATCCGAGCGATGGAGCTGATCCGCGATTACGAGACGGAGCCGCGTGGCGTTTACTGCGGCGCGATCGGCCACATCACGCCCGGCGGCGCGGCGCTGTTCAACGTTGCGATCCGCACGCCGGTGATCTTCCGCGGCGGGCAGGGCGAGATGGGGATCGGCTCGGGCGTCGTCTACGATTCCGTCGGCGCGAAGGAATACGCCGAGTGCCTGCTAAAGATGAAGTTCCTCACCGATCCGCCGAAGACCTTCGAGTTGATCGAGACGCTGCTTTACGAAGCGGACAAGGGGTTCTGGTTGCTCGACGGGCATCTGGCGCGGCTCAAGGCGTCGGCCGCCTACTTCGGCTATGCGCATGACGAGGGCGCCGTGCGTGACGCGCTGGATCGTGCGGTGGAGGGCCGCACGGACGCACGACTTCGCGTGCGGCTCCTGTTGGCGGAAGATGGCAGCGTGTCGGTCACCGTGGCCGAGCAGCCGGCGCAAGGGCCGCGCGCCGTCATGCGCTATGCGATCTCGGATACGCGGGTGGATAGCGCCAACCCGTTTCTGTTCCACAAGACGACGCGGCGTGACCTCTATGACCGTGAGTGGCAGCACTACGCCGACACCAAAGGTGCCGACGAGGTGCTGTATCTGAACGAGCGGGGAGAGTTGGCCGAGGGGAGCCGGACGAACGTCTTCATCGAGCGTGACGGAAAACTTCTGACGCCGCCGCTATCGTCCGGCCTTCTGCCGGGTGTGCTGCGCCGCGATTTGATCTCGCAGGGCAAGGCCGTGGAAGCGGTGCTTACGCTCGACGACCTGGCGCGTGCGGACGCTGTCTATGTTGGGAATTCGGTGCGGGGGCTCGTGCGGGCAGAGCCCGTGACCACGGCATCCGGTTAACGAGCGGTCAGTTTGGGCTTGAGGCTAAAGGGCCTCAAGCGATCCGGATCTAAAGATCCTTGGTCGTTGTCCCGCTGGGCGCGGTGGCTTGCCCATCGACGGGCTGCGCCCCGCTCGGGGCATGGTCTTCGGCGCGGTCCTGGGAGGATGCAGCCGGGATCGACGCCGTTTCCGATGCGTTGCGATAGACCGCCGCGACGCCGAATACGAAAGCCGCAAAGGTCAGGGCGCAGGCCAGTGCGATCTCGCGCGTCAATCGCCGCGCTCGCTCGGCAAAGGGGCCGGTTTGCATTTTGCGTATCATCATCATGGGGGCAATGTGTGCAGGTCGACGCGACAGAGCCAGAGTTCCGAACGCCGCGCGACAGAAAAGCACAGAGCGGGCGATGCGGTTGCCTTGACACCGGATAAGACCGGGACCCTACGCATCCAGGTTTAACGCCCGCCGACGGGGCGATGCCTGGAATGGTTCTAAAGCCCGCGCATGATGCATCCGAAAATGAGGATGAACTGGGCGACCAGCAGGACCCAGATCTCGTGCTGCGAGATGATCGGGATGGCGGCGCCGAAGACGTATGTGACGATGGCGAGCACGGTCAGAATGACCGACAGCATGAAGGTCAGGATGCCAGGAGCTTTCAGAACCATCGATCGTATTCCCCCTCGACGCATTGGATGGTGAAGCGAGCGTCCGCACGGTGAAGTGCAGCATGACAAACCCTTCGACTCGCGCGACTTGCGGCTTATAGCAGGCGCGATCCGCGCTGACACGGGCTTCATGGCAACACTTTTGTAACGACGAACCAAACAAGCCTAATCAGGCTCGCAAATTTGCGTGCTTCCTGCTAGATTCACTGTGATTTTCCTGGTGTTCGGAAACTTCCGCGGCGCGTGCAGGTTTACCCCTGCGTGTGCGTAGAAGATTTGTGCCGGTACCCGGTCCGCTACCGGCCGGTTTAGCTCCATGCAGGAGATTTCGATGCAGCACGTTCTCCCGGTTGCCGCGTTGGTTGCGTTGTCGCTCGCGGTGTCGTCTGCGGCGTCTGCCTATAGCCCAAATGTGCGTAAGCATTGCCGTGCAGACTATATGGAGTATTGCAGCGCGCATCCTGTGGGCAGCAAGGGCGTGCGGGATTGCATGCGGAGCGTGGGGCGCGACCTGAGGCCGGCGTGTATCAACGCGCTGGCGGAATCGGGTGAGGTCGGGGGCAAGAAAAAGCCGGCCAAGCGCTATCGGCATGCTGGCGGGCGCTGAGCAGCGGATCAGGTGTCGGGAGCGCTTCAGGTGCCGCGCGGCTTCGCGCGGGTCGTCGGTGCGGTGGCGGCCGGGTCGTCGGGCCACGGGTGGCGCGGATAACGGCCTTTCATCTCAGCTTTAACGGACTGCCACGATCCTTTCCAAAATCCGGGCAGGTCGCGTGTGACCTGTATCGGGCGATGGGCGGGCGAGAGCAGATGCAACGTGAGCGGTAGCCGGCCACCCGCCACCGTTGGGTGGCGCGTCAGGCTGTAAAGCTCCTGGACGCGGATATGGAGTGCGGGCGCACCGGGGCCGTTGTAGTCGATGGGGTGGCGCTGGCCGGTGGGGGCCTCGAAATGCGTCGGCGCCTCGGCGTCGAGCCGCTGCTTGAGCGGCCAAGGGATCAGCCCATCCAATGCTTGTGCGAGATCGTCGGCGGCGATGTCGGCTAGGCGCGTCTTTCCAGAAAGGTAAGGGCCGAGCCACTCGGGAAGTGCTGCTGTGAGAGCTGCGTCCGACAGGTCGGGCCATGTCTCGTCCTCTGCAGCGTTTCTCAAGAAAGCGACACGGTCGCGGAGTTGGTGCTGGTGTTTGGTCCACGGCAGGCGCTGGGCGCCGAGAGCTGCGAGACCTTGAGCGAGGGCTGCTTCCGATTCGGGGCCCGGTTCCGGCGGACGCGGGTCGCTCGATAACGTGATCGCATCCAGGCGGCGCACGCGGCGGGTGCGGATCGCTGCGGCGGCAGGGTCGAAGACGATTTCCTCACGTTCGGCGATGCGATTGCGGGCGAGACGCGCGATTTCGGCGTCGCTGCTTTCTGCCGCGAGCAGGATGCGCGTTGCGGCGGCCGTGCCCTGCATTTCGGCAATTACGAGGAACGGCGCCCGCGCAAGCGGCTCGGCGGCGTCCATTGTTGCGCCGCGGCCGTTGGCGAGCAGGAATTGGCCGTGAGGGCCGCGCGCCTTGGCGATGCGTTCGGGGAAGGCGAGGGCGAGGAGGGCGGCCGTGGAGGGGGCTTCGCCGTCGTTTGCGTCATTGATGGTGGGCGATGCGGCGCGTGCCGTCTTGGCCCAACCCTCCGCAAGGCGGCGCATGTCGGTCGCGCGGGGTGTGCGGTCGCGCCGAAAGGCTTCGATGCGCTGATCGAGGTTCGCGCCCGTGCCACCGAGGCCGCGCTCGACGAGGACGGCGGCGATGTCGGCTGCGTGGCGTTCCGCGCCGACGCGGGCGGCTTGGATCACCATGACGGCAAGGCGCGGCGGAAGCGGCAGCGCGCGCAGGCTGCGGCCAGTTTCCGTGAGGCGGCCGTCGGCGTCGAGTGCGCCGAGATTCGTGAGTTCTTCGCGCGCGGCATCGATGGCGGCCGTTGCCGGTGGATCCAGCCAGGAGAGCGTCCAGGGATCGGTGACGCCCCAATCGGCGCAATCGAGCAGGAGCGGTGCGAGGTCGGCCGAGCGGATTTCGGGCTCCGCGAAGGCGGGCATGCTCGCGGTCTCGGCTTCGTCCCAGAGGCGGTAGCAGACGCCGAGGCCGAGACGGCCGGCGCGGCCGCGGCGCTGATCGGCCGAGGCGCGGGACACACGAACGGTCGCGAGGCGCGTGATGCCCACGTCTGGGTCGTAGCGCGGCACGCGGGCCACGCCGCAGTCGATCACGACGCGGATGCCCTCGATGGTGAGCGAGGTTTCGGCAATGGCGGTCGCGAGCACGACCTTGCGTGCGCCTGGCGGGGCTGGTGCGATGGCCTGGTCCTGGTCGCGGCGGTCGAGCGCGCCGTAGAGGGGCGCGACGATCGCGTCCGCAGGGTCGAGGCGTTCGCGGAGGCTTTCGGCCGTGCGGCGGATTTCGCCCTGGCCGGGGAGGAACGCGAGAATGGATCCCGTTTCGGCGCGCAGTGCGCGCGCGATAGCATCCGCCATCCGGTCTTCGAGGCGGCGTGTCGGATCTTTGCCGAGGTAGCGCGTTTCGACGGGGAAGCTGCGGCCTTCGCTGGTGACGAGCGGAGCGCCGCCCAGCAATTCAGCGACCGGCTTGCCCGCAAGGGTCGCCGACATGACGACGAGGCGCAGGTCGGGGCGCAGGCTCGTCTGTGTGTCGCGGGCGAGTGCGAGGCCGAGATCGGCTTCGAGCGAGCGCTCGTGGAATTCGTCGAAGAGGATGGCGCCGATGCCGTCGAGCGCCGGGTCGTCGAGGATAAGGCGGGTGAATACGCCTTCGGTCAGCACTTCGATCCGCGTTTTCTTCGACACGCGCGTTTCGAGGCGGGCGCGCAGGCCGACGCTTTCGCCGATCTCCTCGCCGAGTGTTGCAGCCATGCGGGCGGCGGCGTTACGGGCGGCGAGGCGGCGGGGTTCGAGCACGAGGATTTTGCCACCGCCGAGCCAGGGCGCGCCATCGAGCGCGAGAGGGACGCGCGTCGTCTTGCCGGCGCCTGGGGGGGCGACGAGGACCGCGGAGGGTCCGGCCGCGAGCGCGGATGTCAGCGCGGGCAGCGCCTCGTCGATGGGCAAGGCTTGCGCGAATCGCCGTAGAGAGAACGGAGGTGTGGTGTCGGTCATTCCGGTTCGCTTAGCATGTCAGGCGCGCCGTGGTGAGTGGCGGGAATTGCCTGCCTTTACAACACCACGTTACTGGCCAATATCGGCACGGTAGCCATTGGCACGGCAGGTGGCTCCGGGAGCCAGGAACGCCGGTTTCAGCGCGCACGGGGACAGGTTTCATGCATCGCTTCGCACTTTCGCTCGTCTTGGCCGTTTTGATCGGCTTGGGTGCGCGCTCGGCGTCGGCCACCGAACTCGATGGATACTGGATGGACTCGGACGGCGAAGTGGTGCTGGAGGTCGGGAACTGCGGCGCTGCGATGTGCGCGAAGGTGGTTTGGCTCAGGCTGCCGTACGGTCCGGACCGGCTTCCGCTCAAGGATTTCCGCAATCCCGAGGCTTCGCTGCAGAACCGGCAGGTTTGCGGACTGAACGTCATCACGGGTTTCACGAAACAACCGGACGGGACGTGGGGCGGCGGAAACGTCTATGTGCCCGATCTCGGCATGAGCTTCAGTGGTTATGCGGAGGTGTTGAGCCCTACGCAGATCAAGGTGCGCGGGTACGTGTTCCTGCCGCTGTTCGGCGCTACTGAAGTATGGAGCCGGGTGGCCGCGCCGGCGTATCACTGCGAGCGCGATGGCGTGCCGCCTGCTCCGGAGCGGGCGGGGCAGTAGAGCGCCCCTTTCTCTCTCGCCGAACGATCTCAACGGACTGCTCTGCTGTTCGCACAGACGTGTGCTCGCTGCCGGTGCGACAGGATCGCGCCCGGCCGATCATTCCATTGACAACGTGGCCTCGCTCGTCCACCAACGACTCCGTTAATGACCAAGTGGTAATTTGTCCTGGGCCGCGTGGCGGTCAGGCAAGGTCCTTACGGAGGTTTCGGTATGTCGAAATTCATTCATTCCTGCAGAAACGTTCTCGCCGCAGCACTCATTGCACTCTCGGCCGGGCTCTATGCCGCTCCCTCATTCGCGGACGACGCCGAGGTTCGCGCGGGGGCCGGCAAATGGGACGAAGCGTTCAACGCTCGTGACATGAAGGCGCTCTCCGGCTTTTACGCCAAGGATGCCGTGGTCGTGCCTGCGGGCGGCAAGGCGGTCAGCGGTCCGGAGGCTATCGGCGCGTTCTTCGCCGATCTGCAATCGAAGGGCTTCGCCGATCACAAGATCGTCGTCGAGAAGGTGCTGGACCAGGGAGACACGCGGGTCGCGACCGGCACGTGGCAGCTCAACGGTCCGTCCGACGAGGGTTCGACAAAGCAGTACGGCGGGAACTGGGTGAACGTGCTCGTTCGCACGGCAGACGGCTGGCGTGTTCTGCTTCACACCTGGAACTGATCGGCCCAATTGCGATTGACGAAGCCGCTTCGCGCAAGCGGCTTCGTTACCCGAGCCTCAGCTCTGCTGGGGCTCTTTTGCCGTCGCGAACGGCTGCGGCTCGGGCGGGGCGATGCCCCGCTCGGCTTCGAGGCGCACATAGTCGCGCTGGGTGTCGATGATATAATCGCGCACGATCGGCACGGCATCGCGCGTCTTCGCTAGCTGCATGTGGAAGACGAGCTGGCTGCCCGTGCGGAACATCATCTCGCAGCTGATCAGATAGAACTCCCACATCCGGCAGAAGCGCTCGTCGTACATTTCGGCGACCTTGGCGCGGTTGGCCTCGAAGCGGGTAACCCAATGAGCGAGCGTCTTCGCGTAATGGACGCGCAGGAATTCGAGATCCGTCACCCACAGGCTGTTCTGCTCCACGTGCGTGAAGACTTCGGAGAGCGCGGGCGAATAGGCGCCCGGGAAGATATACTTCCGGAGCCACGGGCTTGCCGTTCCGGGAGGGCTCATGTGGCCGATGGAGTGAAGCAGCATCACGCCGTCGTCGGTCAGAAGGTCGTTCACCTTGGCGAAAAACTCGTCGTAGTGGGCCACGCCCACGTGCTCGAACATGCCAACGGAAACGATGCGGTCGAAGCGCTCGTTCAAGTCGCGGTAGTCGCGCAGTTCGAAGCGGACGCGGTCGGCAAGGCCGAGCGCCTTCGCCTTTTCGTTGGCGAGCTTGCACTGTTCCTTCGATAGGGTGACGCCGACGGCCTGGATGTCTTGCAGGCGCGCGAGATAGAGCAGCATGTCGCCCCAGCCGCAGCCGATGTCGAGCACCTTCTGGCCGGGCTCCAGCGCCAATTTCGACGCGATGAGGCGGAGCTTGTTCTGCTGGGCCTCTTCGAGGGTGTTGTCGTCGCTCGTGAAGTAGGCGCAGGAATACTGCATGCCGCGGTCGAGGAAGAGGCGGTAGAATTCGTTGCCGATGTCGTAGTGGTGGGCGACGTTCTGCTGGGCCTTGCCGATGGGGTTGGCTTGCTGGAACCGCTTCAGCCCGCGCGAGACTTTGCGCAGCGCCTTTTGCAGAGGATACGAGCCCAGCGAAAGACGGTTGACAGAGAACAGCGTGAGGAAGTCGCGGAGCGTCGAGCCCTCGAAGCGCATCCGGCCGTCCATGTAGGCTTCGCCCGCCGCCAGCTCCGGGTTGGTGAAGAGCGTGCGATAGAGTGTGGGATCGGTCAGCCGCATGGTCACGTCAGGACCGGGCTCTCGTCCGCCGAAGATGTGGACGCGCCCTTCGGCGTCGATGACCTTGAGCGTACCCTTGCGGACGAACGATTTCAGCATGTGCGAAAGCGGAAACATGGGGCCTCGCTGCTTGGAGGTTTGAGCGCCGGAGCGGCGCGGCTTCAGGCTGCCGACTTTGCCGCGCGGGCTCGTTCGGCCGCGCTGCGGATGGCTCTGATGTTGGCGGCGTAGCTTTCCTTGGTGCCACCCTTGAAGACGGCGGAACCTGCGACGAGCACGTTGGCGCCCGCTTCGACGACGAGCGCTGCGGTTTCAGGCGTGACGCCGCCGTCCACTTCGAGGTCGATGGGCCGGTCGCCGATCATCCGGCGCACGCGGCGGATCTTTTCGAGCTGCGCGGGAATGAACGCCTGTCCGCCGAAGCCCGGATTGACCGTCATGAGCAGGACGAGATCGACGCGATCCAAGACGTGCTCGATTACGCTCTCGTGCGTGCCGGGATTGAGGGAGATGCCTGCACGGCAGCCCACCGCGCGGATGGCTTGCAGCGAGCGGTCGAGGTGAGGGCCCGCTTCCGCGTGGACGGTGACGATCTCAGCGCCCGCCTTTGCGAAGGCCTCAATGTACGGATCGGCGGGCGCGATCATCAGGTGGCAGTCGAAGGTCTTTTTCGAGCTGTCACGGATGGCGGAGACGATTGGCGGGCCGAACGTGATGTTGGGCACGAAGTGGCCGTCCATCACGTCGAGATGGATCCAGTCCGCGCCTGCCGCGTCCACGTCCGCGACCTCGGCGCCGAGGCGCGCGAAATCTGCCGACAGGATCGAGGGGGCGATGATGAGCGGCCGTGACATCGGGCGCGCCTCCCGTTCGTGGGTTTCCAGGCTCCTGCCCTACACGGCGGGGCGCGGCGCGGCAAGGGTCGAGAGCCAAGATCCCATGGGTAAGGCCGGGCTTTCAGGCGGGAGAGGCAGAGAGGACCTTGCCGAGCGCGTCTCGAAGGTTCGGGTGCTCGGGCAGCCGGATTCGAAAGACGGTTTGCAGAAGTTCGATCACGGCGTCGGGATTGTCGATCTGCCGGCGCTCGCTCGCGCGGGCAATGCGGTGGATGGCGTATTCCGACCCGCGCAATGTGTGGCGCACGCCGGGTTCGGAGCGGGCCACGAGCAGCCTGTTGCGAAACGGGGAGGAAGGGTGCGTGGACACGTACCAGTTGCCGACCTCGAAATCGATGTCGGCGGGCGATGCGAGATCGAACACGTACAGGGTGCGCGAGGTGTCGTCGACGCGTGCGGTGAGCGCGTATGTCTCGCCGTGCCGGACGAGGCGGTAGGGTTCGTTGGGCGTATCCTGTTCCGCTTCCATGTCCAGACGTAGCGGGGCGGTCGGTGTCATGCCTCCGAAGCCGACATCCGTGACGTAGCGCGTGCCGTCGATGGAGACGAGGGTTAGCACGTGGGTGCGGGCCGGGACGACGCCGGGGGGCGTGTTCATCACCACGCGTCCGGTGAGACCTTGTGCGTCAAAACCGATGGCGCGCAGCAGGTGGAGAAACAATAGGTTCAGCTCGAAGCAGTATCCGCCGCGGCCTCGATCGAGCAGCTTATGCCGCAGCGACGGGAGGTCGAGCCGCACCGGCTCGCCGAGGATCATTGCGAGCGTTTCGAAGGGAATTGCGGAGATGTGGTGCCGCTGAATTGCGGCGAGCGTGTCGAGCGATGGCGTGACGGGGCCGGCGTATCCGATGCGCGCGAGGTATGCCGGGACGTCCAAACGATCGGATGACATCGATCTCCCTCTCGCGCATCGCATGTGAGTTGAGCGTGTTCCCTCGGGAACAGCTTGCCGCGCCTAATAATCGTTTGTGTTCGTACGAACGGATTTCGACGGGCAACGCCTATATTTCGAAGCCTTTGCAAATTTGGCGCCTGCCCGTGCCGAGCCGTTTTGGACCTTATCATTTCTTCAAGGGAGAAGCGCAATGCGTGTGGTTTGGCTTTTGGGCGTCGCGTCCGTTCTCTTTGTGTCGATGCCGATCTCTCAGGCCGACGCCAGATGGGTTTGCCGGGCGTCGAGCAGCACGGGCTCGTGGGGAATGGGCTGGCACAACAACAGCAGATCGTATGCGAGGAGCCGTGCGCTGGTCGAATGCGCCCTTCGCACGCCCAGAAACCGGACGTGCTATGTCCGCTCCTGCAGACGGGGCTAATTCGTTAGTTTTCGTGCAGCGATTTGATCCAGGTGACGATCTTCCACATATCGTCGGCAGACTTCACGATATCCTTCGCGTGGGGCATCGGTCCGACAACGGCCTCGGTTCCGATGCGCCTGTAGCCGGCCGCCTGCAGGTCGTCGGAGCCGAGCGTGATGAGGCGAAACAGTGTGTCGTCGTCGTCGCCGTAGACCCATACCTGATTGCTGAGCGGCGGGCCCATGCCGCCGCCCCCTGTCCCGCCGTGGCAACCGTTGCAGCCGGCGGCCATGTAGAGCTTATGACCTTCCTCCGCTGCTCCCGCATCTCCACTGTGAGGGTTCTTGAGTTCGCCCTTCTCCGTGCTTTCGATGGCCTCCAGCGGAGACTGTGCTTCGGCATCGTGACCTGCCGCGCTCGCGGCCAGGATCGAAACCGCGACGGCGGTGGTGAGGGCAGCACGAAGGGTTGCGGCGGGCATGGTCATAAGGGTGCGCTCCTTTTTTTCTTGTTGTGCGCATCAAACGCGGTGTGCCGCGCATCGTTGCGGTGCGTGTTGAAAAACGGGAAAAATTCCTCGGCACAAAGAGGAGTGTCGTTGTCAGGAATTGAGTTTGAAGATCGGTGCCGATGCGCGGCCGACGCGTAAAGGGGCGCGCCGTTACGCTCGATTTGCGATGGGCGCTTTGAACGTGAATCGCGTTTCGACAAGCGTAGAAGACACGGAGAGCGTGCCGCCGTGGGCACGGCTGATCTCAGAGGCGATGTAGAGACCCAGGCCCAGTCCCTCTTTTGCGCCGCGTGTTTCGAGTGCGTTGAAGGGTTCGAAGATTGTCGCGATCTTCGACGGGGGAATGGGGCGTCCTTCGTTCGCGACGCTCACGACGAGATGTCCGTCTTCGAGGATGCCGAAGATGCGGATCGGCGTGTCGGGCGCGCCATGCTTGACGGCATTGGACACGAGATTGGATACGAGTTGGGCAATGCGGTCCGGGTCCGCCATCACGGGGCCCGGAATGTCGACCTCGACATTGAACATCCGGTTGGGGCGTGCGGCCTCGATCTCGCGCACGACCTGATGCAGCACCTCGCCAAGCTCGGCGGGAACGGGACGGATGGGCAAGCCGCCGCCAAGTCGTCCTCTCGCGAGGTCGAGCAGGTTCTCGATCAACTCTCCCATCCGATCGGTGCTGTGGTTCAGATGGCCGAGCACCTCCTTTGCTTTTTCGTCAAGCTGCGTGCGGGACAGGAGCGCGAGCCCGGCCTTGATCGAAGCCAGAGGATTTCTGAGGTCGTGGCCGAGCACGGCGACGAAGCGTTCGCGGGCGTCGCCCATTTCCTTTGCGCTCGCCAGTTCGGCTTCGGCCTTGTCGAGCTGGCTGTGCATATCGAGATGGAAGCCGATGAGCTCGGCGAACATCTTGAACGTGCCCAGGATCTCCGGCCGGTTCAGATTGGCGGGGTTCGGGTCGATGGCGCAAAGCGTGCCGAAGAAGCTGCCGTCGGGGAGGACGATCGGCATCGAGATGTAGCTTTTGAACCCATACATCACAGGCGTCGGGTGCGCGCTGTAGAGCGGGTCCTGGCTCACGTCGTCGATGACGACGGGTGCGCGGGATTGGCGGATCTCATGGCAGATCGTGGTTTCGATGGCGAGTTCTCCGCCAGGGGCGATGCCGAAGCCCAGGTCGTCCCTCGTCGCGCAGGCCATCCATCTCTGTTCTGTAACGCGGGCGACCGCGACGAACCGCATATCCGTCAAGCGGCGGATCACGTCGAGAATCGTGGGGATCGCAGCAATTCGCTGGACGGCGGCCAGATCTTTGTCGAAGTCACTCATCGCGCGCCTACGCGTAAACGATCATTCGGTGTCAGAAAAAGGTGCGACGCTTTCTTTCGATCAACTGCAGGATCATCGGAGTGAGGATGAGCTGCATTGCAAGATCGAGCTTGCCGCCGGGGATCACGATCGAGTTGGCGCGCGACATGAAGCTGTCGTGGATCATCGACTGCAGATAGGAAAAGTCAATGCCGCGCGGGTTCTTGAAGCGAATGACGACCATGGACTCGTCGGGGGTCGGAATCCAGCGGGCGACGAACGGGTTCGACGTGTCGACGGTGGGGATGCGCTGGAAGTTGATGTCGGTCTCGGTGAACTGCGGGCAGATATATTTCACGTAGTCCGGCATCCGGTGAAGGATGACGTCCGTGATCGCTTCCGGAGAATAGCCGCGCTCCGCCTTGTCGCGGTGGATCTTCTGGATCCATTCGAGGTTGATGACGGGCACCACGCCGATGCGCAGATCCGCAAAGCGGGCGATGTTCACGTTCTTTGTCACGGCTGCGCCGTGTAGGCCCTCGTAGATCATGAGATCGGTGCCGTAGGGGATCTCTTCCCATGGCGTGAACGTGCCCGGCGGTGTGCCGAAAAGCTCCGCTTCGGTTTCGTCATGGACGTAGTGGCGGGTGCGGCCGGTGCCGATCTCGCCATAGGATTTGAAAAGCTGCTCCAGTTCGGGCAGCAGATTTGCCGCCTCGCCGAAGTGGCTCAGCAAAGGGGTGCCGGCGGAGGCGGCTTCCTCCGCAAGATCGTTCATCGCATCCCGTCCGTAACGGTGAAACGCGTCGCCTTCGATGAAGACGGCGGTGATCTTCTCACGCCGAAAGATCTGCTCGAACGTGCGCCGGACACTGGTGGTGCCGGCGCCGGACGAGCCTGTCACGGAAATGATGGGATGTTTGGCCGACATGCTGACTGCTTCGATTTTTTGCGGACTGCGGCGTTAAGGACGGGGCGGGAGATCTCCTCGGGTCAGATCCGGAACAGTCCCCGGCGCCCAAACAGCGGGGAGCGTTCTCCGAGGCCATGCGGATCATGGTGAAGGCGGACAACATACTCCACCTCGGTGCGCGAACCGGCGATGAAAGATGTTCGTTGGTGAAGAGAGGTAGGCGGAATGTCTAAAATTCGCTCGTAGCCGGAGGAGGCTGCGCCGCCAGCCTGCTCGATGATCCAGCCGAGCGGGTTCGCTTCGTAGACAAGGCGAAGGCGGCCCATGGAATAGCTTTCGCGCAGGTCGCTCGG
The DNA here is from genome assembly GCF_000503895.1 of Hyphomicrobium nitrativorans NL23. NCBI lineage: Bacteria > Pseudomonadati > Pseudomonadota > Alphaproteobacteria > Hyphomicrobiales > Hyphomicrobiaceae > Hyphomicrobium > Hyphomicrobium nitrativorans. The sequence continues at coordinate 1,243,467 of NC_022997.1, forward strand.
ATAAAGGAAAATGCCGCCGCGCGTCAGGATGCGGTAGATGTCGGCCACGGGCGAGGCCGTCCAGCGCATGTTGAAATTCTTGCCGCGCGGGCCGCCGCGGCCACGCAGGCAATCGTCCACGTAGGTCCGAATGGCTTCGTCCCAGTGGCGGTAATTCGAGGCGTTGATCGCGTATTCGCGCGTTGCAGTGGGGATATCGACTCTTTCGCTCGTCAACAGGAAGCGGCCGGTGGTGCGATCTTGCGTAAAGATCTGCGTGCCGCGGCCCACGGTCAGAACGAGGGACGTGAAAGGACCGTAGACGGCGAAGCCCGCCGCGAGTTGCGCCGTTCCGGGCTGTAGAAAGCTCGATCCGTCGGCGCCCTGGCAGCGCGCGGGCAGAACGGTGAAGATGGTGCCGATCGACGTATTGGCGTCGGTGTTGGATGAGCCGTCGATCGGATCGACGGCGACCGCGAGAGGCGCGCCGGGGTTAATTGGGAGCGGCCATTCCAGTTCTTCGGAGCCGAGCGTCGCGACGGGGGCGCCTTTGAGGGCTTCGACGATGAGATTGTTGGCGCGGACGTCGATCTCCTTCTGAGGATCGGCGCCTGTCTGTTGGCCGGTTTCAGCGCCGAGCGCGCCGGCGAGGGGGCCTTGGCCAATCAATTCACCGATCCGGCAGCAGGCTTCCGAGAGGCGCACGACGGTTTCGGCCACATCAGCCTTTGTCGTATCGCTCCCAGCCCATGCGTTCAGGAAGGTCCCGAGATCCTTCGGGTCACTCATCTGGCATCGTTCCTCTCCCCCGCGGCTCAGACGGTCTTCGCCCCGGTTCGAGGCGTCGCCGACTTTTTTGGCCGACTCCCATTCCAGGGTGTGCCGCAGTTTCGCGCAAGAGCGGTCTGACGCGTATCCGTGCACAGGTGCCGGTTGCCCTGGAAATCGGTGAGACGGCCTGCGCCACATCTATAAATTATTAAGTTCATATATATACAATCTAAAGTTGTATCTAGGGGCGGTTCGTGGTTGGGCTGGGGGCAATGGAGCGGGCGGTCGGAGCGAGGAAGGCGCAAGGCTGGCCGGTCGTGCAAGTTCTTCGCCGCTGGATGTCGGGACCGCAGTTTTTCTCAGCGCTCCTGCTCTCGGCGGCACTGAATGCGATGCAACTCTCGTCTTCGCTTTATCTGTTCCACATCTACGAGCGGGTGCTGCCGACGGGCGATCGCTCCGACCTTGTGCTGTCCACGGGCCTGCTCGCAGGGCTGTTCGGGATTTTTGCTCTCCTCGATTTTCTACGTGCCCGGCTGCTCGGCCGAGCGGGTGCCTCGTTCGTGCGGGATCTCGACCGGCGGTCGTTCGAGGTTGCCAAGTTGAGGCCGAGGGATGTCGACCGGGCGCGGCGCTTTTTGGCGCGTGGAGGTCCGGCGGCGCTGTTCGATGCGCTGTGGCTGCCGGTTTCGTTTGCGGGACTCTCGTTCATCCACCCGTTGCTCGCGCTCTATGCGTTTCTGGGGGCGGCGCTGATTGCCGGCATTGCCGTCGGCAGCGACGTGGCGTGCCGGTCGAAGATGTGTGAGAGCGCGGACTGCAAGCTTGCCGTCGCCGCACTTGCGAAGGCGATCAGGCTGATGCTGCAGTTCGGGGGAATCGGGTTCGGTGCGTTGCTCGTGATCGAGCATGCGGTGAGCGCCGGAGGGCTGATTGCCGCGAGCGTCATGATGGGGCGCGCTTTCGCCGTGCTCGACGGGGCGCTTTTGCATTGGCGAAACTTCGTGGCGATGGCTCGGACATTGGGCGTGATGATCGCGCGTTCGGAAAAGCCGGCCGCGCCCGCCGCACCGGACGTTGCGTTCGGCCGGTTAGATCTTGAACTCTTCGATGCTCGCGAAGGCGGTGCGCAAAGCGTTCGACCATGAGGCCGAGAGCTTTGTGAAATACTCGTCGTTCTGGCAAATGCGTGTTTCGCGGCGCACGTCCAGACTGTCGCGCTCGTAGAGCAGGATGTCGATCGGCATGCCGACGGACAGGTTCGAGCGGAGCGTCGAATCGAACGAGAGGAGAATGAGCTTGGCCGCGTCTCCGAGGCCCATCTCGGGGCGGGCAACACGATCGAGGATCGGTTTGCCGTACTTGTGCTCGCCGATCTGAAGGAACGGCGTGTCGTCCGTCGCCTCGATGAAGTTGCCCTCGGAATAGATCTGATAGAGGCGCGGGCGCTCGGCGCCGATCTGGCCGCCGAGGATGAAGGACGCGGAGAACCCGGCTTTGCTCATTTCCAGCGCAGCACCGTCGATGCGGCGCACCTCGCGGACGGCATCCCCGACGAGGCGTGCGGCGCGGAACATCGATGGGACGGTGAACAGCGTCGGGTTCGCGTTGTCGGGGGTGGCCAACTGCTCGTTGATGTTGCTCACCACCGACTGCGTGACGGCCAGGTTTCCGGCCGACATCAGCACGATCACCCGGTCGCCCGGCTGGCGCCAGAAATGCAGCTTGCGGTACTGGGCCACGTTATCGACGCCCGCATTGGTGCGCGTGTCGGCGGCAAACACGATGCCGCGGTCCAGCCTGAGCGCGACGCAATAGGTCATCGCGAGATCCTTCGTCCTGGCAGTCTCTTATTGCTGCTGTGCGCCTTGCTGCTCAACTTCGACCCGGACGTCAAGGTCTTCATTTTCGCCTCCGCGCTGGGTGCCGCGAATTGGCGCAGCGGAGGCCGCATCGAAACCGCATGCGAGACGCACGTATCGTTCCGTCGGACACATGCCATTGGCGGGGTCGAAGCCCACCCAGCCCAGTCCGTCGACCCAGGCTTCCGCCCACGCATGATGGGCTTCCGCGGGCGCAAGGGTACCCGAGAGAAAGTAACCGTTAACGTATCGGGCCGGGAGTCCGATAACCCGCGCGGCCGAAATGAACACATGGGCGTGATCCTGGCAGACGCCTTTGCCCTCGCTGAGCGCTTCGGCCGCTGTCGTGTGGGCGTGCGATGTGCCGATCTCGTAGGAGACGGCATCGCCGACCGTTCGCATCAGGCTGTGCAGACAATCGAGGGGGTCTCGTGGAACGCGGCCGTGGCTTACGCTTTTGGCGAGATCGCGGATTGCTTTGTCCGGCGCCGTTCGCGGTGTCTCGCGCAGGAAGACCCGGCGCGGGGTGACTTCCGCGAGTCCGCGGACAATGCCGGCGCGATCCTCGGTTTCGATGATGCCCGAGGCTTCGATGACGATGCCGTCATGGGGTGTGTCAAGGGTCGTCAAATGAACCTGATTGCCGAGGGCATCGCGATAGGAAATGTGAGTCTCGAAGCCGGGCGCTTCGATGGTCCATGCGCGGACGTCCTGGCCGTCGAACGTGGGGGGCGTGAGACGCAGGCTTTGGATCGCGTAGCGCGCGAGGGTAGCGTAGCGGTACGTGGTGATGTGGCGGATCTCGATTTTCATGACCACCTACCCTCAGCCGGTGAAATGGTAGGCTTCGGAGATTTCCTGCGCGACGCGGTTGTTGCGTGCGATGAAGTCGAGCAGGAACTCGTGCAGACCGGATTGGAATATGGTGTCGATGTCGCCGCGTTCGAGGAGGGCGAGGGTCGATTTGGCGGTGACGAGGCAGGGCTTGTCCTCGCCGTAAAGCGCGGAGAGGTCCGCCAGCGCCTCGTCGATCTTGTGGTAGCAGGCGTGGAGCGAGCGTGGCATGGCGCGGTTCAGGATCAGGTAGTCGGCGATCCGCCAGGAGCGGTAGCTCTCCTTGTAGACCCAGCGGTAGCTCATGTGCGCCGAGACGGAGCGTAGGATCGTCTCCCACTGCGCGGTGTCGACGGCGGTTCCGATCATGTTCGTCGACGGCAACAGAACGTAATATTTCACGTCGAGGATGCGCGCCGTGTTGTCGGCGCGTTCGAGGAACGTGCCGAGTTGGCTGAAGAAGTAGGTGTCGTTGCGCAGAATCGTGTTGAGCATTGCGCCGCGATAGCCGGCTGAGCGCTCCTTCACCCAATCGAGGATGCGCGGCAGCGCATCGGAGCGCAGCGTGTCGGGCCGAATGGCCTGGAATTCGAGCCATGAGCCGTTGAGCGATTCCCACATCTCGCGCGTCAAGGCCGTGCGCTGGGTGCGCGCGTTGCGCCGCGCGGAGGCGAGGCAGGTGTGGATGCTGGAGGGGTTGGACGGGTCGAACAGCAGAAAGTCGATCACGTTCTTTGTCGTGATCTCGCCATGCTTGTCTTTGTAGACGTCGATGCAGCCCGTGCTTTCAAGCGTCGAGATCCATTCGGAGTCCTGATCGTCGCCGATGCGCGGCTGCAGCGCGATGCGATAGCCCGCCTCGATCAGACGCGCCATGTTCTCGGCTCTCTCCACATAGCGGGAGAGCCAGAAAAGATCGTTTGCCGTGCGCCCTAGCATGTGTGTCTCACGCGGCCGTTCCCGCCCGATGTTGTTCTTTTTTGCCGATCAATCCTGCAGTACCCACGTGTCTTTCGTTCCCCCTCCCTGGCTCGAATTGACGACCAGCGATCCTTTGCGAAGCGCGACACGCGTCAGGCCGCCCGGAACGAGGCGAACTTCGTCTCCGACGAGTACAAAAGGCCTCAGGTCGAGGTGGCGGGGCGCGATGCCTTCCTCGACCAATGTCGGGCAGGTGGAGAGCGCGAGCGTGGGCTGCGCGATGTAGTTTTCGGGCCGCGCCTTCACGCGCGCTCGGAAGTCTTCGATTTCCGCCCTGGTTGCTGTCGGTCCGACGAGCATGCCGTAACCACCGGAGCCGTGCACCTCTTTGACGACGAGTTCGGGCATGTGCTCGATGACGTATTTCAGCGAGTCCGTCTTGCGGCAATTGTAGGTCGGCACGTTCTGCAGGATGGGCGGCCGGCCCATGTAGAATTCGATGATTTCTGGAATGTAGCAGTAGATGGCCTTGTCGTCGGCGATGCCCGCGCCCGGGGCATTGACGATCGTGACGTTGCCGGCGCGATAGACATCGAACAGGCCGGGCACGCCGAGCACGGACGAAGGGTCGAAGGTCAGAGGATCGAGGAAGTCGTCGTCGATGCGCCGATACAGCACGTCCACGCGGCAGAGGCCCTGCGTGGTCTTCATGTTGAGGACGCCGTCCTGCACGACGAGGTCCGGTCCTTCGACCAGTTCGACGCCCATCTGGTCCGCAAGGAAAGCGTGCTCGTAGTAGGCGCTGTTGTACTGGCCGGGCGTGAGGACGGCGATGACGGGCTCGTCGTCGAGGTTCCGCGGCGTGACGCTTTCTAGTGTTTTCCGCAGCTTGTCGGGATAGGTCTCGACGGGCGCGACGCGGTTCTCGGCGAACAGGTTCGGGAACATGTGCATCATCGTCTCCCGGTTCTCCAGCATGTAGGAGACGCCGGAGGGCGTGCGCGTGTTGTCCTCAAGAACGTAGAATTCGTTCTCGCCCGTGCGGACGATGTCGACGCCGATGATGTGCGAATAGATGCCGAGGGCCGGGTCGAGCCCGATCATCTCGGGCACGAACGCGCTGTTCTGCACCACCAGTTCCGCCGGGATGCGGCCCGCCTTGATGATCTCCTGGCGGTGGTAGATGTCGTACATGAAGGCGTTGAGTGCCTTGACGCGCTGCTCGATGCCGGCCGAGAGGCGTCTCCACTCCGCAGCCGAAATGATGCGCGGGATCATGTCGAAGGGGATGAGGCGCTCGGAGGCTTCGGTATCGCCGTAGACGTTGAAGGTGATGCCGGTGCGGCGGAACAGGAGCTCGGCTTCGGCGCTTTTCTTGCGGAGGTCCTCGACGCGCAATGCGTCAAGCCAGTTGGCGACGGCGGCGTAGGGCTCGCGGATGCCCTGGCCGAAGCCATTCATCTCGTCAAACGTCGGCTTCAAGTCTGCGGCCCTGATCTGATCCATGTTCTGCTCATGGCAAGAGCCGGGCCAACTGTAAGGTTCGAGAAAAACCTTGCAATATCGAGCGGTGCTTCGCGATCCGCTGCTCGTTTCATCGTCACTTGCCTCGGAGTTGGGCGGCAGCGGATCAAACTTTGTTCAGCAGCCGAGTGTTCCCGAACACGGGAGGCATTGGAACACGGAAAGGTAGGCATGCCTACCGCCGGAAAGCCCGTGGCGATGGTGAGGGGCTGAGCATTCGCGGCCGCGGCGCTGAACGTCAGCGTCGTCGTTTCAGCTTGACGTGCCGTCGTTTTCGTTCTTTTATTTCTGTCATGACAGAAATTACAGAAAATTCCGTGAAGCTGCCTCCCGCAATCGAGCGGTTCGTCGTCGCGTGGGGCGAGATGGGCGAGGTTTGGGGCGTCAACCGCTCCGTCTCGCAGATCCACGCGCTGCTTTATGCGTCGGACCGGCCGCTGCCGGCCGAGGAGATCGCCGAGCTTCTCAGGCTTGCGCGTTCGAATGTGTCCAATTCCCTCAAGGAACTGCTCGGATGGTCGCTGATCCGTCGGGTCTCGGTTCTGGGCGATCGGCGGGATTTCTACGAGGTCGAGGCCGACATTTTCGAGATGGTCCGGCGCATTGCCGAGGGGCGCAAGAAGCGGGAGATCGATCCGGCTATTGCAGCGCTTCGGCATTGCGTGGAGGCGGCTGAAGGCGATGGGCGGGTGTCTGCTGAGGCGCAACGCCGGTTCCGCGCCATGCTGGCCGTCACCGAGGGGGCCGCGCGCAACGTCGACGAAGTGTTGGCGCTGCCGACGCCGGTTCTCCAGAAGCTTCTGAAGATGGGCGGGGTGGTTGCTCGTCTTGCCGGGCTCGTGAGTGGAGGGCGTTCGCGCCGTTCGCAAGGCGGCGCTGGCTAGACGCACGCCTTCACAACGGTGACGCATCAGGAGATGCCGATGACTGCGTTGCAAAAAGAGGTTCCGATCGTTGCTGCGCCGGCTCCTGCCATTGCAGTGCTTGGGACCGAAGTCGGTGTCGTCGATCTTCGTTTTCGCGCGCTTGTGGGCGAGGCGGGCTGGGCCCGCCTTCCGGAAGCCGTTCAGCGGCGATTTTCGCGACGGCTCGCATCGGGAGATGTCGCGTTCTACGTCGGCGAGGTTCTGGAAACCCGTCTGTCTCGCGTGGGGCGCGTTCTTTCTTTTCTCGCGCGCGCGATCGGGGCGCCGCTCCCGCTCGACGATGCGACAGGTGGCGGCGCGACCGTTGCCGTGATGGAGAACGCGGGCTTGGGCGGGCAAAGCTGGACGCGAACCTATGCGCGGGCTGGGCGATTTCCGCAGGTGATTCACTCGGCAAAGTGTTTTTCCGGTCCGACGGGGCTTGAGGAGCATGTCGGCGGCGGCGTCGGCATGACGCTCTCCGTCGCAGAGGAAGGGGGTGCGCTGGTTTTCCGGTCGGCCGGTTATTTCTTTTCTGCGGGGCGCATCAGACTTTCGCTTCCGCGGGTGCTGATGCCGGGCGACATGGAGATCGTGCACGAAGATGAAGGAGGTGGCGCTTTTCTTTTCAAGCTCACGCTTCGCCATGGGTGGCTCGGTGTGCTCGTGCAGCAGACGGCCAGGTTTCGGGACGCCTGAGCGGAAGTCATTCGCGGTCAGCTTTTGCACTCGCCGTCGTGATCCTTGCGCGCGGCTGCCGCGATCCGTTCGCAGTCGTTCGCATAGGTTTTGCCGTCGCAGCCGCACACGGGTTGGTAAATCCGGGTGCAGGCTTCTGTCCTGAGGACGCAGGTGCCCTCGGGGTTCGCTTCGCCGCATTGGGCATGTTCGGTCTCGCAGAAGAAGCCGACGCTACAGGACGGTCCGTCGATGCCGCCGCACGCTTGCCCTTCGCCCGATTGCGCAGCGGCCGGGCCGGTGGCCAGGAGGAGAAGGGCCACCGCGGGCCATAGGGATTGCTTCGTCCGTGCGATGGCGCGCATGGCTCAAACCTCGTTGGGCGTTTGAAGGTCCAGTGTCCGGATCGAACGCTCGGAGGGCTTTATTGGTTCAGGTCAAGAGAGCGGGGCTTGTGCCGGCCGGTGTGCCGTCCGCGCGGCCTCCCAGGGGGCCTGGGGGGCAAGCCTGGCCCGTACATCTTTTTTTGGGCCCCCGAGCCGCGGGCCGGCATTCAGATTTCCGATGACGCTTTGGTAAGGGACGGGTTGGCATGGGATAGGCGGTTTGCCGCGGCGCTGCTCGTGTGCTCTTGCGCGGCGAGCAATCAACAGCTATTCAGCAGCCCCGGCATCAAGATGCGCGGCGAGGTGACCACTCTCACCGCGCATGCCGGGCGGCCGGAGAGGTGGCAGAGTGGTCGATCGCGCCGCACTCGAAATGCGGAGTACGGGCAACCGTACCGGGGGTTCGAATCCCTCCCTCTCCGCCATTTTACATTTCCCGCCATGAACCGCCTCTAAAGCCTTGAAAGGTAAGGTTGTTTTTGGGGTTCTAAATCCGGAAATTCGGCAGTAGGCCAGTCGGTCTGCGAAGGTCAGTTTTAGCACCAGTCTTTTGTCCGCCAGACGCTCGGAAACCCATAGTTCATGCGGGTTTTCGAGGAAGCGGAAGGCGGGTTCAAACTGTTCGGCGGCGCTGCGCTTGGGAGCGGCGTTCCCTTGCAGCTTTTCGATGATAATGAGCTTGTCCTTCTCCAGCCCGGCGATGCGCCGTTCATAGGCCGCGATGACGGACGCTGTGGAGGCTTCCACGATCCGGTCTAGCAACTGCTCGATCTGCTGTTCGGTCTTGCGAAGATCGTTGCGCAGGGCCTTGGCGATCTCTTCGGTACGGCTTGCGTCCTGCCGCCACGCCTCGAAGAACAGCTCTCTGAACAGCGCGGCGGTCTGCGAAGAGGGGCAAAGCCCTTGCAGCAGAGTGCCGAACTGCTCCTCGATCATATCGCGCTTGATGGATTTGCCCCGGCACGCGCAGCCTTTGGTGAAGCAGAGATAATAGGGATGCCGCTTCCCGGTCTTGCTCGTTGACCAGCCTGCTGTGAGCGGGCCGCCGCATTCAGCGCACACGGCATAGCCGCGCAGCGGGAAGTCCTCGCCGATATCCGTGCTGGAGAATACGCGCGCGCCGCCCTTGATGCGCTGCTGGATTTTCTCGAAGGTAGATAAGTCGATCAGTCCCTCGTGATGGCCTTTGCGCAAGGAAACGCCCCAATGGGGCACTTCGATATATCCGGCATAATGCGGGCGGGTGAGAAGGCGCAGCACCTCCTCGTAGCGGACGGTGCCCTGCTTCGTCTTGCAGGGATATTCCGGCTGGGATTCGAGGAAGCGCTTCACATCGGCTTGCGTTTGGAAGCGGCCCGATGCGAAGCCCTCAAGGGCTTCCTGCACGATGGAAGCCAGCGGTTCGTTGCGCACCAGCAAGAGCCCGTGTCCGGCAACCTTCTTGTAGGCGTAGCCCGTGGGGGCGTGGAACACCCAATAGCCGTTCATGACGCGGGCGCGCATCCGGTTCTTGGTCTGCTCGCCGTTTTTCTGGCGCTGATGCTGGCTGGCGCTGGCCAGCACGTTCTCGACAAAGATGGAATCGGAGTCCTCCCCGAAGGTGATCGAGGGGCTTTCCAGCCTTCCGCCTGCAAGATTGATGGCAAGGCGCAGATCGGTATGAACGCGCGTATCGCGCGCAAGGCGGCTGATATCATCTATTATGACGACAATCTCGCCGCTGCGGCTGTGGTGCTTGAGATATGACAGCATGGCCATCACGCCAGGCCGGTCAGAGAGCGAGCCGGAGATGGCCTTATCGAAGAACGTTTCCACGATCTCATAGCCCTTGCGCTCGGCATATTCCCGGCAGCGCATGGCTTGGGATTCGAGGCCGTGGCCCTCGGCCACCTGTCGGGGGCTGGAAACGCGCGCATAAATGACGGCGCGCGTGCCGCTCTGTGTCTTTGTGTTGTCGTTGGCGCTCATGCTCTCCTTCCTTTTTGTGTCTGCACTCTTTCTTGGATGCGGTTTAGCAGCCTACGCTGCGCCCTTCTTGGCGCGCGAGGCAGTGTTGTCGTTCGCAGCCAAAGCGCACGAACGGCCACTTTGAAAGTTTATCACATTGGCTGATGCAAAGCCCGCTTTGAGTTGAGAAATATCGGGCTTCGCTATCTCCGCCTTTCCGCTGCTGGCATCGTCGAGGAAGCACTGCGCGATGAGCCACAGCGTGCGGATAAATTCGATTTTTTCGGCTTCGCTTAGATCCATGCCTTCGAGATGATGGAGGTATTTTTCAACGTCGAGTTTCATGACCGTGCGCATCCTTCCCTGCGAAGGCCGCGCACGCATGAGAGCACGCGCAGGCATCCGCGATTATAGAAACACTATGCGCGCTGTGCTGCCCGCGTTCGGGTGAAACCCGGGTGGGCGAAAGCGCCCGGCCCAAAAGGCCGGGCGCGAAATTTCTGGCGCGGCTCATGCGGGATCAGCGGGAATGTCTTCCTCTTCCCACACCTCGCACTCGATGCTGCCATCCTTGCGGGTGAAGCCTTCATCGCCGTATTCGCAGAAATCATTCTCGGCGCGTTCGATGGCTGCTTCCGCGCTCTCGGCCTCGATCCATCGGACATAGCTGCTCCACTCGACCAGATTGATGCGGTAGCGTTTGCGGGTGCTGGCGGTCATACGGCACCGCCTTTCATCGTCCGGTGCAGGGCAATGGTGGCGCGGTGCAATTGCAGGGCGGTTTCCAAGTCTTGCTCGATGAGCAGCAGCGCGCCGATAGCTTCATTGCGGCGCTCGTGCTTGATGGCCTCATGCGCTTCGGCGCTGTAGTGCGATGCTGAGAGCAAGCGCTGGTCGATGGCATTGATCAGCACGGCAAGGGTGCGGTTTTCGTATGTGCTCATGGTTTTTTCTCCTTCTTGTTTGAGCGTTGGGTAGTGGCCACGCCCTATTGAAAGGGCGCGGTTGAAAGCCAGCGGATGACGGAATCGCCCTTGTGCGCGTGATCCCAGATCAGCCACGCATAGCGGTGCTTGTTCGTGTGCGCGGTGGCGCGGGCCGGATCGCCCAGCGGGAAGCACACGCATTCATCGAGGGCGTAAATCACGCTTGGCGGCTGGCGCACAAAATCATCATGCCGCTTGGGGTGGCAGAGCGAGGCAATGTTCAAAAGCATGGCCACGCGCCCGCCTGTTTCGGCGGTGAAGGCCAAAGCCTTCTCAACAAAGCGGTCGGCAAGGCCCCAGCCATAGGGCGGGTTCGTCACGATGTTGCGGGCGAAGGGCTTCTCTAAGGTGAGGAAATCATAGCCGGGATAGCCGTAGCCCCAATCGGTAATGTCGGTGGCGATAACATCATAGCCTGCGCTCACAAGCTCGCGGCTGATAGCGCCATTGCCGCAAGCTGGCTCCCACACATCACCCTCAAAGCGCTCCACCGAAAGCAGCGCCCGGATGGCCGAAGGCGGCGTCGGGTAAAACTCGAACGGCGCGCGGCGCTCCGGCACGCGGGGTTTGAAATAGGATGAGTAATCAAAATCAGTCGCAATACGCATGGGTCTTTCCTTTCGCTTGTCTTCCCACCCCGTAAAAAAGGGGGTGCTGCTGCACCCCTGCCCCTTGGCGAAAGCGAGTGGGTGTGGGTGGGTGCGGCTTCGGGCATGACCGGGGTGCAGACGACGCGGGGCACACCTGCCCTGCGGCGGGATGCGGCCCTGTCATCGCGTTTAGAAGACGTGCCAAGGGAGGGAGGCAGGCTGCCTCCCTGACCCCTTCAAGGAAAGAAGCGCGAAGCTCAAATTATCCGCGTCATGGGATGGAAGCCCGAAGGGCCGAGACCGCTTGCGGGCTCGGTTCACGACAGCCCGGCCCCGGCCATCGAGCCGGGGAGACGCCACAGCAGGCTTTCAGTCGTTGCGGACGTATGCGGGCCCGTATCCATCAAAGTCATAGGCATCCATTCCGCGCCGGATGGTGCCCATGTGAAGCCGGGAGTAAAGATGGACAAGCCGATAGGCATTCGCCACGCCTTCGGCGCTGATGGCGCTAGGAACGTGCTCGATGTGAACCAGACTGTTGGCACCCAAAATCGTTAGCGCGCGTTTGATGTGCTCGCGCGTGACGCCGGAATACTCTTCGATCTTCTCATAGCTGATCTTGGCCATGTTGGACTTGCGGTCTCTGCGGGAAGCAAAGAGGAAGAAGAGCTTCATGGCGTCGAGTTCCGCCCGCTGCCGGAGCCGGAAGCTGGTGAAGGCCGTGACCACACCGTTGCTGTAAAGGCCTTTGGCGGGGAACTTCGCCCATCCGGTTTTCGTATCATAGTTGCGGATCAGATAGGTGCTCCGCCCATTCGGCTCACGCTCGATGAGCGCATAATCCTTCAGCACGTCCAGCCCCCGTGAAAGCTTGGCGCGCGAGAGAGACGTCATTTCGCAAAGGGCATCGTAGGTCAGACGGGCGAGCCCGGTCTCCAAATCTGAATGGTTGGCGATCACGGTCAGTGCCATCAGCGCGGCCTGAAAGTCAGAACCTCTACCGCCAGCCCAGCGAAATTCACAAAGCCCGCGCCCCTCAATCCACTCGGTAGGAAGCTTCGTCCATGGGGGCAGCTTCTTTGCGCCCGGAGCGATAGAGGCGCTCATTTTTTCACAGCCTTGATCGCGACCGTGGCGAGGTAGACGGCCAGAGCGGCGACTGTCAGCCCCAGCAGGGCGATTAGCGCGTTGATCTGATCCATTGAGAGGTTCGAGAAGTGGGAGATCGTGTCGTTCAAAATTTCCATGTTCTGCTCCGCGGAAAAGTGGTTCGGAGCTTTTTTTACGAAGACCGCCGATCTATATCTAGAAACAATAGGCGACATTAGTAGCAAAGATATCACAAATTATAGTGCAAAGACAAGCGGTTAGACAATCTGCTGGCGGTCTGTATAACATACCGGTTTAGTTCACGGGGGCTCGCTCATGAACTGAGCTGACGTGCACATGCAGGAATGTGGCAAGCCGCTTCGGCTAAAGCAGCGTCAGATCGATGATATTCCACCCTTGTGCGCGAGCAGCGGCAACCAACTCATCCGATGCTGCTATCTTCCGCATGGCGCAGCAAAGCACTTTTCGGGGCCGCGTTACGGCCACGAAGACATTGGTGGCGGCAGCAAGTTGGGCCGCGTTGGCGCTAAAATCCTTGTTCTCGAGGCCGAAGGCGTGAGGCAGCACCGTAGCCAGATCCATTGCCTGTTGGTCACGAGATGTTCCGCGCCAAACTTCGGTCTCGACGACAAGGATCGAGTCGACTGTCCTGCCCTTCACAGAATGAATGGAGCCCAGTTTGATCTCCATGCCCTCATGGATGAATACCGTTGACGCCCGCTCGCCTTGCGCGGCGGTTGCCCCGTGGCCTACGAACTCCAGATATTGCCTCGCTGCATCTGAGAGAGCGTCCATGCCCAGCAACGATTTGAGCTCATCGCGCAATTGACTCCAGTCATCCTCGTTCCAAGCCGAAGCTCCCAACACAACCCGATCTCGCATCAGCCTCCTGATTTTCAGTTGTAGCTTCGGGTCACGCCTTTGCAGGATGCTCGAAATGGATCGCTTGGTGGCGAGTTCTCCCCGTTCGTCTTTTACGCCGTGATGGCGCAAGAGGATGACCAGACCGGACATCATGAGATCTGCTATCTCCGCTGGCGATCCGTGCGACGCATGAAGGATGGCTGCCTGTCGCAAGACGCTGCAAAGTGTGTCGGGGCGGCTCTGTCGCCCGCGTCCGCTTCTGTATTGCGGACAATAATCGATCAACGTCTTGGGCCAGTCACCTCTTCCCGCCGCTGCCGGATTGTGACGGGAAGCGACCGCACGGATATCCAGATGAGCCCCGGGATCTTGCCCCCAATACGCCCGCACCTCGCCCGCATATGCCGGGAGCACGCCAGCGATTGAATTGCGATCAAAGAGAATAAGACTCCGCCTGCTGGGAGCATCTTCAACCCCCTCGATTATTTGCGGAGCCCTGACCGTGAGGCGACTGGCAAATGAAGCGATGTCAGTACCGAACCGGCGCGTCTTGTTAAGTGGGATGGCATCCTCGGCTGCGCGCCAGTAATCATCGGGCGTAAGATCATCGTCCTCGTAGAGGGTCTGGTTTTGATCTCCTAAGCGCTGGTAAGCCACGCCCTCTGCGAATAGCTGATTGACGAGGGCAAGCTGCGCTCCGTTAGTGTCTTGCGCTTCGTCCAGCAGAACCAGCGGAAACCGAGCGCGCACGCGCTGAATGATTTCGGGGAATCTTGTGATGGCCTGCTGGGCAAGCGCTGTCATGTCGCCGAACCGATAAAACCCGTCATTGGTGATTTCGGCTTTTAGCTCTTCGAGCGCCTGTCCCGTAGGGCGCTGCGGGCTTGGCTGCCCGGCTCGTGCAGATACCTTCAATCGCTGAGGCGGAATCTCAGCCTCACATACAAACTCTTCAGATAGCTCCAGCTTCCTAACGAACTCTTCGAGGCGGCGTTTATTGATACCTTTGTTGATCTCGGAGTAAGTAACCAACGCGGGCTTCGACCGCCACCGCGAACCGCCGATGGCTCCGAACACGTCATCATCAATTCGCTGCACTCCCCAGCCGAGACCACGAAGGTAAGGCAGTGCCACGAAGCGGTCGATGAAGCCCGTCACCGTTCCAATGAAGTGCGGATAAGCCAGAAAGGCCGAAGCCAAAGAGTGAGTTGCCAGCTTTTTCTCGATCTCCTCGCGGGCGGCATTGGTATGCGATATCACGCATACGCCGCGCTTGCGGGATGTCCAGCTTCGAGAGAGCAAGGCGAGCTTGGCAACGAGCAGCGTTGTCTTCCCGTTTCCGGGCGCCGCCTGCACATCGCAGGATTCGGTTGCCGACAGGAAACGCTGCTGATCTTCGCTGGTAAAATCGCAGCCGCCAAGTTCTTCTCCCAGTTCCGCCAGCAGTTGTTCGGTGAGCGGCGGAATCTGAATCATGGGTTGGCCGCTCCGCCAGCTTGGGCAGGATTGTTGGGCGGGGCTGTCAGCGGACTCGTCACGTAATCAATCGCGCTCACAATGTAGGGTGGCAGTTTCTTTCTAAACTCGTCGGCACCATCCGGTAATTGCTCGATGAGGGCTGCGAGCTGTTCTGAGACTTCGGTTTTGGAAACCTGCTTCTTGTGTATGGGCTCAAAGATGACAAGGGCCACGTCATCGGATGTCTTGCTCTGATCTGCCTGCAGCGCTTCGACTTCCGATTTGGCCTCGGAAAGGATATCGGCGCGCGTTTTTCCAGCTAGCCCCTTGGCAAGCTGAACGGCTTGATGGATTACCACTGCCAAGGCGGGACGCCGTGCCAGATCAAACTCCAGCGTCCATTGCTCGGAGGGAAAAGATTTTACAGCCCCGCCTTCGTGCGCTTTCAGTTTGCTCAGAACGGCATCTTTCGCGTCCTTCTGCCACTCGCCTTCGGTCTTGCGATCCGCGCCAACCAACGCCTTGGCACAGTCGGGAGGGATGTCGCGGTCTGGCATAAGTCCCACCGGCACCGGCATTGGCTTACCGTCGCCACGTTGCAATATCCGGCTGTAGCGGAAGAGACCTCGATGGCCGACATTGATGATCGACACACCGCTCTTACCTAACCCCCGGCCCATCTTTTTCGCCAGCGCAGGGAGCAGAATGTTCTCGGCATCGCCTTCTACGACAATCACACCGCGCGCAAAGAAGAGATTAGCCTTCGTTGCATCGAGGAAGCGTCGGAGAAACGCATAATCGTCCGGCGCGAGTTTTGTATGGCCGGTACCCAGCGGATAGGCGCGCTGGCCAACGATCATTACCATGGCATCCAGATCCGCGCTCGCAGCAAGCTGAGGGCTGTGCGTGGTCAACAGGACTTGAACTTGCTGATCCGGCTGCCCCTCCGGCACCGGGAGGGTTCGCGCCTCAAGCATTTGCATGAAAAGCGTCTGATGCTGCGGATGAAGATGCGCCTCGGGCTCTTCGATCAGCAGGAAGGGCACCTGATCAGGGTGCGACTGAAGAAGCAGCAGCTCAGCCGCCATGAAGAGCAGGTTATTGTACCCAAGCCCGCGAGTGAGACGCTCTGTCTGCCCTGCTGAAGAGTTGAGGTAAAGCTCAAGACGCTCCAGAAGCTGGTCGAAAGACCCCTTGGCACCCAAGCCCAGCGTCGCGGTTAAGGCGTCACCGGCAAATGAAAGCTCGTCGAGATATGTGTCATTGACGGTGCTCTGCACACCCTGAACGGCAGTATTCGTTTCAATGTTCGCATCCGCCGCGCGCATCGTATCGAGAAGGGTGGGAGGTTGTCCGGCTGGAGCTTTGTCGGCCTGCGCTGCCATGGCCGGCAGAGCACCGAGGATACGCGAAAGACGGGAGCGTCTTCCCGACCTTAGTTCGCGTTCGGCATCCCTGAGCGGTCTAAGATATGTGGATTTGAGATACTCTCGCAGGTCGCCATCGAGGGGATGGCCATCACCGCTCTTGCCCGCTCGGTACTGCGTAAGCGCTGTTTCGCCGCCGCCCCCAAGTTTGCGTAGCGTGCCGCGAAGACATACATGCAGCCGCAATGTCCCGGACTCGTTACTGCACCATTCCAGAAAACGAGCCTGTTCGTCGGGCGTCAACTGGTCGAATGTGCACCGGATAAACAGCTCCCCGACCCTGCTGCCGTCAGGCTTCACGTGGAAATCGCGGGGGTCGAGACGAAGGATGTCATCCCCTCTCGTCCATAACAAAGAACGGGCGGCATCAATGACGGCTGTCTTCCCAGCGTCGTTGGGGCCTACAAGAATATTCAGACCCCGCCTTAAGTTGAGGGCGAGCGGGTTGTCAGGGCCAAAGCAGCGGAAGCCGTTGATATAAATTTCTGAAACATACACAGCGGTAATACCTGGATTGAATTCATGGAATCTCTCGCCCGATATTAGCCCGATGAGCAAAGGCTTGGGAGCAAAGTTGCATTTTTGTCGCCGGATAACCGTGGATTGAATCAAAGCAGCAAGCTAGCTCACGCCAGACTCACCCTTTCCGAGCGCATGGCGCGCATCCGCAAGACGGATACACGCCCTGAGATGATCGTGCGGCGCGCCGTGCATGCGCTTGGATATCGTTTCAGGCTGCACCGGCGTGATCTGCCGGGCTGTCCCGATCTTGTTCTGCCGCGCCATCGCAAGGTGATCTTCGTGAATGGGTGCTTCTGGCACCGGCATGATTGCCGGGATGGACGCAAGCTTCCAAATTCCAAGCCGGAGTATTGGGGCCCCAAGCTCACGCGCAATGCGGAGCGGGATGCCGCGCATCTACAGGCGCTGGCCGAGAAGGGCTGGGAAGCCCTCGTGCTGTGGGAATGCGAACTCAAAAACAGCGAACGGCTGACCGCAACGCTCAGGAATTTTCTGCAGTGCCCTGTGGAGACCCGTCTTCGGGCGAGCCGACGAGATCAAGCCAAGCGGCAGCCCCGGAAGGCGAGACCTCCAGCGCCACGAGCCGCGCGTAAATGAGAGCGGGAATCTGCGCCAACCCTTCGATCTGCGGTGTCGGTGCCCAATAAAGCACCTGAGCGACAAGATCGGCCCAAGTTCTGAAGACGCTAAGGGTCAGCCCGCGCTCAATGGCCCACGAGCGGGCTTCGGCCAGCGGGATATCCTCTTGGCCTCCGGCAACAGCTACGATGGCGACTTCCGCGATTCCGGCATCGCGGCACCGCGTGATGAACAGAAGCAGATCTTCGCGCGATACCGGCTTGTCGCGGACTTCGAAGACGCGCTCCCATTTTTCGGGATCGGTAGCCGAACGCACCGCCACGTCGCCCGGAACGGTGCGCGACGGATCGTTCACCCTGCCGACATGCACGCGGTCTTCGCCCGCGAACAAATCCATAAGCGCGGCCACAATAGCCTGAGCACGGCGTCCGCCTTCCGAGGACTCGGCGACAAATTCCTCTATGGCCGTGATCAACTGCTCGGCGGTCAGAGCGGATGTGATGCGCGTCAGCGGCGCGTAGCGCTGGCCGTAACGCTTCCGTACGGCGATGAAGGCACGCAGGGCCTGTCTTGCCTCGGCCTCAGATTTTAGTGCTTCCAGCTTATCCAGTAACTGGCAGAGCATCTCGATGACGGGGCGCACTGGCCCCCGCACGGGCATATCGCGGCTGACGCGCTGCACCCGGAAATACGGCTGGTTGTTCAGCGGCTCCTTGCCGGTCACGCCGAGATTGATGTCGATCTCCGGCGCATTGGGTACAAGCACGTTGTGGCACAAGCCGCGCGCTGAATAGGCGCGGTCGCTTTCAGCCTCCTTCACGGCGAACGCATCAAACCGGACGTCGATGCACTTGGCCAGAATCGCCGTGCCCAGAAACGCGATATGCGTGCGGGAGGAGTTCTCGCAAGCTTGGGAGAAGGTGTCGATCAGGCGCTCCCATGCGGGATCGATAAAGCCCGCGCCTGCACGCGCCGCTTCCTCGAACAGGATGGCCTTCGCGCGTGCCTTGTCTATGCGCGGATCATCGTCGCTCATTGCCCCCGCCTTGGTCAGTATCGAGCTTCAGTAATTCACCGGGCTGGCAGTGGAGAGCAACACAGATTCGCTCGATTGTATCGAGGCTTGCGTTGTAGCTTGGACGCGTGGCCATCGATTCGATTGTTGAGCGTGAGAGTTCGGTGCGTGCAGCAAGCTCCCCATAGGTGAGGTGCTCGCCGGTTCGCGCTTCGTAAGCGTCCATCATCTCGCGCAGGCGGATCAGCATCGTATCGGCATCTAAGTTATTGAAAATATCCGAGTCACTAAACATCACGGCATTGTCTCAAAGAAATTTAACAGTGTACAGATCGTTGCTCATGGTTTACTCTTGTATTGACAGTACAAGCGAATTGTTCTATGTTTGTTCTGAACTTGGGACGGGGGTAAGCACGTGAAGGTCATCAGTCTTTTCACCGGCGTTGGAGGCCTTGATTTCGGCTTCGAGGCGGCGGGCTTCGAGACACGCGTCGCGGTCGAGCTAGATTCCGTATGCTGCGCTACCATCCGGCTGAACAGGGACTGGCCTGTTCTCGAAGGCGATATTCACAACATCTCATCCAAGCAGATTCTGAAGGCGGGCAAACTGAAGTCGGGCGAAGCAGATGTGCTTATCGGGGGCCCTCCGTGCCAGCCTTTTTCCAAGTCCGGTTACTGGGCGCGCGGCGATGCTCTGCGGCTCGACGACCCGCGCGCCGATACGCTCTCTGCATACCTTCGTGTGCTTCGTGACACCCGGCCAAAGGCGCTGTTGCTCGAGAACGTCTATGGGCTGGCCTACAAGGGCAAGGATGAAGGTCTGGAGCGCATACTGAGCGGGATCGAGCAGATCAACCGCGAAACCGGCACGAATTATCGCCCGCAGTGGTGCGTGCTTGATGCGGCCAGTTACGGCGTGCCGCAGCACCGGGAGCGGGTCTTTATTATAGCCGGTCGCGAGGGCCAGTACTTTGAATTCCCGGCAGCCACGCATGGACAGGTGGTCGATCTCTTCGGCGATGCCAAGCGTTGCGAGCCGTTCCGCACGGCTTGGGATGCACTGGGCGACCTGCCTGAAAATCTGAACGATCCCGATCTGCGGATGGGCGGCAAATGGGCCGACCTTTTGCCCAGCATCCCCGAGGGTGAGAACTATCTGCACCATACGCCGCGCGGGCGGGGCAAGCCGCTATTCGGTTGGCGCACGCGGTACTGGAGCTTCCTGCTCAAGCTGGCCAAGGACAGACCGTCTTGGACGATCCAAGCGCAGCCGGGCTCTGCAATTGGCCCGTTCCATTGGCGCAACAGGAAGCTCTCGGCGCAAGAGCTCTGTAGGCTCCAGACATTCCCTGATGGCCTGCAGTTCGAATGCGGCAGGACACAGGTGCAGAAGCTGCTGGGCAACGCCGTTCCCTCGCTGTTGGCAGAGGTTCTTGCACGCGAGATTTCCACTCAGCTCCTTGGCAAGAAGCCGAAGGCCAAGCGGCTAAAGCTGCTTCCGCCGCGCAGGAAAATCGTGCCCGCTCCCGAGAAGGTCGCGGCGGTTCCTCGCAAATATCTGGCGCTGCAGGGCGATCATGCGGCTCATCCCGGCGAAGGCAAGGGCAACGGCGCTCGCGCAAGAGAACGGGCTGTCGCGTAGAGCGTCCAACCTCTCGCTACGTTGGCCGGGGGGATGGAACGGGGGCCAGCATGGCCCCTCCGAGGTGGGCGAAGACCGCCGAGCCAGAGGCGCTGTTTACAGCGCACATCTGGCCATCATCCATGATGGTTCGCATTCTCCCGCTTCATTTTCTCCAAGGATGTGGGTCGCAGCAGCACTCCATTTGCGCTGTCCAATTCCCGTCAGGCGCGACTATTAATTAGTTTAAGCTGCTTTTACCTTCGCGCAGATCGCGCAAAAATTGCTTGTAGTATAATGAACATATTCATTATACTGAATATATGAGAAATATAATAAAAAATGTTTTTAGCGCGGCGGCCATAGGAGCAAGAGGATGTATTACCTCACTATATCATATGGCAATTGAAACACGCGAGGAAATTAGCAGGGAAGTCGAAGATTTCCGGTTCCGCTGGAGCCAAAACAGGCCTCCTACCGAAAACAGCATGCCAAATACCGATAATGAACTTGATATACGTTGAGTTTCACCGGCAGTCACCGCTCCTGCCAGCTGGATCGATCAAAGTCGTTTATGAGAGATCGCAGCTCGCATTTTGCCAGGAAGTAAACAAATGCTGAGACTGCAACATAAGCGGAAGTTAACTGAATAGCCAACCGCAAGCTATTCGTGTCGATTTGATATTGGCTAACGGAAATAACCGCGAAACCGACGCCAAGTGCACCTTCCGCAAAACCATGACCGGTTGCAACAATCAGGCGCCCTCTATGATCGTGCCGGCTGAGAATTTGGGCTGGATTTCGCTTCACGCCTTTCAGGCGCCTGTCAAGCTCATCCTCCAATAGCTCATAGCGATACAGTTCTACGTCTGTCGTTTTTCGGTTTGCTCCAGATTTTGAGTCCGGTGGAAGAGCGGCATCATCAAGATTTGTGTCGCCCTCGACAAACATTTTCAGCGGACCAGTGCGCAGGAAGCGGAGCAAATCCGGCGCGCAAAAGGTAATAGCAAATCGATCCGCGTTTATCTCGTCGCGGAGATAAGCTAGAGGAATGCTTTTTTATGGTAAAACCGGCGAAGCCAAAAATAGAGGGCCAGAATCATAATTACCGCGGCTCCCGTTTTCACGTTCATAGCGGTGCACGACCATAGGAACGGGATAGCAATAATGGGCCTCAGCAGCGGCTCGGATTTGAAGTAGTTTAGCGTACTAAGCAACGTCTGGTGACCTAACAGGCTGTTGAACTTCTGGCCTGCTGACAGGCTGCGGCGAATATGATTCCGTTCTGGCTCCACGTCGAGGGGGTTTGCCATGCGCGGATCGGACGCCACTTCTGGATCGCTGTTTTCCTACGTCGACCTTGAGAGCCGGGTACCGGCCAAGCATCCGTTGCGGGTGATCAAGGCGATCGTCGACGACGTGCTGGTCTCGCTCGATGCCGAGTTCGCGCGGCTCTACGAGGGCACGGGTCGCGCCTCGATCGCCCCGGAACGGCTGCTTCGGGCCTCGCTTCTGCAGGCGTTCTACTCGGTGCGCTCCGAGCGCCAGTTGATGGAGCAGATCGACTACAATCTCTTGTTCCGCTGGTTCGTCGGCGTCGGCATCGACGATCCCGTCTGGGACCATTCGGTGTTTTCGAAGAACCGCGACCGGTTGCTGGATGCGGAGGTGGCGGCGAAGTTCCTCGAGGCGGTGTTGCGCCACCCCAAGGTCAAGCGCTTCCTGTCCGAGGATCACTTCTCGGTGGATGGCACCCTCGTCGAAGCCTGGGCCAGCTTGAAGAGCTTGCGCGCCAAGGACGGGTCCGACGAGCCGCCGACACCGGGGCGCAACGGAGAGCGCGATTTTCATGGAGAAAAGCGCGCCAACGACACGCACGAGAGCACGACCGACCCCGAAGCGAAGCTCTACCGCAAGGGCAACAGCCAGCCGGCCAAGCTCTATTTCATGGGGCACGCGCTGATCGAGAACCGGCACGGGCTCGTCGTCCAGGCCGATGCGACGCAAGCGAACGGCACGGCCGAGCGCGCGGCTGCCCTCGATATGATCGACCGGCAGGACCCGGGATCCGAGCGGCGGCTCACGCTCGGCGCCGACAAGGGCTACGACACGAGCGACTTCGTCGCCGACCTGAGGCGGAAGTGCGTGACACCGCACGTGGCACAGAAGATCAAGGGCTCGGCCATCGATGCGCGCACGACGCGGCACGATGGCTACGCAGAGAGCCAGAGAAAACGCAAACGCGTCGAGGAGCCGTTCGGCTGGGCCAAGACGATCGCGGGAATGGCGAAAGTGAAAGTGCGCGGCCTCGCCCGCGTTCGCCACGCGTTCACCTTCGCGATGGCCGCCTACAATCTGATCCGGATGCCGAGGCTGCTGGCGGCTGCGGCTTGAGCGTGACCATCGGGCACAACCCGAAGACCGCCCCGAACCCGAAACCACTCGATCGAGGCAATGGCCGAGGCTAGGGTGCTAACCGAATGCCAAAATCAACAGCCTGCTAATTCATGCACCATTGAAAACTGTCGGAGACGGGTGGTCCCTCGAGGCTCATGTGGCAAGAAAGTAAAGCGGAAGCTTTTGGAAGCGTAGGTATCAAACGAGCCAGATTTTTCCCCTTGCGGTGGGCAGTGAGCGGTTACAAGGAATCGATAGCCCACCTGAAATGAGGTCGGCAAATTGGGAATCTTGGCACGCTGCACAATGGGCATGTAGAACGTTTTCACGTCGCCTAACGAGGGCGTTACCGAGATGATCGACATAATTCCGTAATATCTCTTTACCTTGTCGTCATTAAGAACCTCAAATCGGCAATCCTTAAAACGTCGGATGTGGCGTGAGACCCTCCGAAGAACTTTAATATCTTCAATGTGGCGGCTAATGGTATCGCTCAAAGCCAATGTTAGCGCTGCGAGGAAAAGTAAAAAAAGCCCGTGCGTGGTCGGATGCATGATAAAACCGAATAACGCAACAGCAGCAATAGAAAGGTTCAGAAAAACAATGGAAAATAAATTCAACAAAAGACCAAGCGCCCCTTGCGATCCAAACAGAGCCCTTAAATTCGACAGGCGCTCAATCGGTATAGCGAAGTCATGTCCTTTTATCATCGGCACACCTCACCTATAGTATCAAGCGCGCTATCAATCGCTCTGTCACTAAGGATCGGATCAGATATTTCGATTTCGATATTAAGCTTGCTTTTCAACTCCCCAATTACGTGTACGCGAATAGTAGTGTGGCAATTTGCATTGGATTTAACGGTATCAACGTCGCTTTTCAGCGGGGCCGCCTCGTTTCCTCGCATAGCTACAGTTGTTTCGTTCACTACAAAATAAGCGCCTTGAAGTAGAGTTACAATGACGGCAGCCTTTGTTAGGGTGTCCCAGAATTCCGTGCGTTGTGCGTCTTCAGAAAGTGCGTTGATGCCGCCTTTTAAAATATGGTCTATTTCGCCGGGACCAATTACTTCGTACTCGTCCGGGTAGTGTTTAAGAAAATGCTTTTGTACTATGTCGAACGTGAGCATGATGCGCTGCGGCTCCCTATTGATTGCATAAAGGCATCATTTATTGCGGGATTTAGAGCTTGGTTAGTTTGTCAAGCACTTTAATCATGCTCCCTCCGATAGTTAGTTGAACTCGCAACAGTATATTGGCTTTGCCCGGCTGTGCCATCAATGTGCTACGCCCGCCCACTTGAACCCTCTCGTCAGGGTGGCGTGGCACACGTTCAGGCGGTCTGCGATTTCTCCAATTGGCGTTCCTAGCTGCGTGATGTGGCGATGCCCCTCGAGAACATCATCAATGGAGAGCAAGCGGGGTCTGCCGAGACGAGAGCCCTTTTTCCTAGCCGCTGCCAGCCCTAGCACCGTGTTCTCGCGGATTATGTCGCGCTGGAATTCGGCGAAGGCGGCGAAGAGGTGATAGACGAGCTTGCCGCCGGGCGTGGTGGTGTTGATGCCTTCGGCCAGCGAGCAGAAATGGATGCCTTCGTTTCCGAAACGCACCAGCAGGTCGGAGAGGTGTTGAACGGAGCGGCCCAGCCGGTCGAGCTTGAGGACGACCAGTGCATCGCCGCGCTTCAATGACTTAAGCGCGCGATCAAGGCCGGGGCGGCTGGCCTTGCCACCCGAGACGCCGTGATCCCGGAAGATCTTATCGCATTGCGCGCTTTTTAGCGCGTCGAGCTGCATGCGCAGCTTCTGGTCCTGCGTGGAAACCCGCGCGTAGCCTATCCTGCGGCCTGTGACTTCAATGCTGGGGAGGAAGAAGTTCGTCATGACTCCACCTCGACATAATCGATCCTTTTTGACGAGGTGCTGCGGACGCTAGTGCTAGCGCCCCCGATTGGCGGAGTTCCGCCGGTTTCCCAGTACAGTGCGATCATTCCCGTGCTAGTTTTTCCTCCTTACAATAACGATCGTTTATGTTGAGCAGGAAAAGCCTAGCAATAGCAAGCCTGTGTACCATCGTATGCGCGCAGGCGGGGGCCGCCGAAGAGGCGCTAAGAAGTTCAGATTTTCTCACGTGGTCGGCGGAGAATCAGCGCGGGTTTATCTCGACAGCCGCGATAGCCGCCGGTGTAATCGCCAACCTCAACCGCGCAGGTCAGGCGAAGTGCATTGACGATTGGGGGACTAAGTATCGGGAGGGCGGCTACCAGCCAGTCATCGAGGCTATGAAGAAACTTCCAGACTTCCACCCGATGGCTGTAACGCTCACTGTTATCGAGAAGGCGTGCGGTGAGTTCCGCTACACTAAGGCAACTGCGGCATCGCCATAGTCGCTGTTGATCCTGTTGGCTCAACCGTCCCGAGCTGGTGATCGGCAATTAGCCCCGGCGATGATTGCTCAAACTCGTTCTGCTTTTCTTTGGCGCGCGCAGCCAGATCGTCCGCGCGTTCCGCCAGGTCGCTCAGTTCTTCCCGGCTGGCGGGGTTTTCGTCGTCATTGGCTTTGTTGTGCATGTCGCCGACCTCGACGCTCCAGCCGCGCAACTCGTCCAGATCGCGCTCTATGCGCGCCTTACGCTCGGTCAGTACCTCATAAGGCCTGAACGTCTTGATGGGCTGACCCTCAACCTCGGAGGCATCTTCGGGGGTGATCGGCTTGCCCGTCTCATCTTTGTAAGTGCCGTCAACGTCGATCATCACGTAGCGACCATCGCTGAGCCGCGCGGTGGACGTGAGATATCCGTCAATCTGGCGGCGCAGGCTTTCATGCGCCTTCTCCCCGGCTTCAATCGCGCGGTCGATGGCGTTACCCGCGTTCGTGAAGGAGGCCGCGGCCCGCTCGTGGGCTTCGCGGTACGCGCGGTCATTCGCCAGCAGCCAGGTAAGTGTCCGGACATTATGGTCGCGGTCCCGGCGATCACGCTCGGCGTGATCGTCGCGCGCAAGGCCTAGCCTGCCGCGCGGATCGAGATCCTGCTCACGTCTGTCCCTGGCGTCCTGGATGATTTCTTTGTGCTTGAGTTTGACCAGCGCGGGATCGAGCGGACCGAACAACTGGCCCTTCACCGCTTCAAATGCCTCTGCCAAATCCGGCAGGTTTTCGAACTCTGGCTTCACGTACTCCACACACCCTTGTTTTATGGATATTATACCGCATAAGGAGCAATCGGTCAAAATTCTGCATGCGGGTGCGTGTTACACGCCTGCGATCAGATACCGGCGGATGGGCGGCGGCAGCGCATCTGGATCGCGTTTTTTGACCTCGCCCTGAGGCCTTTCGTGTTCGGCGCGGTGCAGGGCGATGGGCGAGACATGCCGCTTGCGCAGCCGCGCGCCGCCCAGAAGCGAGCCATAGATCGCCTCGATGCGCGATCCGTCCGGGCGATCGCAATCGTCGAACAGATAAAAGCGCGGATGACGGTGGTTGCGCTCTCGCATCAGGATGTAGAGGTTCTTTTCTTCATCCGAGAAGGCGACGCCTTCGTAGATCAGCGTGTTGTGGCCTCTATGCTTGATCTCGATGGTTTCGACCGCCTTGGCGAAATTCCATTCGCTCACAGGGGCGATGGAAAGATGGCCGACAAGGATGATCTCGGGATCGAGGCTTGAATATTTGTAGGTGTGATATTCGCCCGCCACCTCGCGCAGGAGAGTCGACGCGCCGCTGGCGAACCCATCGAAGAAAAGCGGCAGGATCTTTAGGGTTTTCTCGATGTCCTGACCCGGCGGGAAATAGCCGCGCTGCTCAAGAAAAAGGGCAATCTGACGGGCGTTGCGGGGGTACGTCACGCCTCTGTCGTCGGGCCGAGGTGCCTGCACGATGCGGTCGAGCTGACTCTTGCTGGTTGCGCAGCCTGCATGTTCAAGCTCAGCCAGCAACGATTTCCGGTCGCCCTCGTGCTTGCCCGAGGCCGTCTGGCCCGGCGTATTTGTGTAATCGCGCACGGCCAGTGCCAGCATCAGCCGGTGGCTGTGGTTGTCGGCATTGAAGTCGATTTTCGTCACGGGCGAATTCCCATGGTTTGACGCATTACCCCGAGCATGCAGGCATTCGCGATTCGCGGCGACACTCATTGTGCGAACGCGCGGGAATTTGCGCGCTCAGGTGCGGAAGGCCAATGCGAGACTGGGCGTACACCCGCGACAAGCTGTGTTGAAGTTCGGATCAGCGCTGCATCTCAAGCAGCCACCCGAATGGAGAACACAAAAACCATGCCCGCAATCGCCGCCCCTGCCTCACCTGAAAGACCCAGAAAGACCGTAATTATGGCCACCGATTTCCAGCTTAGCCGCATTTCTCATGTTTCGCGCCTTGCCATCGCAGCCGTCGCCGAAGGCTTCTCGCGCCGCGAGTGGCCGAACGCCATCGCCGATGCGATCTACGGCTTCGACGGGACGATCTATTATGCCGATGGCTGCAAGTTCGAGCCCACGGACACGGAAGTCGACGACACGTTCAACGATCCTGACTTCCGCTGGATCTCTGACTTCCTCGCCTTCGCGAACGTGCCGCCGCGCCAGCGCCCGCAGCAGCGCACCCTGGCGAGGCTGCGCCTCATCGACCTCTACTTCCGCATCAAGTATCCCGAGCGCGCGCGTCTGATTGCAGAATAAGAGAATCGCCCGGCTGTAAAGGCCGGGCGTTTCGTCTTCAAAAGCCGCGGCGGCAGCGGCCATGGTTGATAGGTATTTATTTGTGTACGGATTATGTGTACAATTAAGGGAGCTGGAGTTTTTCCAGCCGGGGTGTCGAAACCCTGTTTGTGGTAGACGGTTGGCATCAGCCGTTACTGGTGCGTCTTCTTCCCAATTTGGATGGCGAAGCGCGCCATGGATGTCGCCTTCTCGGCTCGACCGGGAGGCGGCAGTGCATGTTCAGGCTCACTGCCTGCGCTCGCGCATTCGTGCGCGATCAGGTGCGCGGCTAAAGACTGCCGCACCGTTATCTACCACAACGGTTTCGAACTCCCGGTCACCAAGAGCCATAGCTCTGGTGGCCGTTTCGCATTCTGACGAACGAGTTTTAAGGGGGAGTTCATGCGGATCGTCTATGCCTTGGCGTTGTTATGCTGCCTGATCGGGATCAATAAGGCGCGGGCCGCCGATAGCTACAATTTGAATGCGGGGGCGACCCTCACCATCACTGAGCATTCTGTCTGCGCCGTTGTTACGAACGGTCTGTCCAGCAGCATATTCATTCCGACCAAATCCGCTGGCGAGTGGACGTCCTTCCGCACAAATACACCGCCCGGCGTCACGTCCGATGCGTGCGATACGACGCCGAACATCTTTACGTTCATCGATGTGACAGGCGCGAACCCCAGCACGGCTACGACCTCGAATATCGTGACGATCAACGGCATCACAACAGCCACACCTGTCAGCGCAACGAACGGCGCGCAGTTCAACATCAACGGCGGTGGCTGGGTAACCTCTGGGAACATCACCAACGGCCAGACCCTGCAAATCCGCCTGACGGCTAGCGGATCGTTTTCCACGGCGGTCAGCACGAATGTAACGGTTGGCCCTGTCACGCAAGGCTGGTCCGTAACGACGCGCGCAGCGAATAGCTGTTCAAATACGACAATCAGTTGGTCGCCCGGTTGTTCGGTTGCTTCCGGCAATATGACTCATGGGGAGGGCAAGTCTGTTACCAATACCGCGTCCGGCTATACCGGAACGCGCAACCTGTCCTGTAATGATGGGACTATCGGTCAAAGCGGGGGGAGCTGTGCGGCTACCGGACCAACCTGTGGTACATTTATAGCATCAAGAAGATGTGCTGCTGGCGTCCTCAGGCAAGCGTCTCAGCCGAATCATGCCGCGTGCAAAGCGTATTGCGAGGCCACTGCTGGCGTACGCTGCTGCTCGATGAGTGCTTCGACCTGCACTGCCTCGTCAGCATCCATCGGTTCTACTACCACGGCAACTTTCGCAGCGTCATGTAATTAGAGGGTATTCTGAAAATCTTGGATGCTGATGGATGCCTGAGGATAGTAGTGTCCCAAGCGGGCTCCTGAGCAAACACCGCCTGTAATCCTCATACAGCCGCATCCCGTCATGCGCGAATGGCTGCGCGCCGGGGATAAGCTCTGCGAGGGCTTGTCTCGGCTTGCGTGGATGAAGCTCCGGGAAGGCCTGCACCATATTCTCGATCAGTTCCGCTACGGCATCTTCGTCTTCCTGCAAGGGCAGCGCGCGTAGATCGAGCGCGCAGAGAAGCCGGACGATCTTCTCCGTCAAAAACCGTTCTTCCTCCACCGGACATGACAGCCTTGGCGCATGACGTTGCCGGTGCCGCCGGAAGCGCCGTGTGGGCCGAATGGCATGCAACAGCATTGGCGCATTCTCATGCATCAGAATCGGCCCCGCATATCCGAACAGGGTTGGCCGCACCGTAGCCGCATCCGGAAGATTCCCACGCAGCATCCGATACGTCGCGCGAATGGTGTTGCCGCTGACATGCGTGCGCGGCTCGAGCTTTTGGATCGGCGTGCCTTCGGCATAGCCGTGCAGGATGCGCAGGAACTTGTGTTCCGAGAGTTTGGCTCTGACCACATAGCGATTGCGGGGCGCTGAGGCGCGCCGCGTTTTTTGTTTTTTCAATCCCCTCAATGACCGCGCCTGCGTTCAATTCATAGTTGCTTTGTGTGCGCTGTCCTTCCCTCCGATTTTGCAGAATACGGATTGAAACCGTTATCGTCAGGGCATGCGCTGATACGAAAATACCTCAACCGATGCGTGTGCAGAAAGAGAGGTGCGCTGCGATCTCGCAAATCGCCAACAAGAGGAGACTTGAGTAATGACCTACTGTGAACGCTGCGGACGCGATGTCTGCAAACCCTGCGCCTTCAAACCCGTCAACGACAACAAGCGAACCGTCTTCGTGGCAAGCGATGCGGAGCTGCTGCGCCGCTCGCACTTCCAGCGGCTGGCCACGGCGACGCGGGCGCTTGGTATATCCCGCCGTGAGATACCGAACTGGATCGCCGATACGATCTACGGCTTTCGCGGCAAGATCACATGGCAGGATGGTCGGCTGTTCGAGATTGACGATGAGGACATCGACGCTGCCTTCAACGATGACGGCAGCTTCCGCTGGCTCTCGACCTTCATGTATTTCGCCGCGTTCGACCCGCGCCAGGCACCGCAGAAGCGCATCATCGCCCGCCTGCGCCTGATCGATCTGGCGTTTCGCATCTCAAGCCCCGTGCGTGCCGCGTTCATCGCGAAGTAGACCGGGTTTTTCCCGGAGATTTCCCACAGAGCCCACCGCGCCCGCTTAGCCTCAGCGTCAGGTCGCCGGATCTGCTCACGAAGCAGACCGGCGATGAGCGAGGAAGGAAGGCGCATCGATGCAGCATCGTCCCACACATAAAGGCAGCGGCCATGACCCCAAGGAGGCCATGGCCGTTGTGCTGGCACTGGTCGCCACGTTCTTCGGCGGGCCGGAGCTCTATCACTTCACCATCGGCACCGTCATCGCGTTCGCGGAGAGCCGCTACGGCGCGGACCTGGCGCCCGTCGCCGTTATCGGCTGGGCGCTCATCGTCGCGGCGTTCAGCTTTTACGCCGCGCGCATCACCTTCGACATCGCCCTGGTCAGCGCGATCATGGCGGTGGCGATGAGACTTTTCTGAAGAGCAACCCCTGAAAGGAGAAACGATATGGCTAAGTTCACGAAGGTCGGCGAAGGCAAGGTCGAGGTTTACAAGAAGGAAAAGACCGATTGGGCCGGTGTGATCGGCGGCATTGCCTTCGTCGCGTTCATCATCGCCGCGATCTTCTAGGACGCACAAAGGGGCCGCGGTCATTCGCGGCCCCTTTTTCCATTCCCCTCAAGGACAGCCGTTATGAATGGACCGGATTTCAACGAGCACTTCCGTTTCGGCAGCGCAGGCTGGGCAGATGAGCACCAGATGCGCGCGGCGGGGCTGTTCGATATGCCAGGCCTGCCTATCGGCTTTCTGGGCCATCGCACGCTGCGGCTGGAGGGCGATGCGCCGCTCATCACCTTCGGCGGGGCGGGCACGGGCAAGCTCACCACTGTGATCGGCCATATCCTATGCACGGCGCGAGACCGCTCGATAATCGTCCTCGATCCGCGCGGCGAGATCGCGGCCACCTTCGCGCCCGCGCTCATGCATCACGGTTTCAAGGTTCATCGCTGGAACCCCTACGGCCTGCATGGCCTCACGCAGGACCGCTGCAATCCGCTGGCGGTGATCGATCCCGACAGCTCCAAGTTTCATGCCGATTGCAAGCTGGCGGCGCAGGCCTTGGTGAGCGTCACCAGCAAATCAGACGGCAAGTATTTCGAGCAGCGCGGCAGCGGCTGGGTCGAGGCGTTGATCAAGTTCGATGCAGAAATGATGGGCGGAACGAGCCTGCCCGCCCTCATGCGTATTGTGAATCTGATCGAATCCGGCAGCGCACACTGGCCGGACCTCATCGAGGCGATGACGCAATCCGCGTTTGAAGATGTACGCCGCACGGCGGGCGAGATGCTCGCCAAGCAGCAGGACAGTCCGCGCGAGTTCGGCTCCATCATGGGTGAGATTTACGCGAGCCTGTCCTTCCTCGACGATCCGGCGCTGCGCGCCTCCGTGGAAGAATCGGATTTCTCGTTGGAAGAGGTCTGCGGCTCAGGACGGCCCAGCGTCATCTTCCTGATGATCCCGGCTGAATATCTGCGCCAGTGCGCGCCCGCCCTGCGGCTCTTCCTGACGTCCGTGATGCTCTACAAGACCCGCCGGCCCGGCTCCAAGCGCCTCTTGATGATCATCGATGAGGTCGCGCAGCTTGGTGCGTTCCCGACCCTTCAGCTGCTTTACACCTATGGGCGCGGCATCGGCATCCAGACATGGACGTTCTGGCAGGATGTCGGGCAGATCGCGCATAACTTCGGCCCGACCGGCGTCGATACGTTCCTGGGCTCATCGCAGATGCGCCAATTCCTGGGCGCACGCGATCTGCAAACCGCGCGGCTTATCTCCAACATGCTCGGCACGGAGACGCTGGAATACGACGACACGCGCCAGCAGGAAGAGGCGCAGCGCCAGAAGCGCATGGCCATGCAGCGCGCTCTGGCGGGCGAAGACCTGATGACAACGGCGATGGAGGCCGCGCACTTCTCCAAAGCGGCCCAGATGCGCAGCAAGCAACAGCGCAAGCTGATGACCGAGAACGAAGTGCTGGGCCTTGGCGGCGATCAGCACATCCTCTTCATCTCGGGGCGTGAGCCGCTGGCCATTCGTGCGGATCGCTATCCCTACTTCACGCGGCGCGAGTTTGCAGGCCTGTATCTGCCCAATCCGTTCCATCCGCCAGGCGAGCGTGTGCAGGTCGCCGGGCGCTTCGGCAGCAAATGGCTGCGCGTCATGCGCGAGCCTGCGCCGAAGGAATTTGAGTCTTTCGCCCAATATCGGAATGGAGATTGGGCATATGTGGAAGGCTACAGACCAACCTGACACATAAGGAGATCAGACCATGAGCAACGACCACGACAGCAAACGGCCCAGCCACATCGCCTATCAGGTGCGGGAAGGGGACGATAACAAATCCTACTTCAACCGCATCGGGGCCGTGTGGCAGCACAAGGATGGAGAGGGCTTCAACATGCAGCTCGATTCCGTTCCCGTTGACGGCAAGGTGACCGTGCGTTCCGTGCAGGACCGCATCCAGGAAGCCAAGGACAACGCCCGCGACGCTCAGGAGGGCGAGCGGCGTAATGACAAGCGCAGCGCCAGCAGAGAGGATCGCCGTGACCGCGACAGCGCTCTCCGTTACGAGCGGTGAGTAAGGAGTTCGGTCGCGCCGCTTCCGGTGTAGTCACCAAAGCGGAACTTGACCAGCGTATCGCAGCCCGGCGCAAGCCTCGGGCCGAGCTGCACCTCACCCCGAACGGCTGGGAAGCCACGGAAGTAAAGCGGCAGATCGACAAGGACTCAGAACGCCGCATCCGCCACATCGACGAGCGCCTGAAAGCCGCGCGCGAGAACTTCCAAACCGGCCATGCCCGCGCCTTGCAGCGCGGACGCGCCAAGCAGGATTTCGACCGGGGACGGTGAGAGCGCCCCGGTTTCCCTCAAAGATCACACCGATGACAATCTTCAAAAAACTCGACGCCATTCGGGAGCACCTGCGCCTTCAGCCGGAAGCGCCGCGCGGAGCGCCGTCTCCAATACGTGCAGCGCTCCCGCCCGAGACCGGCAAGCGCTTACAGAAGAACCTCTCCATTCTCGAACGGGATGCAGAGCGCCTTGCGGCGCTTTCCAAGCGCGATGGCATCAGCCAGGCGCGGCTGCTGTCGGCGGCGCTGGATGCGTATGAGCAATCCCATGCGGATGAAGCTGTCTAATAGAAGAACCCCGCGTCATCATCCTCATAGCTTTGGATGCCGCGCCGTACACACCAGAACTCGTGCTTGATGAACCATGCATGGGCCGTGCGGCGGCTGATTCCAAACAACTTTGCGAAGTTCTCAAATTCCGAATGGCATAGGATCTGTGGCTTCATGCCAAACCGGTGGGCTAC
The DNA here is from genome assembly GCF_000503895.1 of Hyphomicrobium nitrativorans NL23. Lineage (NCBI taxonomy): Bacteria > Pseudomonadati > Pseudomonadota > Alphaproteobacteria > Hyphomicrobiales > Hyphomicrobiaceae > Hyphomicrobium > Hyphomicrobium nitrativorans. The sequence goes on from NC_022997.1 coordinate 1,276,434, forward strand.
ATCCTGCCTGATAACAGCGATAATGGCGGGGGATAGAATGTCCGTGTCTGTCAGGCCCAGAACCTCTTCGTAGTAGCGATAAGCGGTCACCACAGGGGGCATGCTGGTCAGCGAAATTCCGAAAACCTTCTGTTCTTCCGGCGTGATCTGATACCAGTCGGAACCTTCGTATTTGACGGGCCGCCGGATATCACGGCGAAAGGCATCTTGCAGCGCAGCCCATGCCCGTTCCGTGGTGATGTTACCCAATGTCATCGCCGGTTCCTTTCCCGCGTCATGTCTGCCAAGTCGCTCGGACTATCCATCAGGATGACCATCAGGGCGGGGGAAAGTATCAAAGGATGCGTTGGCGTTCCCCCAACGCAGGCAGTCGCGCATGTTCCATTGTCCTCCGTTGATCGGAGGCGATACTGCAGTGCGGCAGGCTATTTTCATTACGGGCATTTGCACAGCGCTTGTTATGTGCGCTGTATCGGCAGCGATGAACTGGCTGTGCTTGTCATCGCTGGGCAAGATGCTGCTGGAGGCGCATGCTCTCGGCGCAGCTTCAGCCGCTGCCGATATCCTGAAAGCGCTGCTGCCGTTCTTCATTGCGTGGAGGTGGCGCGAGAAGAGATACGTGGCTGCAATCCTCGGCTCGCTTGCATTTGCGTTCTTCGCGGGATTTTCGCTTCTCAGCGCCACCGGCTTTGCCGCTCAGACACGCGGCGCGCTGGTGGATGCGCGCGACAGTATGTCGAAAGAATACGCGCGTATGCAAAGCGCAATGGCCGAGGCAAATGTCCGCCGCAAGGCGTTGCCCGCGCATCGCCCTGCTGCCATTGTTTCCGAAGAGATCGAACGGCACCGGCAGAACCGGCGCTGGAGCGCCACCAAGGGCTGCGCCAACGCCACCGAGCCGCAAAGCCGCGAATTCTGCGCGGCGTATTTCGCTTTGCGCGCAGAACTCGCTACCGCGAAGGAAGAAGACCGGCTGGCCGGGCAGATGGCTGCCCTTCAAGTAGAAAGCGCCAAGCTGCGCGACAGAGGCGCGGGGCAGGATAGCGATCCGCAAGTAACGCTTTTGAGCCGTATCTTCGGTCTTGGCGAAGAGAGTGTTCGCCTGTCGCTTATCATCGCCGTGGCGCTACTGGTTGAGATTGGCGCTTCTCTAGGACTGTTCTTGGCCACAGGGCATCGTGCGCAGCCTGCCGCTGGTAAAAACCAGCGTATGGAGCCGAGTGCGCCTGCATCGGCATTTGGCTCGGTCGAGGATTTCTGTTTGGAAGCACTCATTGGCATGCCGCGCGCGACGATGTCGCTGGATGAGGTGCTGGTGAGCTATCAGAACTGGTGTCGTGTCAAAGCCGTGCCCCTTCTGGGGGAGCAAGAGTTTCAAACGGCCTTCGCTGCTCTTGCCGATGAGGTCGGCATTATCCAGCAATCGGGCCGGTATCGCGGCATCGCGCCTGTGCAGCGGGAGCTTCACCAAGCGGCAGCGTGATGCGCGCTGCAGGACTAATCGAACAGTGCCATGTCACCAGGCCTGCGCCCGGGCTTCGGATAGGGGGATTCCGAGCGTATGAATTCTCCGTATTCCCACCATTCCTTCCTGCCATCGGGCCGTTCTATGGCGGGGCCGCCGAGACGATGACGGCAGCCTTTCAGGAACCATTCCTGCGTCCCGTTGCTGCTGATCTGGATGATCCCGGTGTGACGGCTCATCCGCTTGCCGATCCAATCCGGCGCGTAAGAGGCGGCAAATCCGCATGTCACGCCGCCCAGAAACAACAATGCAGCGGGTAGAAAGCTTGATCGGCGCGGCAAGCGAAGTTTCATAGAGAAAGCCTCTGGATTGTTACGCTTGCATTTGCTGCATCGCTGAGCTGGCTTTTCGGTGGCAGTATTAGCGCTCGTGATCGAAATCGCGATTTCGTCCGGCCTTGGATGGGGCCTTCCCTTCCCGCAGCCGTTGGAGGCGCTCATCCATGGTAGGGGGCCGGAATGACCGAGGCACTTCTTTTCCCGCCTCAGGGCGCGCAATCTGCCGAGCCTGCTGCTGATCGTGCCGCAAGTCGTTCAGCAGGGCGGCGTGACGGTCACGCATGGCCTTGATATCTGCCTGCAGGGCCTGCCGGTCTTGCATCTGGGCAAAGATCAGAAGCTGGCGCTGCTCACGGTCGCGGGCGAGAGAAGCGTAGGCCTCGCGCTCGTTTGTTTTGCGGATTTCGGCGTGTCTGCCGCTGAGGCGATCCCAGATGGCGCGCACACCGCTGCGAAAGCGGCTTTGCCGTTCGGTAGTTTCCGCCCGCCAGCGCTCTTGCTGGCTGGCTATAAGCCGGGCGCGCTCCTGCTGCTGCGCCTGAACCATGACCTGCCGCCGGGATTCCAGCGGCGCGAGATCGCGGCGCTTCTGTTCGTCTGCCTCGCGCATATGACGTTTGAAGGTCGCCGATAAATCCTTGGCGATCTGCGCCTTGACCTGATGCACATCCGGCAGGGTTTCGGGATCGCCCAGACGCGCGCGCACCTCCTTGGCTTTCTTACCCACCATGCGGGCAACGGAGAACATCTCGCCCTCTGGTGACAAAGCCACGTGACCGCGCCGATCCCCTTTTGCCAGCGTAAAGCCGCGCGCTTTCAGCGCCTGCGCAAAGGCAGCATGGGAGTCGGAAGCCGCCCAGCACTCCTGCATCATGGCTTTGAGATCGCGGGCATCGCGCCCCAAGCGCTTGGCCTGCTGCCATTCCGCCAGAGAGAAATTGCGCGGATCGGCCTCGCGGCTGTTCATCAGCCCGCGTGGCATCTTCCAGTCATTTTCCAGATATAGCTCGCGCGAGATGTCCCGCAGCTTGAGCTTGAAGTGGGAAAGAGTGCGCGCTGTCATGGTTTCGGCATCGATCCGGCTCCAGACAGCATGGGCGTGTCTGCGGCCTTCCTTTTCATGGAATAAGACGATGCGCGGCTGGCCCTTGAGGTTATTGTTCTCCTCGATCCGCTGGATAGCGTCTTCAAACACTTCATTGGCTACACGCTCCTGCGGTGGCGGACTCAGCGAGACGGAAAACAGGAACTGCCTGCATTTGGTGCCCCGGCTTGTCGCGTGAGCTTCTTTCAGCGCGCCCACAACATCGTCAGAGGCAAAGCCCCGGATTTCGTGCACTTCTACGTGCTCGTTGTCGCGTGCATTCAGGAGATGAAGCGCAAGCTGCTTTCCGCCGCCGCGTTGCGAAGCCTTCAGGATCATCCGGGCCTTACCTTTCCCGGACGCCAAGGCCCTTCATGAGCAGGGTTTTTATCGCCGCAAGCTGCTGCCGGATATCTTCAAGCGGGCGCTCATCTTCCGGCAACGTGCCGGCCAGCTCCGCGGTGCGGGCTTGATCCCGCAAGTTCGTTGCGATCTGGCCGAGCTGCAAAAGCCCCTTTGCCAGCGCCACATTGTCTTTCGAGGGCTGTCGCGGCTGCCGCAGAAGGGGAGAATTGTCATTGGCAGGGAACAGCGCTGCCCGGAGAAACACCCCAATCCCCCGCCCTGCCGCCCGGCGCGTAAGCTCCGCCCGCTGCTCAGGTGAGCAACGCAGCGCGATCACGCACGTGGATGGTGCTTTTGGTTTCGGCATGGTGCCACAATGCCATGCGTACCGGGCAAGGCTGGGCGGAAGAGAAGTTCGCCGAACTGGACTTGCGCTAGCGGTTCAATCAAAAGGCACCGAATATCCACTATGGCTCAGGAAGAGTGGCCACGTTCCCGGACTTCAACATCCTTGTGAACTCGGCTAGTTCATCCGCTAAAGTGTTCAAATCTAGTCCCGTCAGGCCCGCCATTTTATCGCTCACGCGCCTGTTCGCGCACCTTGCAGGTGCGCTGGCGCTCCGCGGGGGCGCGGCACTCGCCGCGGGTCGCGTTGCTCCCGAGCCCTGCGGGCTTTGTGGGGAGTTTGAAATTTCTCCCGTTAAGCCAGCCATTTTTATCGCTCACGCGCCTGTTCGCGCACCTTGCAGGTGTGCTGGCGCTCCGCGGGGGCGCGGCGCGCGCCGCGGGTCGCGTTGCTCCCGAGCCCTGCGGGCTTTGTGGAGCTTGAAATTTCTCCCGTTAAGCCAGCCATTTTCCCATAAAGCTCAATGCCTGCTTATGCCCACATCGCATCGTCCTGGGCGACGCCGTTCAGGTTCTGCGACGGGTCACAGAGCATCCTGCCCGCCAGCTTCATTAGCATGGGGTCTCCACGTTTCCTGAATTGTCGAGGTTCTGCGGCTTAAATCGCGTCGAGAGGCCGTGCGTTGAGCATCCCCATGAATTCCGCGCGGGTTGACGCGTCGGTGCGGAAACATCCCGTCATGCGGCTGGTGATCGTGACGACGCTGGGCTTCTTGATCCCGCGTGTCGTCATGCACTGGTGCGCGGCCTCGATGAGGACGGCCACGCCCTTAGGCTTCAGAACCTCGTTGATCGTATCGGCGATCTGCGCGGTGAGGACCTCCTGGATCTGGAGGCGCTTCGCGTAGATCTCGACGAGGCGGGCAAGTTTCGAAATACCGACGACGCGTCCTTCAGGCAGATATGCAACATGGGCGCGGCCGATGATCGGAACCATGTGATGCTCGCAGTGCGATTCGAGACGAATATCGCGCAGCATGACGATCTCGTCGTAACCGGCGGTTTCCTCGAACGTGCGTTTGAGGATCGCGACCGGATCTTCTGCGTATCCGGCATAGAACTCCTCATAGGCGCGGACGACGCGATCCGGTGTGCCGAGGAGGCCTTCGCGGTCGGGATCGTCGCCGGCCCATTCGATCAGCGTGCGCACGGCCGCTTCTGCCACATCGCGACTTGGACGCTTGCGCTGGCTCGTTTGGAGGCGGGAAATGTGGAGGTCCATTCAGGGTGTTCCTTTGGTGGAAAGCGGAGCTCTGTCGATCGTGAGCACTAAGAGGTTCATCGCTCGATCTCTGTGAGCTGCAGGGATAAGCGGCCGGGCGTTCCCGGAGAGTTGGCGGGAGAGCGATAGACGAGGGCGCCGGCCCCCGAGCGCATGCCGCGCACGATGCTCACGCCGAACCGCGGCATCTGGAAACGCGGTCCGCTGTAGCGCCGTTGCATCTGAACGGCCTGCACCACATGGGTATGCGGCACCCATTCGGGAGTCGCTCCGACGTAGGTCGTCAGCAAACAGGATCGCGCCAGTGCGACGCGAAAAGGCGTTGGGGCGTCATCGCATGTCGCCTCAAGCGTGACCTCCACATCGTTGGCGCCCGTCACGCGAGAAAAGCGGACGATCAAGCTTTCGATGTCGAGCGCAAGTGCCCCAAGTGCGCAGGCACAGCTTTCCAGATGCTCGGCCGCCTCGCTCAAGGCCGTTGACACATCGATCTCCGCTTCCGCTGCGGAGGTTCTGAACACGACAGTGGGCATGTCGGCGCAGGGAAAACGATCCAGGGAGCAAACGGCGTCCGGCGTCCAGCAGCGCGCCCACACGGCGGCTTCGATCGCGGGGTCGTTCCAACGCCGCAGCACGGACGGCGAACGACTCGTTACCGTTCGCCGCATGCACGAGGCGGAACTGCGCTGTAGCTTTTTGAACAGTTCGCTCATCCTTAGGCTGCTTCACAAACCCACGTGAGATGGGCATCAGGAAGAGCGGTCCGTGCGCTGGGATCGACATGATTGAGCATGGTCGTTTTTTCGACGCTCAAGCAGCGCGAAAGCACGGTGACGGGCAGGCGCGTATCGCTGCACATCGTCGATTTCTTCAAGTGAGCCACGAGTTCCGAAACCATGCATCGATCTCCAAGCATTGACGAATTCGTGACGGATGTTATAACATCCGTCAAGTCCCTTCGTCGCTCTGGAGGACATGCGGGATGGACGGATCCAGAAAGAGGCTTCGTGGAGCTGAGTACGAACAGCTCGTTCTCGCCGTCATGAAACGAGAAGCGCGACCGCTAAGCGCCTATGAAATCACGGCTGCTCTGAAGGGACAGACCCGGCTCGCGCCTCAGACCGTCTATCGGGCGTTGGACAAGCTCATCAAGGCGGGACACGCGCACAAGCTTGAATCGTTGAACGCCTTTACCGCTTTCCAGAACCCCGACGTAGGGCCGGCTGCCGGGTTTGCGATCTGTGACGCATGCGGCTCGGTTGCAGAGTTCGCCGTGCCCACCGTTCAAAGTGCGCTTCGCAAATGGTCCGACACGGAAGGTTTTGCGCTGACAGCGACCACGCTGGAACTGCACGGCCTCTGTTCAGGCTGCAAGACGGCGGGCTGAAAGAGCGTCGGCATTATTATTGCGGATGAGGAGGTGCATGCGCCTCGCCGGGATGCATCCATCATCGGAAAGGACGATCAGGCATGAGCGAAAGACCTCTCAAGACCTATGAAGATTGGCGACATTGTATCGAGGTCGCGTGCGGCATCGAGATAACGCCTGCGTTCCTCAATGCAAGGATTGCCGAGCTTTCCCACGCGGATCATTCGAGGACGCGGCGGTTCGTCGAGGTTTGGGGCGAAGCGCATCGCGCGCGCGTTCTCAATTGGTTCGAGCAAGCCAGAAACGAGCAGGGGCCGGCGCAAGCAGACCGCTAAGTCGACACCGTCGTCACGAGCAATCGATGTCCGGCGATCTCGCTTCTGGAGGAGGACGCGTTGGAAGTGACGATGCGCGCTCCCGCTGTGTGGTTTTGCACGACGCAGACATGCGAGCGGTCCGCCGACATAAGGGATGCCGGCGCGCGCTTTGGGACGGCGAGCCGTCTTGACGAAACCGTTTGCGCGGATAATATCCGCCATGTCGGATATTATAACATCCGAAACGGGGATTGCCGATGAGATTTCGAGCGAGCGTGTACGTCGCTGTGGCGGCGGTGGGGGTTTATGCCGAGGCTGCACCGGCGCAAGTCGCCGACGAGCAGTCCGGACAGGAAACCGTGCTGTTGGAAGGCATTGTGGTGGCGCCCGCAACGCCTCGGCGAGGCGGCGCCGCGACAGGTTCGCCGGACGGCGCGTCTTCCGGTCTCTCCGCTATCGCCGCAGAAGCCGTAAGCGCAAATCCGCCTCCGATGGAGGTGCAGCAGCAGCGCTTTCTTCGCAGGCCCGGGGCGGAAGTCGTGGTGCCTGTTGCCGATAGAGAGCCTGGGCGCCTCGTCAATGCGGGTGACGTTCTCGCGACCGTCCCCGGCGTGTTCGTGACGGAGCGGGGCGCGGGTTCAAGCGCGTTCATCTCTATGCGGGGCAGCGATATCGGATCGGATGGCAGCCGGAACGGCCGCGGGATACGTGCGTATCTCGATGGTTTCCCGGTCGGGCGCACCGAAGCGGGCCTCACCAATCAGCTTCTCGATGTCAACGCTGCCGACTATCTCGAAGTCTATCGGGGCGGAAACAGCCTGCGTTACGGTGCCCTCGCAACAGGCGGTGCGCTCAATTTCGTATCCAAGACCGGGATCACGGCACCCGGCACCGCGGTCACTTTATCCGGCGGCAGCTTCGGCCATATGCGAACCCAACTTGAGCACGGCGGCTCGGACGGGGCTTTCGACTGGTACCTTCAAGGATCGTGGCTGAAGAACGACGGCTATGTGAGGCACACCGAAGAAGAGAACTATCGGTTCAGCGGGAACATCGGTTGGCGCCCGAATGCAAACGTCGAGTCGCGGACGTTCTTTGCAATCGGGCAGACCAACATGAACATGGGCGATTCGATCCCGTTGAGCAGCCTTGAGACTAATCGCCGGGGCATTCCGAGCTGGGGCACCGCCTATAACTCCCACCTCGATTTCGATTACCAGCGGATCGCCAACCGTACGACCATTCGCGACGGTGACACGACGTACGAGCTCGGCGGTTACTTCCTGAACACCACGCTTCATCACCTGCCGGTTCCGATGGCGGGGATCATCGACTACGCGTGGCAAGACTTTGGCGTGTCGGGCCGCGTCGAGCATCAGACGCGCATTGCGGGCTTGCCCACCGAGCTTGTCGCCGGCGTCCGGGTTGGATACACGACCGGCGACTTCGATCGCTTCCGGCACGCGAACCAGGGCCGGGACAAGGGACTGCAGCTCTACGATTGGGACTTCGGATCCTGGCTCGTGGAAAGCTACGCGGAGAGCGCGATCGAAATCTTACCGCGCGTGCGGCTCTTCACTGGTTTGCAGGGCGTGTATACGACGCGCATCCTGGACGATGGGTATGCGGGCGGCGCGGTCGCGCCGACGAACCCGATGGGGCCTCCGCCGCAGTATCACAACCCTCCTCAGCCGGGGCGGGGCGCAGCGCCATTGGAATACGATCGCGATTTCGGAGCTCTCAATCCCAAGGTGGGGATGAATTGGGAGCATGCGCGCCATCATTTCCTGTTCGCCAACGTCACGCGCAGCTACGAGGTGCCGAGCGGGGCTGACTTTGCGAACATGTTCTCGGTCTACGGCGCGGCTGCTCCGGAGCTTGACGCGCAATCGGCGTGGACGTGGGAGATCGGCACGCGCGGCGGCTGGGAGCGCTTCAAGTACGATGTGACGCTCTATCATATGCGGCTCCGCGACGAGATTCTGACGAAGTGCGCCTCGCCTGTCTGCTCGTCGAGCAATACCGTCGCCTTCAATGCGGACAGGACCGTTCACAACGGGATCGAAGTCGGTGTCCAGGCGGTGCCGTTCATCGATGTTCTGGATCGCGGAGACAGTATCTTCACGAACTTCGTCTGGAACTACGCGGACTTCCGTTTCGATGGAGACGCGGTGTTTGGCGACGAGCGCCTGCCGGTCATCCCGGAACACCAAGTGTACGCGGAACTCGGCTACCAGCACGCGTCCGGCTTCTTCACGTCGGTGAACATGCGTTACATGGGCGAGCGGCGGACCACGTTCGATGGCTCCGGGGGTGACGCCTTTGTCGTTCCCGATTACACGCTGCTCGGCGCGAAGATCGGATGGCAATCGCCCGACAAGTCTTGGTCGGCCTTCATCGAGGGCCATAATCTGACGGACGAAGCCTACGTAGCGGATTTCGCCGCGACGCCGACGGTTCTGAGGAGCGGTGGATCGCCGTTCGCGCCGCTCGTCGCTTCGCCTTTCGTGCGGCCAGGTGACGGTCGCGCCGTCTATGGCGGCATCACCACGCGCTTTTGATGGACGACGCGGAGGTGCCGCTCGACACCTCACGCATGATCGTCCGTGGGCCCGGCCGTACCTCCCATCTGGCCGGGCCCGTTTTTTTGTCGGCAGGGTCGGCCTCGGTGCGCGCCCGTTACCTTAGGAAGAGAGATTGGAATGATGCCGGGCGCGCGCGCCATATTGTTTTTGATCGTCGCTGCCGGGTTGATGGCACAGGCGCATCCGGCCCTGGCCGATCCCGGTGTGGGTGCATCCTCTGCGCCCACGCGCCATGTTCGCATCATCACCGATACGTTCGTGCTGTCGGGAAAGCTGGAAAAGCTGAGCGCGATTGCGGCGCAAGCCGATCTTAAGCTCGACCACATCTACGTCGAGAGCGGAATGGGTGAGGCGAAGGAGTGGATCAAGGACATCGATCTCGTGATCCTCGATACACCGCGGCCGATGGATCTGGCCAAGGTGGAGCAGCGTGTCGGGGCGGCGCTGCGCGCGTCGCAGGTTCCCTGGATTCGTATCGGGGGCGGTCCGCCTGCGTTCGGTAATATCCCGGAAGATCGTGCCCGCGCATGGATCGGCTTTTATGCCAGCGGGGGCGAGGAGAATGCCCGAACGCTTTTTGCGGCCATCTCCGCATGGGGTACGGACACCCAGGATACGCACGCCGCTCCTAAGCCCGCTGCTGTTTCGCCGGTCGGTTTTTATCATCCTGCCGCCCCGCATCCGTTTGCGTCGCCGGATGATTACTTGGCGTGGGGAAGGGAGCGCTGGAAGCCGAACGCGCCGCGCGTGGGGATCATCATTCACCGCGGCCTTGTGTCGAGTATGGAAACGCAGGCGATCGACGCGCTCGTGCACGCGAGTGAGGCGCGAGGTCTTTTGCCGTTTGTCTTCTGGTTCGAACCCGCACCCGAGGACGCGCTTGAGCGCGCAGTCGGATCGGCGAAGATCGACGTTCTCGTCATCGCGACCCATCTGCAGAACGGCCCTCGGCGCGCGGAGGAGTTTCTTAAGCTCGGCGTTCCCGTGCTGCAGACCATCAACTATCGCAACGGCGACGGGAATCATTGGGACGCCGCACAAAGCGGCATCCCTCAGCCCTTCGTTGCGCCCTTTCTCGCGCTGCCTGAAACATGGGGGATCAGCGATCCGATGGTCGTCGACGCCGTCGAGAACGGCGCACCGACCCCCATACCCACTCAGGTCGAGGCTCTTGTTGCGAAGATTGCGCGACTGGCGGCCCTGCGCCGCAAACCGGCACATGCGAAGCGCATTGCGCTGATGTTCTGGAATTACCCGCCGGGCGAGAAGAACCTGTCCGCATCGCATCTCAATGTTCCCAAAAGTCTTGAGAAGCTCATCGAGGCGCTCGCGTCGGCAGGCTACGACGTGCCTAAGCACACGGAAGCCGAACTCATTCGCGCCGCTCAACGCATGCTGGAGGGCGTCTATCGTCCGGAAAGTCTTGCGGATCTGCTGGCGAAAGGGCTTGCCGAAAGCGTTCCTGTTGCCAAGTACCGTCGCTGGCTCGACACACTGCCGCCGAGCCGGCGCGCGGAGCTTGCCGAGCGGTGGGGCGACCCCGATCAAGACCCCTTCGTCACGCAGGTGGCGGGAGAGGCGCACTTCGTCATCCCGCGCCTTAAGCTTGGCAAGCTGATCGTCATGCCGCAGCTTCCGCGGAGCGGCCGCCCTGGCGAGAGCTATCACGATCTGCATCAGGCGCCTGGCCACGCCTACTTCGCCGCGTATCTTTTCGTCCGCGAGGTTTTTTCGGCCGACGCTCTGATCCATTTAGGCACGCACGGCACGCAGGAATGGACACCGGGCAAGGATCGCGGGCTGGCGGCGAGCGACTATCCTTTTCTGGCTGTGGGCGATCTGCCGGTGATCTATCCCTACATTCAAGACAACGTCGCAGAGGCCATTCAGGCGAAACGCCGGGGACGTGCCGTGACCGTCAGTCATCAGACGCCGCCGTTTGCTCCTGCCGGCCTTTACGACGAGCTTCGCGATCTCAAGGGTTGGATCGAGGAATATGCGCAGCTCGACGACGGGCCCGTACGCGACCGCACCGGCGCCACGCTGCGGGATGCTGTCGTCTCTGCCAACCTTCATCGCGACATGGACTGGAGCGAAGAACGCATCGAGGCGGACTTCGCGGCCTTTGTGCCGCTGTTGCAAGATCACATCCACGCCTTGTCACGGCACGCGATGCCGCTTGGTCTGCACACGTTCGGCGTTCCTGCGGCGGCCGATCATCGGCTGACGACCGTCATGCAACAGCTCGGTGCGCCGTTTCATCGCCGCGCTGGATCGGACCTCGATACGGTTTTTGCGGGCGACGCCGCGGCGCTTCGCGAAAGTTCGCCCTATCGCCTTTTGCAGCGGTATGTGCGCGATGGCGCCCCTCTTTCTGAGGTGAGCGATCCGGACCTGCGCGCCGATCTCGTGCGTGCCGCCGATCTCGATCGTCATCTGTCCGACACGGACGAGATCCCGGCCCTCATGAGTGCCCTGGAGGGGCGCTTCGTTGCGCCGGGCGCGGGTGGGGACCCGATACGCAATCCCGATGTTCCGAGTGGGCGCAATCTTTTCGGATTCGAGCCGGACAGGGTGCCGACCCGCGCGGCTTACGAAGCGGGCGGCGAGATGCTGACCAAGCTGGTCGAAAGCTACCGGCAAGAGCATGACGGCGCCGCGCCGACGCAGCTTGCATTCAGTCTCTGGGCCACCGAAAGCATGCGCCATCTTGGCGTACTCGAAGCGCAAGTCCTGCACGCGCTGGGGCTGAGGCCGGTGTGGAACGAAGCCGGACGCGTGGTCGCGCTCGACATCATCCCCGCAGCGGAGCTTGGGCGACCACGCATCGACAGCGTGCTACAGGTCACGAGCGTCTATCGCGATCAGTTCGACGGGTTCATGCGCCTCCTGGCCGAAGCGATCGATAAGCTTGCTGCGACGGAGGCGGCGGGCAATCCAATTGCAGCGCGCAGCGAGACGGTTGCCCATAAACTTGTTGCGTTAGGATATGCGCCCGGCGAGGCTCGGAGGCTGGCGGCGCTGCGGATCTTCAGCAACGCACCCGGCGACTACGGCACCGACCTTCCGGACGCCACGTTGCGCTCTACGGATTGGGAGAGCAGCGCTCCCCTCGCGGACTCCTTCCTTTCGCGACTCAAATATGCCTATGGCGCGAAGGACTGGGGCCTCGATGTCGGTGACATCAATCTCTTTGCCGAGCAGCTCAAGGGCACCGAGGCCGCGGTGCTTTCCCGCTCGTCGCAGCTCAATGGTCTGCTCTCGACCGACCATCCCTTCGAATACCTCGGCGGTCTTGCGCTCGCCATTCGCCATCTCGACGGGCGCGACCCATCCCTCTACATCGCAGATCTTCGTGAGACGACGTCCCGTGTCGCGTCGGCCGCCCGCCATCTCGCAGACGAGGTCCGCACGCGCGCGCTCAATCCCTACTGGATTTCCGCCATGCAGCAGGAGGGCTATGCCGGCACGCTTGAGCTTCTCAATGCCACCAACAATCTTTGGGGGTGGCAGGTCACGGCGCCATCGACCGTCCGCGCCGATCAATGGCAGCTGCTGCACGATACCTTCGTGAACGACATCCGCGAGCTTGGCCTCAGGGACTGGTTCGAGGAGCACAATCCCACGGCACAGGGCCAGATCATCGAACGCCTGATCGAAGCCATTCGTAAAGGCTACTGGGACGCGAGTGAAGCCACGCGCAAGGAGCTTGTCGAGCGCTGGGACGCGCTCAGCGAGCAGCACGATGTAAGCGTCGGAGAGGCGGCGACCAGATCCTATGTCTCAGCACTCGCCGTACAATACGGGATAGACAAATCTGAAACGGTCGATCCACAGCGGGCGTCTTCCGAGCAAGCAGGCGAGCAGGTCAGCGGACCTCTTCTGCAAGAAGCCGCAGCCGCTCGGGATGCGGACGCTCCTCTCTCGCTGTGGATCGGGCTCGTTGCCGTTCTGTTGTGCATTCTGGCCGGTGTGCTCGCGCAAATCATTTCCAACCGTCGTCAGACGTTATCGGGAGCAGCAGAATGACGGGTCTGGAGCAGTGGCTTTACGAGCTTGCGCGGTTGTTTCTGATGCCCGTGCTGTGTCTCATCCTGGCGGGGCTCGCTTACGCTTTTGTGGCTCTCGGCAGGTTCCTCGCTGAGGCATGGCAGCGGTGGCGTGGCAGCTACCGCTCGCGCCTCGCTGCTTTTCAGGCCGCAAACGGCGCGACGAGCGACGATCTTGAGATCTGGATCCTGCACGATCTCGAATGGTTGAGGATCGTATCGCGCAGCGCCCCGATGCTGGGTCTCATCGCGACCATGATCCCCATGGGTCCTGCGCTGTTGGCGTTGACCAGCAACAATGCGAAGGGCGTCGGGGAAAACCTCGTCGTCGCATTCTCCGCCGTCATCCTCGCGCTCCTGAGCGCGGCCATCGCGTTCACGATCCTGACGATCCGGCGCCGCTGGTTGCTTCAGGATCTCCGCGCGATCGAACGCGGACCGGAGGCGCGGTGATGCGCAGGCGTTTTCTCGATCAAAGCGACGGCGACGATCCGCTGCTCTCCGTCGTCAACCTCATCGACGTCTTCCTTGTGGTCATTGCGATCCTGATGATCGTCATCGTGCAGAACCCGCTCAATCCCTTTGCGAACAAGAATGTCGTGGTGGTCGAGAACCCGGGTGAGGACGACATGCGTATCACGATCAAGGACGGTGAGGATCTGACGCAATACGAAACGTCAGGGGAGATCGGCGAGGGGCAGGGTGTTCGTGCCGGAATAACATACAGACTTCCGGATGGGCGTCTCATCTACGTTCCGGAGGGAGACGCGGGGCCGTGAGGACGGCACAGGCGACGATGCGCAGATCGGGCTAGAGCCGTTCTGACTTAGACGGAACCGCGTGCTGCGCCCCCTCACCCTGTCCCTCTCCCCGTCCATGCGAAGCATGGCTCCGTCATGACGCGCCGGGTGAGGGGGAGGCATCGTTTCCATCATAAACGTAAAGCTTCTAGCGTTTCACGTGCTCCGGCCGGAAGCCGAGACCGATCAGCCGCCCGGTTACGTGCGGCAGGATCCTGGAGCGGCCAATCATGCGAAGGAAGGCGGGTGGCCCGCTTTTCTTGGTTTCGTCGCCCGTTTTGCGCTTGCTGCGCATCATGAGCTGAACCTTCTGGGTCGCCTTCGTCGGAAACTCGCGGCGCTTTTGGACGGCCTGCAAGTGTGCGTCCGTCAGCGTGCCGCGAAGTAGGGGTGCTGCGAGAATGTTGGCGGCTGCCACCGCATCCTGGATCGCGAGATTGACGCCGACACCTCCCACCGGGGACATGGCATGTGCGGCGTCTCCGATGCACAGGACGCCGGGCGCCCACCATGTCTTCAGGCGGTCCATGCGGACGCTCAGAAGATGGACCTGATCCCAATCTTCGATTTCGTCGAAACGCTTGCTGGGCAACGGCGCCACGGCGGCGAGCTTGGCGCGGAGTGCCGGTAATCCGGCGGCTTTCGTTTCAGAAAAACCACCCTTGCGGATGACATATCCGCATTGCCAAAAATCGCCGCGATCAATCAGGATCAGGCCTTGGTTCGGTCCGCCGTGACTCATGCCTTGGACGGTGTCGTCGGGGGGGCGAGAGAGCCTCATCCACAACACATCGACAGAGGCTCCGAGGTCTTCGACCTCAAGTCCAACGTCGCGCCGAACGCGCGAGTCCCGGCCGTCGGCACCAACGACCAGGTCTGCTTCGAGGATGTCCTCCCGACCCACGCTGTCCACGACCCGCGCGCCGGCAACGCGCTCGCCCTGGCGCACGAGACCTGCAAACGTCGCTCCCATGCGCAACTCGAAACACGGCAAGGCATTTGCCTTTTCGGCAAGGAAATTCAGAAAGTCCCATTGAGGCATGAACGCGATGAACTTGCACCGGGTCGGAAGTCGCGAAAAGTCAGCGATGGTGGTCTGTGTGCCGTTGATCTCGGCATGGAGCTGTGGGGCCTGCTGATGGGGAAGCGCCAGGAACTCGTCGAGAAGTCCCAGTTCGTGAAAGGCTTCGAGCGTGGAGGGATGAATGGTATCGCCGCGAAAATCCCGCAGAAAATCCGTGTGCTTTTCGATCACCGTCGTTGGCACGCCTGCACGCGCCAGGAGAAAGCCCAGCATCATGCCTGCAGGGCCCGCACCGACGATGCAGCATGATTGGGGTGTGGAACTCTGGGTCATAAGGAGGTGCCCTTCTCGTCGCGTCCAACTGTAGGCGTCCGATTATCGCGTGAATACGCTCAAAACTCTGCCACGCCAATTGTGCCCCATCCGTAGGGTGTGCAGCAACTCACGGGTGCCGCTCAGACGCCCATCGACGGCACCGTTCCGCTTACTCTTTTGCAGATATCGCATCGGCGCGATCTGGATCTTGTCGCCGCTCGCTTCGATGTCGCTCATCTGCATTCGGTATTTTTCGTTCCGAAATGAGGGGACATGGGACGGGCGAAATTTCCGGTCCCCAGAGCAACTCCGTGCTGCCTTGTACGCCGAGTGCGCCCGTACGCTCGATCAGCACCACTACGGTGCGGCAGATTGCGCCTTCATCATTGTGCCGCTCGTGCGTGGCTTCTTTATCGATATCATCAACGCGTGCATCATCTCAGGTTTCATCTCCGTAGGGTCATGAGCCGGCAGGCCAGAGAAAGTTACCGCCTTTGAGCAAAGACAAGGATCGGGAAGGGTGACGATGACTTTATCGCTACGCTGTGCACAAAAGGACCGGAAATGAAGTTTGAACACCGAGATCGGCTGATTGCGTTGGCCGTCGTGGCCGCGGTGGCAATCGGCTACGTTGTCTGGCAGAAGGCCACGGATACGGGCCTGCCTGAGGGCTTTGCCAGCGGAAACGGCCGGCTTGAGGCTGTCGAAATCGACATTGCGGCCAAGACGGCGGGGCGACTGAAAGACGTGCTCGTGCGCGAAGGGGACTTCGTCCGCGCCGGTCAGCCGCTGGCGCATATGGACATCGCCCAGTTCGTCGCGCGAAGGCGCGAAGCCGAAGCTCAGCTGCGCCGCGCAAAGATCGCAATCGATACGGCTGGCAGCCTGGTGGCGCAACGGCAAGCCGAGCGTTCGTCTGCCGAGGCTGTCATCGAGCAACGCCAGGCGGAACTCGACGCAGCCGAGAGCAAGCTTGCACGCTCCGAGCATCTCGTCCGCAACAACAACGTCTCTCAGCAGGTGCTGGATGACGACCGAGCCTCCCAACGACGCGCGAAAGCGGCGCTCGCCGCGTCGCGGGCTGCGCTTGCTGCGTCCGACGCCGCAATCGGAGCGGCCAAGGCGCAGGTCATCGACGCGGAAGCTGCCGTCGAAGCGGCGAAGGCGGCTATAGAAAGCCTGGATGCGGACATCGAAGACAGCACGCTGACCTCGCCGCGCGACGGGCGCGTCCAATTCCGTGTCGCCCAGGCCGGGGAAGTGCTTTCGAGCGGTGGCCGCGTCCTCAACATGATCGACGTGTCGGACGTTTACATGACCTTCTTCCTGCCCACGCAGGAAGCTGGGCGCGTTCCGCTCGGAGCGGACGTACGTCTCGTTCTGGATGCGGCGCCGCATCTCGTGATCCCGGCTTCGGTGTCGTTCGTGTCGGATGTGGCGCAGTTCACGCCCAAAGCTGTGGAGACGGAGGATGAGCGCCTCAAGCTGATGTTCCGGGTGCGTGCTCACATCCCCCAAGATCTGCTGCTCAAATATCTCACGCAGGTGAAGACCGGCCTTCCAGGCATGGCTTACGTCCGGTTGGACCAGAACGTTGCCTGGCCCCCTCATCTTGCATCAAACGTCGTGCAGTAACGTCACGATGACAGGTGAACGCTCAGCTCCCGTCGTCCATTTCGAGAACCTCCGTCTCACCTATGGGATGGTGAAGGCCATCGACGATCTTTCGCTCGACATTCCGTCGGGCCGAATGGTCGGACTGATCGGACCCGACGGCGTGGGAAAATCCAGCCTGCTCTCACTCATCGCGGGTGCGCGCAAGATGCAGGAGGGGCGGCTGAGCGTCCTTGGTGGGGACATGCGCGAAGCGCGGCACCGCGGCGATGTCTGTCCCCGCATCGCCTACATGCCGCAAGGACTTGGAAAAAACCTTTACCACACGCTCTCGATCTTCGAGAACGTCGACTTTTTTGGGCGCCTCTTCGGACAAGACCGTGCCGAGCGCGAAGCGCGCATCGCCGTTCTCCTGGACAGCACCGGCCTTACACCGTTTCGCGACCGCCCGGCGGGAAAGCTGTCTGGCGGCATGAAGCAGAAACTCGGCCTCTGCTGCGCGCTGATCCACGATCCCGATCTTCTCATTCTCGACGAGCCGACGACCGGCGTCGACCCGCTTTCGCGACGCCAGTTCTGGGAGCTGATCGACCGCATCCGCGCCAGCAGGCCGGGCATGAGCGTCATCGTGGCGACGGCTTACATGGAGGAAGCTGCGCGCTACGATTGGCTCGTCGCGATGAACGCGGGCAAGATCCTGGCGACGGGGACGCCTGCCGAGCTGCTCGCGCAAACGGGAACGGACAATCTCGACGATGCCTTCATCGCCATGCTGCCGGAAGAGGAGCGCAAGGATCACCGCAAGGTCGAGATTCCGCCGCCTCCTGCCGAAAACGGCGAGGATTACGCGATCGAAGCGCAAAACCTCACCATGCGCTTCGGCGATTTCACAGCCGTCGACAACGTGACTTTCTCTATTCCGCGTGGCGAGATTTTCGGCTTCCTGGGCTCGAACGGCTGCGGCAAGACGACGACGATGAAGATGTTGACTGGCCTTCTTCCCGCGAGCGAGGGTTCGGCGAAGCTCTTCGGTCATGAGGTCGATCCCCGAGACATGGCCGTGCGCAAACGCGTGGGCTACATGAGCCAGGCTTTCTCGCTCTACAGCGAGCTTACCGTCTCGCAGAACCTCTATCTGCACGCACGCCTTTTCAATATGCCGGAAGATGCGATCCTGGACCGGGTTGCGGATATGGCCCGCCGCTTCGATCTTTCCGGCGTCATGGACACTTTGCCCACCTCCCTGCCGCTTGGCGTTCGCCAGCGCTTGTCCCTTGCCGTTGCAATGATCCACGGGCCGGACATTCTCATTCTCGACGAGCCGACGTCCGGCGTCGATCCCATAGCACGCGACGAATTCTGGCATATCCTGGCCGAGCTCTCGCGTAAGGACGGCGTCACGATTTTCGTCTCCACCCATTTCATGAACGAGGCGGAACTCTGCGACCGCATTTCGCTCATGCATGCCGGAAAGGTGCTCGTGAGCGACACGCCGCGCTCTCTGATAGAGGCCCGGGGTGCGGCAAATCTGGAAGAAGCGTTCGTGGCGTTTCTGGAAGACGCGATCGGGCCGCAGCCCGAGCAGCGCACAGAACCCATGCCGCATTCCGATGTGCGAGGCGCGCATGCCGCGAGCGCCGCGTCTCGCCGGTTGTTCAACCCGCGGCGGATGTTCAGCTATGCGCAGCGCGAGACTGTGGAACTCAAGCGCGATCCTATCCGCGCGACGATGGCGATGCTGGGGACACTTATTCTGCTGTTCGTTATTGGTTTCGGCATCAGCATGGATGTCGAGGATCTGACGTTCGCCGTTCTCGACCGTGACGACAGCAGCGTTAGCCGGGACTATGTGCTCGAAATTTCCGGGTCCCGCTATTTCGTCGAGCAGCCGCCGCTGCGAGACTATCAGGACATGGACAGGCGCATGCGCAGCGGCGCGCTGAATGTGGCGCTGGAAATTCCACCCGGTTTCGGGCGGGACGTGATGCGCGGAAAGGGGGTTCAGATCGGCGGCTGGATCGACGGTTCCAATCCCCAACGCGCCGAGACCGTGAGCGGATACGTGCAGGGAATGCACGCCGCGTGGGTGTCTGCACGGGCGCGGGAAGCGCTCGGCCGTGGCGCCACGCTCGGCGATTTCGGTCTCGAAATCCGCTATCGCTACAACCCGGACGTAAAAAGCCTCGTCGCCATGGTGCCTGCGGTTATTCCGCTGCTTCTGATGCTGATCCCGGCGATGCTCGCGGCACTTTGCGTCGTGCGCGAGAAAGAGCTGGGCTCTATCACGAACCTCTACGTGACACCTGTGACCAAGCTCGAATTCCTGCTCGGCAAGCAATTGCCTTACATAGCGCTCGCTATGCTGAATTTCTTTATCCTCGCCGCGTTCGCCGTCTTCGCGTTCGGGGTGCCGTTCACGGGGAGCTTCCTGGTGTTCACCCTCGCGGCATTTTTTTATGTCTCGGCGGCAACGGCGCTTGGGCTTGTGATTTCGGCGTTCATGAAAAGCCAGCTTGCCGCGATTTTTGCGACATCTCTTCTGACGCTCCTCCCCGCCGTGCAGTTCTCGGGTCTCGTCGATCCGGTGTCGTCGCTTGAAGGGGCTGGCGCCATCATTGCCAAGCTCTACCCTACCACTTACTTCATGACCATCTCGCGCGGCGTGTTCTCGAAGGGGCTCGGCTTTGCGGAACTTACGAGTTCGCTCGTTCCTCTCGCGCTGACCGTTCCGGTTTTAATCGCGATCGGCACGCTTCTCCTCAAGAAGCAGGAGAGCTGAGCGGTGTCGTGGGCGAATATCTATCAACTTGGCATCAAGGAGCTGCGAGGTCTTCTTCGCGACCCGGTGATGCTTGTCTTGATCGTCTTTTCGTTCACGGTTTCAGTCTATACGTCCGCAACCTCTATCCCCGAAACGCTCAATCGCGCCACGATCGCCATCGTCGACGAGGATCAGTCGCCGCTGTCGGGACGGATCGCGAATTCGTTCTATCCGCCGTATTTCATCACGCCGTCGATGATCGACGTGGCCGAAATGGATCGGCGCATGGATAACGGCCTCGACACATTCGCGCTCAATATTCCTCCCAATTTCCAGCGCGACCTTCTGGCCGCGAAAGCTCCCGTGATCCAGCTCAACGTCGATGCAACGCGCATGTCGCAGGCGTTCACGGGGGGCGGCTATGTTCAGAGCATCGTCTCGGGAGAGATCCGCGAGTTTTTGCAGCGTTACAGGGGTGAGGTCGCGCTTCCGGTGGAGCTTAGCCTCCGGTCACGATTCAACCCCGAGCTCAACAAAGGCTGGTTTGGATCGATTACCAGCATCATCAACAGCATTACCATGCTCTCGATCATCCTGGCAGGTGCGGCCCTCATTCGCGAGCGCGAGCATGGAACGATCGAGCATCTGCTCGTCATGCCGGTCACGCCGCTGGAAATCATGATCAGCAAGGTGTGGTCAATGGGGTTCGTTGTGCTCTTGTCCTCGACCTTTTCCCTGCTCGTCATCGCGCAGGGGCTTTTGCACGTGCCGCTTCAAGGCTCGGTGCTTCTTTTCTTCTTCGGTACAGCACTTCTGCTGTTTGCCACGACGTCTCTCGGTATTTTTCTGGCTACCGTCGCAGGATCGATGCCGCAGTTCGGCTTGCTTTTGATGCTTGTCCTCTTGCCGCTGCAAGTTCTCTCCGGAGCGTCGACCCCGCGCGAAAGCATGCCCGACATCGTGCAGAACATCATGTTCTTCGCGCCGAATACCCATTTCGTCATGCTGT
The DNA here is from genome assembly GCF_000503895.1 of Hyphomicrobium nitrativorans NL23. Classification (NCBI taxonomy): domain Bacteria; kingdom Pseudomonadati; phylum Pseudomonadota; class Alphaproteobacteria; order Hyphomicrobiales; family Hyphomicrobiaceae; genus Hyphomicrobium; species Hyphomicrobium nitrativorans. The sequence goes on from NC_022997.1 coordinate 1,297,136, forward strand.
CGCAAGCCGTTCTGTTCCGTGGAGCGGGGGTGGATGTTGTCTGGCCTCAGCTCCTGATGCTGTTTCTGATCGGAGCTGCATTGTTTGCCTACTCGCTGACGCGCTTCCGGGCGTTCCTTAAATAGCGAGCGTGGGCATGTGTCGCCGCTTCAAACAACGGGCAGCCGACGCCGTGGCGCAGACAACGTCCGGCAGGATCCGGACGCGGGGAAAAATTGCACTGATAGACGAAACGCGCCCATGCCGGGACGAGCAGCGTCGGATCGATCCGCCAAGACGGCACCTTGCCGGTGCGTTATGCGGATTTTCTGTTGGCCAGATCCGAACGGGCCACCCTTGCGGATTTTCGGTGAGCGGCTTCGTATCCGAGATGTTGCCATAGCGTGCGCTTGAATTCCTCGACGGTTTTGAGCATGTCAAAATCCTTGAGGATGAGAGAGCGTGCGAGGACGCCGTCGAGAAAGGCCGAGATCATCGTGGCCGTGGTGGCCGGCTCCACGTCGCGGAAAATGCCTGTCCGGATGCCGTCGCGGATGAACTTCCGCAGGATCTCGTTCTCGTGATTGTAGAAGCGCTTGATCGAGCCGCGCGCCTCGGCAAACTCGGGCCCGCTGCAATCCAGGCTAATCTTGATCACGTTGCGCAGGCGCTTGTGGAGCGTCACGTGGACGTTGAACCACTCATTGATCGCCGAGACGGCATTGTCGTGTTTCTCGTTATCGCAATGTTCGGCGAAGTGCCGGAAGGCCTCGTTGATCGTACTGTTGATGGCGGCGTTGAAGAGTGCGAGCTTGTCTTTGTAGTGGTAGTAGATCATGGCGCTGTTGACGTTAGCGGCGTGGCCAATGTCCTTGATGGTCACGGACGAGAAGTGCCGCTCCGCGAATAGATCAAGCGCAATACGTGCAAGATCTTCTGCTCCCGGACCTGCAGTACTTGCGCGTCTCCGCCCTAGTTTTGGCTCGGTTTCTTTCTTCTTGCCCGCCATCGATACCTAGCTCAGCATTAAATTGACAGATTAATTAGTGTCCGCATCCGGAGAGATGCGTATGGATCGGCGCGAAAAGCTCACGCACCGTTTCGTGTTTATGAGCGAAGTCGCTAGATCGAGCGGCGCTGCCCGATAAGTCAGAGGCCGACGTTGTCCTCCTTTCGTCAACGTAGCACGCGCTTTGACCGTGCCATAGCCATCGGGCGCGAAATTTGCCGCCTCGGATAGCCGCAGGAGGCACGCGTCCAAAGCTTTTTCTGTGGGGCTGCGGCGCATCAGGGATCGCATTGCACAACGTCCGGGATGCTCGCATTGCGCGTGCCGTGATTGTCAGCCTGCGTCCCCAAGGTTCACTCGCGCCGAGCGGACTGTGCGGGCCGATCAGGAGAGGCCGGTGGCGGGCTTTTCGGGCAGGTATTCCGTGCGGTAGCAAACCTAAGATTGATGAAATGAATGAGGCGATTGACCTCGTCTTTGCTAAGTCGCGCGGGGGTGACTTCAGCCATGGGCCCTTTCCCCGCTGCTGCGGAAACTCCCGCGCTGCGATGCTTCTTCGAAGTGCGTTCCGGGGAGCAATATGTGCGCGGACGATGTGGCCATTTTCGTGTGTTCGAACGCGCCGCCGGGCTTCGACGTCTCGCATTGCAAACACGAATTGGCGCAGCGCATAATAATTAATCGCTTGATTAATTTAAATTCGGGGATACCGTGAGGGTGGGACGTCAAGCTGCCCGTTCGGATAGGAGCGTCTACCCAAGTGGGTAGGCTAAACCTACCCCGATGCTTGCTTGACCCCTTCGCAGGGAGTGACCACGGACGTCGTGGAGCACCGTAACGCATCCCGGATGGCCATGCCGAACCGGGACCGCACTTCAGGAGGACGCTCATGGCCCAGTATATCCTATCGGACCCGAACTTCAGCGATGGCACCCGCAAGGAGGTGATCGAGCAGATCGTAGCTCCCTTCCGGGACAAAAAAGGGGTTAAGCTCATCGGCTATGAGCCCGACGCAGATTTCGATCGCTTGCCGGTCGAGGTGCTGGGTCGGCCGGAGGCCGTGAGGGAGGCGATCCTGGCATCTGCTGCGAAGGCGTACGAGCTCATCGACATGGAGAAGCAGCACGGGCGCCATCCGCGTATCGGTGCGGTCGATACCATCGAGATCTACCCTGCTAAGGACATCACCATCGAGGAGTGCGTCGCGTTTGCCGAAGATCTCGGCAAGGAGCTTTTCAAGCGCCATGGCGTTCCGATTTTCTTCACCGGAAAGAACGCACGCCGGCCGGACCGCGAGGGACTGACCGCGATCCGTAAGGGCAATTACGAAGGTCTCCGCGACGTGATCGAGAAGGATCCCGATCGGGCGCCGGATCTCGGCCCGGCGAAGATGCATCCGACGGCAGGCGCAACCATCGTCGGCGCGCTCGATGAGCATGACGCGTATTTCAACGTGGTTCTCGATACGACGGATCTTGCCATCGCCCGGAAGCTTGCAAGCTACGTGCGCGGAAAGACCGGCGGATTCACGAACATCCAGGGTGTGATCGGGTTGCCGAACACGCATCGGCGGACGGGCAAGGCGGTCACGATCGTGTCTTGCGAAGTGAGCAACCCGCTCAAGACGCCGTTGCACCGCATCTACAATCTGCTGAAAGCCGAAGCTGCCCGGTACGGCGTGAATGTCCTCGCAGGCCAAGTGTGTGGGACAATCGCGGCCGAGGTGCTGGTGCAGACGGCGGAATGGTACTTGCAGCTTGAGGGCATCAACGGCCCTTGGGATTACAAGTCCCAGATCCTCGAAAATCATTTGCTAGAGTTGGAAGGCTAGGTCCTTTCCGCGCGAATGAACTAACTAATCGACTAATAATACTTGATAGCAACGGGAGGTAATCAAGGTCGGCTTGCATAAAGAATGACCGATAAATCGGCAAACGGGGGGCATGCAAGCCGACTTTTGATTCCATTCATCGGACCCTGGGAGGACCGACAATGGAGTATGGAAAAGCTGAAGCCCTAGGGGTGTCCTATCAATCTGGTGCGGACACCCAGAGAATGCGACGCGACGTGAATTGGTGGCAGGTGGTCTTCATCGCCGCAGGTTCGCCCGCTCTCGTGATGTTCAGCCTCGGCGGCATTTCAGCCGTCACAGGCACGATCTCGCCCCTCGTCTGGTTCATCTCGGTGATGATCGGTTTTGTAGCGATCTTCAGCTACGCCGAAATCGCCGCCATGCATCCGAACAAATCCGGCGGCACGGCCGTCTATGGCGCCACCGCGTGGGTTCGCCACAGTCGCATTATCGCCCCCATGTCGGTCTGGTCGAACTGGCTCGCATGGAGTCCCATTCTCGCCATCGGTTCGGGATTGGGATCCGGGTATCTGCTCTCGATCTTTCTGCCGCCTGATCACGTCCTCAATACGTGGAAGTTGACGCTGCTCGATTTGAACTTCCTGAAAGAAGATCTCTCGATACGCATCAACACGCAGTTCATCGTAGGCACCGTGCTGATGGTGGCCGTGTGGAGCATTCAGCACACGGGCATTGCGAAAACAGCGCGCGTTCAGATCATCCTTACGTTGGGCGGCATTATTCCGCTGCTGTTCGTCACGCTCATTCCGCTGTTCACCGGCGGAATCGACATGGACAACTTCACTCCGTTCGTTCCTCTCAACGGCGAATGGAATCTCGAAGGGTGGCGTCTCTTCATTGGCGGTCTCTTCCTCGCGGCATGGGCAGCGTATGCGGCAGAAAACGCCGTCTGCTACATGAGCGAAATGAAGAACCCCCAGGGTGACGGCGCCAAGGCGATCATCTGGTCGGGCGTGCTCGGTGTGCTTCTCTACTCGCTCGTGCCGTTTGTCTTCCAGGGCGTGCTCGGCGTCGACTACATGCGTTCGCCCGGCATCGAATCCGGCGAAGGTGTGGGCGTCGCGCTGGCCAGCATGGTGGGTGCAAGCGAGTTCATCGCCAAGCTTCTGGTGGTGATGCTGACCTTCACGCTGTTCCTCGCGATCATGACGGCGATGGCCGGTTCGTCCCGCACGCTTTACCAGGGCGCGCATGACGGCTGGATGCCGAAGTGGCTCGACAAGCTCAACGAGAATGGCGTGCCCACGCGCGCCATGTGGGCAGACCTCGGGTTCAACGCGATCCTGCTTCTGATGTCCGACTACATGTTCGTGATGGCGGTTTCGGCGGTGAACTACGTGCTGTTCCACTATCTCAACCTGAACGCGGGCTGGATTCACAGGCTCGACAATCCGAATGCCAAGCGGCCGTATCGCGCGCCGAACTGGCTGATGGTGGCGGGCACGGGGCTGGCATACGTCAATGCGTTCCTGATCGGAGTCGGCGCCAACCTGTGGGGCAACCACATCCTCTTCCTCGGACTGGCTGCCGCCTTCATCTCCACGCCGCTCTTCTGGTACCGGCACTACGTCGTCGACAAGGGCAAGTTCCCGCCCGACATGCTCGCCGACCTGCTGCCCGAGGGCCAGACTGAGCTTCCCCCCACGCGAGCTGGAATGCTGCCCTACCTCGCGCTTCTCGGCGGGATGGCCTCCATGGCAGCGGGCTACATCATCTTCTGGGTGATGTTCTAGCGGAATGGAGGCGGCCTCGGTCGCACGCAGTAAAACAGCTCCCCTGTTCTGCAACGCAGCTAAGGCCGCCTCCTACTTTACCACAAACCATAAATGAGCAAGGCCGCCCGTTTGTCGCGGGAAGCCACAGGACCCGTTCGACCTCAGTCGAACATGACATGCAGAGGATACAGGCTATGAGCATCAAGGTTGCGAGCGACATCGAGATCGCGCGCGCTGCCGCTCTCGAGCCGATCGAGACGATCGCCGGCAAGGTCAGCATTCCGGAAAAGCATCTTTTTCGCTACGGGCCGCACAAAGCAAAGGTCAGCGCGGCTTACGCGGGCAATCTGGATTCGAAGCCGGACGGCAACCTGGTTCTCGTTACCGCCATTTCGCCCACACCTGCGGGCGAGGGCAAGACGACGACGACGGTCGGTCTCGGCGACGGTCTCAACCGCATCGGCAAGCGTGCGATGATCTGCTTGCGCGAACCTTCGCTCGGCCCCTGTTTCGGCATGAAGGGCGGCGCGGCGGGCGGCGGCTACGCACAAGTCGTACCGATGGAGGATCTCAATCTCCACTTCACCGGGGATTTTCACGCCATCACGGCCGCTCACAATCTTCTGAGCGCGATGATCGACAACCACATTTATTGGGGGAATGCGCTCGATATCGACACGCGCCGCATCGTATGGAGGCGCGTGCTGGACATCAACGACCGCGCTCTGCGCGAGACGGTGACCTCGCTCGGCGGCGTCGCCAACGGATACCCGGCGCTCGCGGGCTTCGATATCACGGTGGCGTCCGAGGTCATGGCTATTTTCTGCCTTGCGACGAGCCTCGACGATCTTCGCAAGCGTCTCGGCGATATGATCGTCGCGTATCGGCGGGATCGGTCTCCGGTTTACTGCCGGGAACTGAAAGCGGATGGGGCCATGACCGTGCTCCTTAAGGACGCCATGCTGCCCAACCTAGTGCAGACGCTGGAGAACAATCCCGCGTTCGTCCACGGCGGGCCGTTCGCCAACATCGCGCACGGATGCAATTCCGTGATGGCAACGAAGACGGCGCTCAAGCTTGCGGACTACGTCGTGACGGAAGCGGGCTTTGGAGCCGATCTGGGTGCCGAGAAATTCTTCGACATCAAGTGCCGGAAGGCCGGTCTCAAGCCGAAAGCCGTTGTCATCGTCGCGACCGTTCGAGCGCTCAAGATGAATGGCGGCGTGAAGAAGGACGATCTCGGCGTGGAAAACGTCGAGGCTCTGAAGGCGGGTTGCGCCAACCTCGGACGGCATATCGAGAACGTCAAGAAATTCGGCGTTCCCGCCGTCGTCGCCATCAACCACTTTGCCAAAGATACGGATGCGGAGCTCGAAGCGCTCCAGGCGTATGCGGCGAGCCAGGGTGTTTCCGCAATCGTTTGCCGTCACTGGGAACGGGGATCGGAAGGCACGGCTGAGCTTGCGCAGAAGGTCGTGGACATCTGCGAAGCGGGGGAGGCGGACTTCAAGCCCCTCTACCGGGAGGACATCGGTCTGTTCGAGAAAATCGAAACCATCGCGAAGGAGATTTATCGCGCCGATTCGGTGAAGGCGGATGCAAAAGTTCGCGATCAGCTCACGCAGTGGGAGGAGGCCGGGTACGGACACTTGCCCGTCTGCATCGCGAAAACGCAGTACTCGTTCACTACCGATCCGAACAAGCGTGGCGCGCCAGTCGGTTTCGAGCTTCCCATCCGCGAAGTGCGCTTGTCGGCAGGTGCGGGGTTCGTGGTCGGGATCTGCGGAGAGATCATGACCATGCCAGGCTTGCCGCGCGTCCCTGCCGCGGAAACCATCCAGCTCAACGCCGAAGGCCAGATCGAAGGCCTGTTCTGAAAGTTCCATCCTGCCGCCACCCAACGGCTTACGTTTGCGATTTGCACGGAGAAGAAAGAGGCACTCATGCTTGTAAAAATGTCCCTAGAAGAATTCGGCGCCATCCTCGGTTCGGACGCGCCCGCTCCGGGCGGCGGTAGCGTTGCGGCGCTGTCCGGCGCACTCGGTGCAGAGCTGGTTGCGATGGTATGCCGGCTCAGCATCGGCAAGAAGGGCTATGAGACCTTCACGGACGAGCTCAACGCGGCGCTGCCCAAGGCCGATGCGCTCGCGGCCGGGCTTCTGCGGCGTGTCGATCTCGATACCGAGGCGTTTAACGCCGTCATGGCCGCGTTCAAGCTCCCCAAGGAGACGGACGACGATAAGCAGAAGAGAACGGCTGCCATCCAGAACGGATACAAGGAGGCGGTTCAATCTCCGCTCTCCATCGCAAAAGAATGCGTGGACGTGTTGGAACTCAGCCAGTCGCTTCTCGGCAAGTCCAACAGCAATGCGCTGAGCGATCTCGGCGTGGCGTCCCAGCAGGCGTACGCCGGCCTGGAAGGCGCGATCATGAACGTTCGGATCAATCTGCCGTCCATCAAAGACGATGCGTTCAAATCGCAAATCACGGCGGAGATCGGTCAGCTCTTGAAACAGGGTCACGAGGCCAAAGAGCATGTCTACAAGTTTGTATCAGACAACCTGTGACGTCGACATTGCGGCGGCTCCCGTCAGCACGCTCCTCCTTGCGCGCCTGATGGGACTGCATCCGCAATCGATCGATCTGTCGCTGGAGCGGATCGAGCGCCTCCTTGAGGCGCTCGGTTCGCCCGAACGCCGGTTGCCGCCCGTCGTGCATGTGGCAGGCACCAACGGCAAGGGATCGTTGATCGCGTTCCTACGCGCTATTTCGGAAGGGCTCGGCTGCCGCACGCATTCCTATATCTCGCCGCATCTCGTCAGCTTTCACGAGCGGATCGTGCTGGCCGGCGAGACGGGCGCTGCGCCGATTTCCGAGGATGCGCTGGTGGATTACCTGTCGCGCGTCGAGGATGCGAACGGTCGACGGCCGATCACGCATTTCGAGATCACGACGGCTGCGGCTTTTCTCGCATTCTCGGAGGCGCAGGCGGATCTCCTGCTTCTCGAAACGGGACTGGGAGGGCGGCTCGATGCCACCAACGTGGTGGAGCAGCCGAAGTTGACGGTCATCACGCCGATTTCCATCGATCACGTGTCTTTCCTAGGCGGGACGATCGCGGCGATTGCGCGGGAAAAGGCCGGGATCATCAAGCCTGGCGTGCCGTGCATCGTCGGTCGCCAGCACTCCGAAGCGCTCGCCGTGATCGCGGAGAGGGCGAAAGCCGTGGGCGCGCCGCTTTATGTCTTCGGACGCGATTTCGATGTCAGCGTTCGAGACGGACGGCTTCTGTTCCAGTCTCATGCCCGGCTGATCAATCTGCCGGTGCCGCACTTGGCGGGCGCGCATCAAGTGGAGAATGCGGCGCTCGCTATCGCTGCCGCATGCGTTCTCTTCGACGAGGGCGTTTCGGTCGGCGCGCTCGAACACGGCCTTCGCGAGGCGACGTGGCCGGCGCGTTTCCAGCGCCTGGATGACGGCGATCTCAACGCCTGTGTGAGCCGCGGCACCGAGCTTCTGCTCGACGGCGGACATAATCCGGCCGCGGCCTGCGTCATCGCCAAGGCGCTCGACGAGCTTGCCGCGCGCGATCCGCGTGATGTGCATCTGATTTGGGGAATGATGGAAGCCAAGGATGCGCAGTCCGTCATCGCGCCTTTCAGGGGACGCGTCTCGCGTGTCTACACGGTACCTATCCCCGATGAGCCTAACGCGTTTTCGGCCGCGGATCTTGCCGGGGTCGCATCCCGGGAAGGGTTCGACGTGATCCCGACGAGCGGTGTCGTCCAGGCGCTCCGTCTGTCTCAAGCCGGGATGCGCCAGCCCGGGCGTGTCCTGATTTTCGGGTCGCTCTATCTCGCGGGGCACGTTCTGCGCGTGCACGAACACGGGTTCGAGCGGGCGAGGCGCGAGGGTGCGTTCGCGGCGCCGGTTCGCACGTCACGGTGAGGGTCGATCAAGGTGATTCGAGGCAAGAAGACGATGGCCTTTGAGCAGGCGGATCTGGTGCGCTTTCCTTCGCGGCCGGAGCGGAAGAGCCTCTTTCTGGAACGGGGGGATATCGATGTCTCGTTCGAGTTCTTTCCGCCCAATTCGGCCGTCATGGAAGAGGCGCTTTGGCGGTCCATTCATCGGCTCGAACCGCTGCGGCCGACGAGCGTCTCCGTGACTTATGGCGCGGGAGGATCGACGAGGGAGCGTACGCACGCGACCATTGCGCGTCTTCTTCGCGAGACGACACTCCATCCGGCCGCGCATTTGACATGTATCGGCGCTACGCGAGCCGAAATAGATCGTATTGCCGGAATGTATTGGGACCTTGGCGTGCGCCACATCGTGGCCATTCGCGGAGATCCGCCTCCTGGCGAGCGTTACGTGCCGACGCCCGGTGGCTACGAGCGCGCGGTGGATCTCGTCGAGGGCTTGAAGGCCGTTGCGGACTTCGAAATCACGGTGGCCGCCCATCCGGAGAGGCATCCGGATTCTACGACGCTGGCTACCGATATCGAAGTACTCAAAGCGAAGATCGATGCGGGTGCGACGCGCATCATCACCCAATTCGCGTTCGATACGGATCGCTTTCTTCGTTTCGAGGAACGCGCGCGGTCTCGCGGTATCACCGCCCCGATCATTCCAGGGATCCTGCCGATCCATAACTTCCAGCACGTGGCCGCCATGGCATCTAGAGTGGGCGTTGGCGTTCCGGCGTGGCTGGTGCGCCGGTTCGAGGGGCTGGAAAACGATCGTGGGACGCAACGGCTCGCGGCTGCGGCCTTTGCTGCGGAACAGGTGCTCGGCTTGGTGGACCGCGGTGTGACCGAATTCCATTTCTACACCCTGAACCGGGCCGATCTCGTCTACGGGATTTGCCACATGCTTGGTTTGCGCCCACAGCGCAACGATGTGGAGTATCGAGACCTCGTGGATAACTAGAGCCGTTCCGATTTCGGTGGAATCGCGGGGGCGATTTCAACCCGTACAACTTTGACGAGCCTCAATTGCCGTGCGGCGGGCGGCCTCTAGGATTATGCGATTTCGGCAATCGCATAAGAGAGGAACGCTTGGATGAAAAAGATTCTATGCGCGGTGGACGATTGCGAGCACAGCAAAGTTGCGGCCCGTCTGGCCGGAGCCTTGGCAGCCGCCACGGCTGCGAACCTCACATTGCTCGCCGTTAACGAGTTGATCGGCGGCTACCTCCGTGGCGATGCGTCGGCGCGTCTGTGGACGGGGCCTCAAGTCCGCAAGCTTCTGGACGATGCGGCCGCGGAGGCGAAAGCGGCGGGTGCCGAAAAGGTCGAGACGCTTGAAACGGAAAGCCGGGACGTGGCGCGGGCGATTTCCCAATTCGCGGAAGAACACGGGTACGACCACATCGTTATCGGTTCCGGTGGGAAGACCACCGTCAAGCGCATGGTTCTCGGCTCCGTGTCGGCGGACATCGTGAACCGCGCGCCCTGTCCGGTGACGGTCGCCCGTTAGCCGCCAAACCGATCGGGCGCGGACATGACTTCCGTGAAGTCTTGCATTCGGAGGATATCATAGATTTACGGGCGATCTGTTGAAGCATGAGCATTGCGAGGGTGGATGCGGACATCCTGTGCGTTCTGGCAGGCGCCGCATCGCCCGCTGTTCCTGCTTGCGGCTTTGTCTGCTTTCGTCGTGCCTCTTGTCTGGCTCGCCCCTCACCGGGTCGGGCCGGACGCGGTGGCGTGGCACTCGCACGAACTGGCGTTCGGCATGGGTGGAGCCGCCGTCGGGGGTTATCTTCTTACGTCTTTGCCAAGCTGGACGCAGCAAGGCCCCGTCGCGCCGCGTCTCACGATGGCGGTGTGCGCTCTATGGGTTCTTTCGCGCCTGAGCTTTTTCTGGGCGGGGCTATTGCCTTACGCCGTTCTTATGGTGGGGACGCAGGCTTATCTTGTCACGTTGGCCGGCCTGCTGATCTGGAAGATCGCTGTGCTTCGCATTTGGTCGAGGGCGTGGCTTGTCCTTGCTATGGGCGTGCTGATTTCGAGCGATCTCTTCTTTCTGTTCCAAGCTTATCGGCATGCCGTTCCACCGGATGGCGCCGCCGTCATCGTTCTGTCTTTTGCAGTGTTGCTTTCGCTCGTTGGCGGGCGCGCCGTGCCCGCCTTCACCCGAAGCTGGCTAGAGCGGCAACGGGTGCGGATGTCCGTGAGAGACAGTTCGGTTCTATCCGTCTTCGCGACGGTGTCGCTTGCGGCCGGTGGCCTGCTTATGGTGGTTGCGCGTGATCCTGTGGCAGGGGGCGTTTTCATCTTGTCGGGCGCGTTGCATCTTTTGCGAACGGCTGGCTGGAAGACTTGGGAGGTTCGCCGCTACCCCGCACTTCTTCTGTTACACCTCTCCTGGATCTGGCTGCCGGCAGGGCTGTTTCTGGTTGGGCTCGCAATGATCCGGCCGGAGTGGATCGCATTGTCGGACGCTATCCATGCGCTGGCGATGGGTGCCATGGGAGCGACGATCCTCGCGATCATGGCGCGCGCGATCATGGTGCGGCGGGGCGATATGCTCCTATTGGGCAAGCCTCTGGCGCTCGCTTTCGCGCTGGTCTGGATTTCAGCGTTTGTTCGGGTGTCGGCGCCGTTCGCGCCTTCTCTCACGCCAGATCCGATCCGCGTATCCGCAATTTTGTGGATGGCGGGCTGGCTGATCTTTCTTTTTGTTTACGTCCCCAGGCTCTGCGGCCCAATCCCAAGGCCTATACTCAGCGCCCGCGTTCGGAGGTGAGTTTCCCCCCGGCCGACGCCCGTCATCGTATTTGCCGGCGGACGGTGAATGCGCCTCTGAGCTCGCCTGCGACGAAACCCGTCGCTTCGTCGGAGGGATAGAGCTCCAATATCTCCGCCTTGAGGCTGGCTTCGATATTGCTTCCGTGACAGACCAAGCACGGCTCTGCCGCGGTCGGAATCGCTTTCATGTAGCGGAAGGTGCTTTTGCCGTTTTCGGTGGCGATCTCTGCGTGTTCGAGTGTCGCCGGATCGCTTCCGGCCGCAGCTTTTCGCACGAAGTCGGCCAGGACGCGTCGTTCGAACGCATCGGGCGTGTTATCCGGGTTGCGCACTTTGAGCGCCGTTCGACCGACGGTCAGGTCATGCGTTTTGGAGGCGTTCTCAGCGATAGAGGGCGCGACGGTGCGGCAAACGCCGAGCGCAGCCGAGGGGCCGCCCGCCTTCAATGCGGCGATGAGTTCGGAGCGTAAATTTTCGCCAAGATCCTTCGCCGCGGCGCGGGCCGCAGCAAGATTGCCGCCCGTTTCGAAGGGCGGAGGGTTGTCCGCCCATGCCTGTGCCGGGGCTATTGCAACGGTCAGCCCGATCAGGAGCGCTGCACGAGGCATCCATCGAGAACGGGGCGTTTCAATCGCTGCTGCGACGAGCGATCCATGCGTTGTCATGGCGTATCACAGCAGGAGAATGCGCCGCCGGAACGGACGCCGAGCCGCTTCAGAACGTAGGCGAGGGGGCAGAACCGCGTGAAGGCGGCCTGAAGCAGATTGATCCCGACAAAGGCGGTAAGAAGCAGCCAATACGGGCTGTAAGTGTGGCTGAGGGCGAGGCTGAGTAAAATCATGCTGCCCGCGAACGCGAGCACGGCGCGGTCGATCGTCATTTCGAAATCCTCCGACGTTTGGGTGTGGCTTGTCCGCAGAAAAGATCGTGCAGCACGCCGATGAGGCGAGCGACGCGAGCGTCGGCCAAGCTGTAGTGGATCGTTTGGGCTTCGCGCCGGGTTGCGACGAAGCCGCCTTCCCGTAGCTTGGCGAGGTGTTGCGACAGGGCCGACTGGCTGAGAGGAACGACGGCTTCCAGCGCCGAGACCGAGCGCTCGCCGTTGTGCAGCTCGCACAGGATCATCAGACGATGGCGGTTGGCGAGCGCCTTGAGAAACTCGGCCGCGGCTTCGCTGTTGGCTTCGAGGTCTTGAATATTCATAATTGCTAATTTAGATATTGCTTATGTTTATGTCAAGCGCCGCCTCGGGCGCTCAGCCAAAAAAGGATGTTTCATGATTCCGTCTGCCGGAACGGCGTGGGCGTGCGCTGCCCTTGTGCTCTCGGCCACAGCCGTGACGCACGCGGCGGAGCGCGGTTCGGGCTCCTCGTTTCCGATCTTTGCCACGGAGGTCGACGATCTCAAGTCGGTGTATGCCACTGTCCGGAGCCGGGATCTCGTTCATGCCCGTGTGCGTACGCCGGGGACGGTCACGTCCTTGAAAATCGACGAGGGCGATGCCGTTCGGCAAGGCCAGGTGCTTGCGCTTGTTGTCGATCCCAAGATCGCGCTCAAGATCGAAGCGATCGAAGCGCGGATCGTGGCCGCAAGCTCTCGTGTCGAGACATCGCGCGTCGAGCTTGAGCGAGCGACGACGCTGCTTCAGCAGCGCGTCTCGCCGCAATCGCGCGTGGATCAGGCGCGGACGGCCCATGACGTCGCAGTGAACGATTTGAAGGCGGCGCAGGCCGAGCGCGCGGTGGCGGAAACCGAAATCGAAGAGGGCGAGGTGCTGGCTCCAACGTCTGGCCGCGTTCTCAAAGTTCCGGTGACCGAAGGCAGTGTCGTGCTGCCGGGAGAGAGCGTTGCGACGATGGCGGCCGGTGGCTATCTCCTTCGTCTCGAACTCCCGGAGCGGTATGCTCGTTTCATGAAGGCGGGCGATGCGGTTCTTTTGGGCGCGCGTGGTCTCGGGCTTTCGGAGGCGGCGCTGAAGACAGGCCGTATCACGCAGGTCTATCCGCAACTCGAAAACGGACGTGTTATCGCGGATGCGGAGGTTGCAGGCCTCGGCGACTACTTCGTCGGCGAGCGTGTGCTGGCATGGATCTCGGCCGGAAAGAGGCGCGCCTACGTCGTTCCGCGCGCCTACGTCTTCCGTCGTTTCGGGCTCGATTTCGTGCACCTCGAAGGGGAGAGCGGGAGGTTCACAGATGCCGTTGTGCAGACGGGCCGCTCCGTCCGGGGTGAGGACGGACGCGAGGATGTCGAAATCCTGGCGGGCGTGACCGCAGGCGACCGGCTGGTGCAGCCATGACGCCCAACAGCCGGCTTGGCGTCTCGGGATTTTTGACGCGGGCATTTATTCAATCCCCGCTGACGCCGCTCATTCTGCTGGCCAGTTTTGTTCTTGGCCTGATCGCGCTCGTGGCGCTGCCGCGCGAAGAGGAGCCGCAGATCTCCGTGCCGATGGTGGACATCCTCGTGACGGCGGACGGGCTCAAGGCGGACGATGCGGTGAAGCTCGTGACCGAGCCGCTGGAAACCATCGTCAAGGCCATAAACGGGGTCGAGCACGTCTATTCGAATACGGATGACGATCGCGTTCTCGTGACCGCGCGCTTCTTCGTCGGAACATCTCAAGACGATGCAATCTTGCGCGTACACGAGAAGGTGCGTGCCAACTACGATCGCATTCCGCTCGGAATCCCGGAACCGCTGATCGTCGGGCGCGGTATCGACGATGTCGCCATTGCGACGCTCACCCTCGCGCCCAAGCCGGGCGTGGAGCGTTACGAGGACAACGCCCTCTTTCATCTGGCGGAGCGCCTTCAGGTCGAACTCGCGAAGCTCGACGACGTCGGGCTGACTTACATCGTCGGCGGCCGTCCGGACCAGATCCGCGTTGAGCCGGTGCCGGAAAAGCTTGCTCTCCATGGCGTGACGCTTTCCGAACTCGTCGCCAAAGTTCGCGATGCGAACCGCTCTTTTCTCGCCGGGCGCGTGCGCGAGCAGGGTCAAAGCCTCGCAGTGGCTGCCGGGCAGACGTTGGCGGGTGTCCCCGACATCGGCCTTTTATTGCTGACGACCCGCGATGGCCGTCCCGTCTATGTGGGCGACGTGGCCAATGTCGTCGTCGGCGCGAAGCCGCTCGAACATCGCGCATGGCACATAACGGCTGAGGACGATGGTAAGCTTCGCCGCGTTCCGGCCGTCACGCTGGCGGTGGCGAAGCGGGCGGGAGCCAATGCGGTGGTTCTCTCGGCGCGTATCCTTGAGCGCGTGGAGGGCCTCAAGGATCACCTTCTGCCCGCCGATGTCGAGGTGGTCGTCACGCGGAACTACGGGGAGACGGCGAACGAAAAGGCAAACGAGCTTCTCTTTCACCTCGGGTTGGCGACGATCTCGATCGTTCTTCTCGTGGGCTTGAGCATCGGCTGGCGTGCCGGGGCGGTCGTGCTCGTGGTCATCCCCGTGACGATCCTGCTTACGCTGTTCGCCTCCTGGCTTCTCGGATACACGATCAACCGCGTCAGCCTTTTCGCGCTCATTTTCTCCATCGGGATCCTGGTGGACGACGCGATCGTCGTCATCGAGAACATCGCGCGGCATTGGTCGATGGACGATGGCCGCAGCCGGATCTTCGCCGCCGTCGACGCGGTTGCGGAAGTGGGGAACCCCACCATCTTCGCGACGCTCACCGTCGTCGCGGCGCTGTTGCCGATGCTGTTCGTTTCGGGCCTGATGGGGCCCTACATGAGCCCCATTCCTGCGAACGCATCTGCTGCCATGGTGCTGTCTTTCTTCGTTGCGGTGATCGTGACGCCATGGCTGATGGTGCGGCTCAGCGGCAACGGTGGCGGCCATTCGGAAGAAGGAGATCGCGGAGGATGGCTCGGCCGGAGTTATGAGGCGGTCGCGCGGCCGCTCATTGCCACACGACGCAGGGCGCTTCTCTTCCTTCTTGCGGTGGGCCTTGCGACGCTTTTCTCGCTCGTGCTGTTCGCCACCAAATCGGTGACGGTCAAGCTGCTTCCGTTCGACGACAAGTCCGAAATTCAGGTCGTGGTCGATCTCCTCCCCGGTGCGAGCTTGGAGGATACGGATCGGGTTCTCGCCGCGGCGGCGGAGCGTCTTCAGAATCTCGACGAACTCGTGTCCATCCAGGCATATGCCGGCACTGCGGCACCGTTCAACTTCAACGGTCTCGTGCGCCACTCCTATCTGCGCAGCGGGGCGCATCAGGGCGATCTGCAAGTCAATCTCGCGCACAACGACGAGCGTCAGCGGACCAGCCACGACATCGCGCTTCACGCACGCCAGTTGCTGCGAGACTTGCCGGTGCCGGAGGGGGCCGTCATGAAGGTGGTCGAAGTGCCTCCCGGTCCGCCGGTTCTCGCGACGCTGCTTGCCGAGATTTATGGAGCCGATGCCGAGCAGCGCCGGGCGGTGGCGCGCGAGATTCGAGAGATCTTCCGAGCGGTGCCCTATATCGTCGATGTGGATGTTGGGTTTCGCGAGGGTGCTCCACAACTTCGAATCGCGATCGATCAGGACAACCTCGAATATCATAAGGTCGAGCAGCGGGACGTCTACGATACGATCTCCACCTATCTGGGCGGCGTCGCCGTGGGATATTCCCATAAGGGCGGAGGCCGTCATCCGGTCGAGATCGCCGTTGGGCTACCTAAGAACGATCTTGCCATCACGCAGGCCGCGCTGTCGACGCCGGTTCCGGCCAATGCCCTGCCGGGGGAGCGCGGAGTCGTGGAACTCGGCGACGTTGTGACGATCTCCCGCGAGGAGGCCTCTCCCACGATCTTCCGGCGGAATGGACGTCCGGCAGAGATGGTGACGGCGGAGTTGGCGGGTGCGTACGAAGCGCCGATCTATGGCATGATTGCCGTGCAGGCCCTGATCGAAAGCAAGGATTGGGGGGCGCTTCCGAAGCCGGAGGTGCGCTTTCATGGCCAGCCGGACGGCGAGGCGGGGCCCGTGCTGCTCTGGGACGGCGAATGGGAGGTGACCTACGTCACGTTCCGGGACATGGGCGCGGCGTTCGCGGTGGCGCTGCTCGGGATCTACGTTCTCGTTGTGGCACAGTTCCGCTCGTTCACGCTGCCGCTCGTCATCCTGACGCCGGTGCCACTCACGCTGATCGGGATCATGATCGGCCACTGGCTGATGGGCGCGCCGTTCTCGGCGACGTCGATGATCGGCTTTATCGCGCTGGCCGGCATTATCGTGCGCAACTCGATCCTGCTCGTCGATTTCATCCGGGAGCGCCGGACAGGCGATGTTCCGTTGCGGCAGGTTTTGCTGGAGGCGGGCGCGATCCGCTTCAAGCCGATCCTGCTCACCGCGCTCGCGGCCATGATCGGAGCCGCGGTCATTCTCGCCGACCCGATCTTCCAAGGGCTCGCCATATCGCTGTTATTCGGTCTTCTGTCCTCGACGCTGCTGACGGTGCTCATCATCCCGGCCGTCTACGTTGCGTTGCGCGACGATGGACGGGGGATTTTTTGAAATAGTGCTGTAATTTCAAAGCCTCGCCGTGGGCGTCGGGAACCATGTCCGGGGCGGCAGGCTTGAATGAGAGAGCGTCTTCAGCCGGCAAATCCTTGCCCCGTCATACGGTGGCCGCAGAGGCATAGTTGTATGGAGCCGAATCCCAAACCGTTTCCAAGTCCCGTTCATATTGGGTTCAACTGTCCGGACCTAGGAAACGGTATCTTTTCAGACGTCGTGTATCAGGTGGACATCCGACAAGCGAAGGAGCGCACCGTCAAATGAAGAAGTATCTCGCAATCGCACTGGCCTCGTTTGGCCTCGTGTTCGTTTCCGTTAGCCCCTCCAGCGCCGCGGGTGCGCTCGGGAGCGGTGCTTCGTCCGTCGGCAAGGCCGCTGCCATCGAAGGTACGGCAGTCCATCAGGTTCGCCGCCGGCATCGTGGCCGCAATGCAGCCATCGGCATTCTCGGTGCGGCTGCGGCTGCCGCCATCATTTCGGAAGCCGCGCGTGCCGAAGATCGCCGCGACTATCGCCGCGCGCGTTCGAGCTGCCGTTCGCTCGATTATCGCTGTGCCAACGGTTCGCGTCGTGCGTGCCGCGATTTCGATTACTACTGCGATTAATCGCGACGTTTCCATCGCGTCATGGATGGATGGCCGGCTCCGTATCGCGGAGCCGGCCTTTTTTCTTGCGAGGCAGCGAGAGCTGCTCCGTCTTCTTTTCGAGGTTCAAGGCGCGCCGCGGCGCACGCTCAGTGTTCCGCCGCTCCGCGGCAAGCCTTCTGAGACTCCCTAAATTTGTCCGGGCTACACATTGCCCATCGAGCGCCATCATCACGCCGTTGTTTATCGTGATCTCCTGTTGGTGTGAACTTGTTCAACGGAGCCTGCATGAGAGCATTTAAGATCATCGGTGCCGTCGTCGCGTTTGCGGCGATGGGCATCGCCGCGGCGCAGGCAGCGCCCGGATACTCGACCGTCAATTTGAACCTCAGGACAGGTCCGGATACGGAATTTCCGCGCGTCGACGTTATTCCGGAAGGCGATCCTATCGAAGTGCTGGGCTGTCTGCGCGACGAATCCTGGTGCGATATCGTCTGGGACGGCAATCGGGGCTGGGTGTTCAGCGAATACATCGCGCTGGATCATCGGGGCGACTATGTCCCGCTGCCCGATGTCGGTCTCTCCGCATTCCGGATTCCCGTGGTGCGGTTTGCAGCATCGGATTACTGGGGCCGCCACTATGTCGGCCGTCCCTGGTATTCGGAGCGTCAGCGCTGGTATCGCCACACCCCGCGTGTCCGTCAGGGATGGCGTGCACCGCCTTCGGGCAAGCGTTCGCCGGGATGGTGGCGCTCGGGCTATCAGGCCCCCAAGGGTATGCGTCCGCCGGAGCGTGGCTGGAAGCGTCCGGATC
Source organism: Hyphomicrobium nitrativorans NL23 (assembly GCF_000503895.1). Lineage (NCBI taxonomy): Bacteria > Pseudomonadati > Pseudomonadota > Alphaproteobacteria > Hyphomicrobiales > Hyphomicrobiaceae > Hyphomicrobium > Hyphomicrobium nitrativorans. Next base: position 1,315,376 of record NC_022997.1, read on the forward strand.
GCCACAGGGGCGGTGCGCAACAACATGACAGGCGTCAGGGTGACGGACGTCATCATGAGCGGCGCGACGGAAGAGGCGATAACCGCCACGATGGACGTCACGATCACGGGCGCCGCTAAACGCACGCTCGCGTAGCAGTCGAAAAGGCCCGGATGGCAGTTTCGCCATCCGGGCCTTTTTCATTTAGAGCTCAGTAATCCCATTCGAAGCCGATGCCGATCTTGCTTTCGCCGTCTGCGCCGAGTTCGCCACGGGCTTTCAGGTTCTTCGTCAAGTCGTGGTCGATGACGACCTGGCTCGATCCGGCGGCCGTGCCTTGCCGCACACCGACATAGGTGCTCTCGTTCACGTAGCTGCCGGCCGACACGGTGGCCGCGCCTTTGCTGTCGGTTCCGATATCGAGCACATCGACGCCGACGGACGCCTTGAGTTGGTCGAGAACGCCCGGTCCGCTCGATAGCCCTCCGATCTTGTCGATCTCGCTTGCGAGCTGGGCGAGTTGCATCGGGGAGAGGCCGGCGAGATCCTTGTTGTACAGCAGGCGCGCGACCACTTCGTCTTCGGGAAGTGCGGGCACGGATGAGAACGCGAACTTGGGGTCGGCGGACGAGCCCGTCACGCTGACAATCACGGTTACATCGCCGGCTTGCGCGGCTGCTTCCATATCGAGCAACGGTTCTAGAGATCCGTAGAAATTGATGTTTCCACGCCGGAAATCGAGCTGCCGCCCGAGAATGGCGAGGCGTCCGCGTTCCATCGAGAATGCGCCGTTTGCGATGGGGTGGGCAGCCGTTCCGCCCAGACGGAGAGCGCCGCCGAGTTGAACGTCGAGGCCGCGCCCCTGCACGAAAATGCGGTTGGCGGCATTCAATTGAATGTCGAGCGCGACTTGCGATCCGCCTCTTCCTCCGGGCTTTTCGGCGCGTGCCTCGTCTTGGAGACGAGCCGGAGCATTGACGTGGCGAATGTCGAGTGCCGAGATCGAGCGCGGCAGAGCATTTGGCACGGTGACGTCGAGCCGTGTGAGCTTGATCGCGCCGGAAGCGGCGAGATCGTCGGGTGTGCCGCGGATTTCGAAGCGTCCGTCCAGTTCGCCCGCCATGAGGCGACGGTCGTCGAAGCGCAGCGCGGAAACGTCGAGCGCGACGGCGAGCGCCGGCGGCGCGCCGTCCTGGCCGAGCGTGAGGTTTCCGGTGGCGCTCAATGTGCCGCCACGTTCGCTCGTGGCCTCCAGTCGCTCGATGACGGCGCCACGCTCGCTCAAGCGGATGCGCGCCGTCACCGGCTTCAGTGCCAAGCCACTTTCAGGATCGCGGACGGTCGCATCGTCGATGTCGAGGGCGGCGGCGAGAGACGGAGCGTCGAGCGTGCCGGTGACATTGCCGGAGAGGCGTGCTCGTCCTGAGATGCGCGCTGCACGTTCGGCCAGCGACGCGTTGGCGAGCGCGAGCGGGATGTCTCCCGATAGCGTCGCCGTGAGCTGGCCGCCCGGCGAGAGATCCAGCATGCCCTGTGTCGCGGCGACGAGATTCTCCGGACCCCGCGTTTCGATTTCGCCTTCGATGCGATTGTTCGCGAGCTTTGCGGTAACTTCGACCGTCACCGGCGGAAGGGCGTTTCGCGTGGACGCCGCAGACGCGTTTCGCCATATCGCCTGCGCGCTTGCACGCGGTTTGTCGGATGTGCCCGCGATGTCGATTGTGCCGTCGATTGTGCCACCGAGGCCGATCTCGGGCGCGAACGCGTTTGCGACACTGGCCGGGAGGCTGGCGATGCGTGCCGCGATATCGAGTTTTCCAGCGCTGGCCGTTCCACCGATGTCGATGCGGCCCGATCCGACCACGAACGCGAGCTTGCCGATGCGTGCTTCGCCGTCTGCGAGTGCGATGCGTGCCGGTTCCGCCAGGACGGCGGTGAGCGTCTCTTTTCTCAGCGTCGATTTAGAGAGAGTGATGTCGTGCCCCGTGCCGGTCGGTGCGAGCGTTCCGCTCATGTCGAGGCCTGCGCCGTTCGCCTCGCCCGTGATCGCGACATCGGTAGTTTGTCCGTGCCCGCGCGCAGTGAGGCGGATGTTTCTGGCGTCGATACCGCCCGTGACGGCGGCCACCGTCAGCTCGGCATTGCCTTCGATGTCGTCCGAGAGTTCGTCGAAACGACCTTTGGCTTGAAGGGCCTTCAAGCGCATGTCGCCGTAGCGGATGGCGGCGGACTGTGCGTCGAACGCGAGCGCGGGTTCATTCGGTGCGTCGCTTAATGCGAACGAGGCCGTCAATGCGCCCTCGACCGTTTCGTTCAAAATAGCGCCGAGGGCCGTGAGGTTCGGAGCGTCGATGGCGATGCGGCCGGAAGGCTTGCCGTTATCGCTTACGGCGAGATCGCCTGTCAGGCGTATGTCTCCCAGCGAAACGTCGAGGTTTTCGACGGTTGTTGCTCCGTTCGGCGCGGTTGCGAATTGGCTTTGGGCGACAAGTGACTGGCCCGCAATGCCGGCGCGGGCGTCGAGCTTGCCGGAAAACGCGTCGGCAGATTTCTTCCCGAAAAGCTCGGCCGAAGGGTTTGCGACTGGGTGTCCGTGGAGGGTGGCGTTTTCGGCGGAGAGAGAGACACCGATGTCGAGGGCGTCGGCAGGGCCCCTCAAGCGTGTGTGAAGTGTCGCTGCGCCTGCTAAGGGTTCTGCAAAGCGTGCGAGATCGGGGAGGTGCGCCGTGATGTCGAGCGAGAGCGTGTCGCCGGAGGTTGTGCCTTCCATTGTGCCTGTAAGGCCGTCCGTCGCGAAGGCGAGGTTGAGCCGGTCCGAGGCCGCGCTGCCGGTGACGTGAATGTCGATGTTGTGCGGTTCATGGCCTGGGGCCCGATGCAGCTCCGTTGCGGCGAGACGCATGTCGATGTCGTCGAGGCGCCAGACGTCGGCCTGTTGCTGGACGGCGGACGCATTCAGGGAAAGGCGGCCCACGGTTCGCCCTCCGTGCGCCACATCCGATGCCGCGATGTTTGCGGTGACGGCGCGCGCCGTTGCGCTTTTCGGAACGAAGACGCTCAGGTCTGCCCTCGCGAGCGTTACGGCTTCGCCGCCTTCAATCGGGAACGCCAGCGGCTCTCCATCCGCTCGGCCGATGCGGGCCGTTACCTCGCCGAACGCTGCGGTCGTCGCTGTGTCGATCCCGCCGTTTCCCTGGAGATCGAGGGCATCGTTCGTGAGTTTTGCCTGCTCGATGTCGAGCCGTCCGTCGGTCCAATGTCCGCTCAAGAGGCCCGTCGTTTTTCCTGCGGCGAGCGCTACGGCCGGGTGCGGCGTGAGCGGCGTCAAATAGCCCTCGAACTGTGCTGCGAAGTCATGTCCGCCATCGCGCTCGTCGATGAGGGCGTTGCCAGCCACGAACGGTGTGCCGGATGCCGCGAGAGACCACTTGGCGCGCCAAGCGTCGAGAGGTCCGCGGCCTTCGAATGCGAGGTCGAGCGTTGCGCCGTCGAGTTCAAGGAGGCGGGCTACGAGCCCGTCGCCGGGTTCGGAGGCTGCGACGGAAACATCGAGATCCCGTGTTTCCGGACGATACGTGAGGTGAACGGTGGCCGTTCCTCCTGGGCGGTCGAGGCGGCGGATGGCGAGATGAGCACCAAGGCCCTGCGTTGGATCGACGAGGTGCGCGTCAGCTTTGGCGTGAAGTTGCAGCGGTTCGCCCGTCACGGCTTCCGCGATGTTGATTTCGCCAATCTCGAAGCGTGCGAGTACGAGGCGGATGAGCGGGAGGCTCGTCGATCCGCTGTCCGTTTTCTTCTCCGCCTGTTCCGGCGGACGCGCGACGTCGACGGCGTCCGCCGTCAGGTTTTCGATGTGGAGACGTCCGGAAAAAAGCGCGAGAGGACGCCAGGAAAACGCAATGCCGCGGATTTCGAGCCAGGCGCCGCTGCGGTCGGACAGTGCGATGCTGTCGATGCTGCCGTTCGAAAACAGCGATCCTTCAAGCGTGCCGAAGCTGATGGCGCTGTCGGAGGACGATGCCGCCCATGAGGCGATTTTCAGTGCGGAGCGCTGGCCGGGACCCGTTGCGAGCGAAGCGGCCACAAGCAGCACGGACAGGCCGCCTGCTATCGCGAACCTTCCAAGCCATTTTACGATCCGCTTCTTCATCAGAAGGCCTGCCCGAGGCCGACATAGATTCCGAAGTCGTCGCGGCCGTCCTTCTCGGTGAGCGGCAGGGCCACGTCGAGGCGCACGGGGCCGAGGGCCGTGAAGTAGCGCAGGCCGATGCCCGCGCCCACATAGGTCGCGTCGGAAAACGTCGGAAATGCGTTGTCGGAAACCGTGGCGATGTCGATGAAGGGAACGATGCCGATGGCTGGCGTCACGCGAAGTCTCAGTTCGAGCGAAGCCGCGAGCAGCGAGAGGCCGCCGGTGACGCGGCCAGCCTCTATCGGTCCCAGACTGCGGTATTCGTAACCGCGCACGGAACCGCCGCCGCCTGCGAAGATGCGGTCCGTCGCAGGGACGTCCGCCAGGGATGCGCCGGCCACGCTTTCGAACGAGACGCGGCCCGCGAGGACGGCGCGGCGCTCTTCGTCGAAGGGCAAATAGCTCGCGGCCTGCACGCGGCTCGCCACGTAGGCGTTCGAATTCGCGACGTCCGCCGACGGCGTCACGCTTGCGAGCGCGTGGAAGCCGCCTGTCGGGTCCATGCGATTATCGCGGGTGTCGTAGACGAGATCGGCTGGCAGCGAGAGCACCGAGAAGCTCCGCGTGCCGAACGCATCCTCGATCCGAGACTGGCGGCCCGACACCGCGATCGAGCCTTCAAGATCCGGATTGAAGCGGTGTGAGAGACCGAGCTTTACGAAACCGGCATAGCTCTCGTAAGCGTCGGGCGCTTCGCGCTCCAGACGGAATTCCGCGAACAGGTCGGTGTCGATGTCGAGGATGCCGGGTTTCGCGTAGACGGCGCCTGTGCGGTATTCGAGCCCGTCCCATCCATCCGTTCCGATGCGCGCGACGGACGCGTCGATGCGCAGCCGCTCGCCTTCGCCAAACAGGTTTCGGTGGCCCCAATAGGCGGTGAACTCCGTACCGTCGAGCGTGGAAAGTGCGGCGGTGCCGCCGAAATAACGCGGCTTTCTTTCGCTCACGTCGAAGGTGATCGGAATGGCGCCATCGGGACCCACTGCGTCGCCTTCGATGATGCGCACGCTTTCGATGCTTTCGAGTTTACGCAGGCGTTCGCGGGATTTCGTCAGATCCGCGGGGTTGAAGGGGCGGCCCGGTTCTATGGCGCTGTAGTCGGCGACCTTGGCGCTCGACAGCTCGTGCGAGCCCACGACGTTGACCCAGCCGTACACCGCCGGATCGCCCGGTGCGATTTCGACATCGACGCGGACTTCGGCCGTGGCATGGTCCGCTGTGATGTCGCGATGGGCGACCTGCGCGAACGGATAGCCCGCGGACCGCCACTCTTCGACCAGCTTGTCAATAGCGGCTGCAATGACGGGGGGCCGCGCCGGTTCGCCCATGATGAGGCCGTAGACCTCCGGGTTCATGGGCGGTGCGACGGGCGTCGGGATCGTCTGCGTGAACGACATCAGACCGAAGAGGAATGCAGGCCCGGGCTCGACGGCGATGCGGACGGCCGCCGGTGCCGCTTCGTTCGTATCTTCCGTGAGCGCCGCGAGAACGTCGTCGAGCGCTGTGCCGTCGATCTCGATGGACACGATCGCGGCGAAACGGCCTTCGGATTGGAGCGCCGCCGACAGCCTGTCCCGATCCGCCCGGGCGCGCGCGACGAGAGACGCGCGGTCGGGCGCGCCAGTCTTTTGCTGTTCGATGAGCAGCGACGTCTCAGAGATCGCGGCCGTGAGGCCGGTGTCGTCGTTTTCGACGTCGATGGCGACGGAATAGGCGACGCCGTCAACGACGGGCTCCGCTCCAAACAGACGCACGCCGAACACTTCCACAGCCTGAGCCGAGGGCGTGCCGAGCAGCACCAGAAGGAGGCAGAGAGCCAAGGCCCCTCGCGTGAGGGCGGCGGCTTTCAGAGCATCGAGCAACGTGCGTCGTCCGTATCGTTATGTCTTTGGGACTCAACGCAAACTCATACGCCCTCACGTGTGCCGAAACGCCGGGTGGCACGCTGTTGCGCATCCTATCAGACAGGTGCCGCAGATGACACCCGCGATGGCATCCTGTTGATGATGTTGACCTCGCGGCCACAGTATCGATCTGCCGGTTCCTGCTGGGCTCAGGCCAGGGCTGCGCGAATCGCATCGAGGCCGTCCGTCAGCGCTGCGGGGCCTGGCTGCAGGATGATCGGAGATTTGATCTCCACGATGCGGCCTTGTTGCACGGCCGGAATTGCGCCCCAACCCTCGCGGCTCGCGATGCGCTCGGGGCGGACCTTCTTGCCGCACCAGGAGGCGAGGATGACGTCGGGAGCGCGGGCGATGACGTCTCCCGGTGCTACGATGCGATCTTTCGCGGCGGCGCGCGCTTTGAGATCGGCGAAGATGTCGGTGCCGCCCGCGATCTCGATCAGCTCCGACACCCAGCCGATGCCGGAAATCAACGGATCGTCCCACTCTTCGAAGTAGACGCGCGGGCGATGGGGACGTTCGGAGGTTTCACGGGCGATGCCGGCGATGCGTGCTTCGAGCGTGCTGGCAAGGGCGTCCGTCTTTTCGGCGCAACCGATCAGGGCACCCAGCGTGCGAATCATAGCGAAGATGCCCGCGAGATCGCGTTGGTTGAAAAGGTGGACGGCGAGACCGGCGCGCGCGAGATCCGCGACGATGGGGGCCTGAATGTCGGAGAATGCGAGGACGAGATCGGGTTTGAGCGCGAGGATCTTTTCGACGTCGGCCGATGTGAAGGCCGAGATGCGCGGCTTTTCCTTGCGCACCTGCGGAGGGCGAACGGCATAACCCGAGACGCCCACGATGCGATCCTGCTCACCGATCAGGTAGAGCGTTTCCACCGTCTCCTCGGTGAGGCACACCACTCGTTCTGCCGGATAACGCCTCATGCCCTCGCTCGTCGTCGGAACTTGCAGTCAGATCAGGCGGCGCGGCGGGCTTCGCTCGCTGCATTCAGCCAGCCCTTGATGCGGCTCACATCGGGCGGCGCGCCGTCGCGCAGCAGGCGGCGCCCGGCCGATGACGTGGCAAAGGCCAGAACGTCCGCGCATAGCTTATCGGCGTCCGCAGATGCGAGGCTTTCTCCTGAGCGATAGCCCGATTGCGCGAGCAATTCGGCGTGCGTGCCGCGCAGGCCCGGAACATCCAGCATCAGGCGGCACTGATCCTGCCACAGCGTGATTGTACTGGCGCTGACCCAACGCGACGACATACCCGCCGCAACGGTTGCGGCATCGGCGGCGAGGAAATCGGCGACGGTCTTGATGCCGAGCGGCGCCATGCGCTGGGCGGTGCGCGGTCCGATGGACGGCGCGCGCTCGATGTCATCGCTCAGTGCAAGATAGGGCCGCAGGTTGGCGGGCGTTTGAGCGGATAGCGGTCGAGGCGATGTTTTTGCGACGGGCGCGGTCTTCGTCGTGGCGAGGGCCGTGGCGCGGGCAGCGGCCTGTTGTGCTGCGCGTGGGGCTTCCACCTCCTTCGCGTAGAGTTTGCCGATGACGCGGTCGTCTTCGGGCAATGTTGCGTCTACGCGGCCGGTGGTCATCAACTCGTCGTACATCGCTTCGACGACACGGCGGTCCTCGGCATCGGCAAGGCGCTTGGCAAGCGTTTTCGCAGGGATCTTGATCGCGGCCATGATCGTGTCGAGGCCGAGCGAGACTTCAGGCGGCGTTGCGCCGCTTTCCGTCAATGCGCGGTCGAGCACGGTTGCGAACGCGGACGCGGCATAGACGACGAGTTCCGACAGAATGGTGCGGCTCAAGTCGTCGAGGCCCGCAGGCGGGTCGGTTACGCCGAGATGCAGATCGTAATGCACGATCAGTTTTTCGTAGTGGACGTTGGCTTTTTCCGCGCTGCGGCAGACGAGTTCGCGCAGCCAGCCTGGGTCTTGTCCGGCTTCCACCTCGATCTCGCCGTGGGCCGCGAGGCCCTGCGCCCGCAGGTCGTTGTACGATCTCGATATCGACCATTCGGCCGCGCGGTGGACGCTGTTCTCGGCTTCGGACTGCCCTGTGTGGAAAGGCTGCACGGGATCGGTGACGTAGTGGGAGAGCACGCCCGCGCTCCACACCGCCTCCTCCCAATCGCCGCGCGCGAGCGCATCCACAACGAGGCCGTACCATTTCTCCGATTGGCCGAGCGCGCCGCCCCAATAGTTGTCGCGAACGTGGAGGACGTGGTTCTTGAAGTCCTTGAACTCGTTGTCCGGCGCCTTCGCGCCCTGCATGTAGATTTCTGCGTGCTTCAGGAACAGGCGGCGCCAGCCCTCGGCGTCCGCGTTTTCAAGCGAGCGCAGCGCATCGAGCGCCAGTTTGTGATGCGTGCCCGTGGCGTGGGCGGCGTAGACGATCCGGAACAGCAGGGACATGCGTCTCCCTCTCGGCAGCATGAGCAACTCTCTCAAGCTTTTTTGGGCCGAGTCGGGGCGTCGGGTGAAGGCTTGGGGAGGCTTCGGCTGTGCATGAGGTGGCTAGAGGAAGCTCAAAAGCGCCTCAAGCGTCTCTTCGGGGGCTTCCTCAGGGAGAAAATGGCCGCAGTCGAGGGCGCGCCCCGTGACCTCTGCCGCCGACTTTTTGCGCCATTCGGCCAGCACGTCGAATGTCTTGCCGACGATGCCGCGTTCGCCCCAGAGCACGAGCAGCGGCATCGTGAGCTTCCGGCCGGCAGCATCGCTTTCAGCGTCATGCGCGAGGTCGATGGTGGCGCCCGCGCGGTAGTCCTCGCAGGTGGCGTGAACGGCCATCGGGTCGAAGAACGACTCAACGTAGTGGCGGAGTATCCGTTCGTCGAACGCGCCATCCGTGTGGCACCACGATGCAATGGTGTGGCGGATGTAGCGGTGCGTGTTGTTGACGATCATCCGCTCGGGAAAGTCTGCGGGCTGGATGAGGAAGAACCAGTGATAGTACGCGGTCGCGAAGGCTTTGTCGGTGGCGGCGTACATCGTGTCCGTCGGACAGATGTCGAGGAGCGCCAAGCGCTCGACCGCGTCCGCACGATCGAGCGCGAGGCGGTGGGCGACGCGGGCGCCGCGGTCATGGCCGACGAGGCGGAAGCGCGGGAAGCCGAGTGCGCGCATCAGGGCCACCTGATCCGCAGCCATCGCGCGCTTGGAATACGTCTCGTGATTGCCGCCGCCGGGAGGTTTGCAAGATTCGCCATATCCGCGGAGATCGGCTGCAACCACGGTGAATTTCTTCGCAAGAGGCCCGGCGATCTTGCGCCAGCAGGCGCGGGTTTGCGGGTACCCATGCAGCAGAAGCAGCGGCGGGCCTTCGCCGCCCACGTAGGCTGCGATCTCAATGCCGTTGCCCACCGGGATGGTGTGTGATGTAAAGCCCTCGAACATCGGCGGCCTCCTGCTGCCCAGCATACCCACAGTGTAGAATCGGGGAGATCTCATGAAGCTAGTACGGTTCGGAGCCATCGGTGCGGAAAAGCCCGGCCTCGTCGACGCGGATGGAAAGATCCGCGATCTCTCGGCGCATGTGGCCGACATCTCGGGCGATACGCTGGGAGCCGAAAGTCTCGCGCGCCTCCGGACCATCGATCCCGCATCGCTGCCGCTTGCGCCCGAAGGCGTGCGCCTCGGTGCGCCGGTTGCGCGTCCGTGGAGCTTCATCGCCATCGGTCTCAACTACGTCGATCACGCAAAGGAAACGGGACAGGAGATTCCCTCCGAACCGATCCTCTTCAACAAGCTCGGCAACACGGTTTCCGGCCCGTTTGACGACGTGATCTATCCCAAAGGTGCGAACCGCATGGATTGGGAGGTCGAGATCGCCTTCGTCGTCGGCAAGCGGGCACGCTACGTCGAGGAGAAAGACGCGATGGATTACGTCGCGGGTTATGCGGTCTGCAACGACGTCTCGGAGCGCCGCTTCCAGTCGAAGCGCAATGGGCAGTGGGTGAAGGGCAAGGCGTGCGAAACGTTCGGTCCGCTCGGCCCCTGGCTCGTCACGACGGACGAGATCACCGATCCGCACAACCTTTCGATGTCGCTCAAGGTCAACGGCGAGCTAAAGCAGACGGGCTCGACGTCGACCATGATCTTCTCGATCCCGTATCTCCTCTCGTACATCTCGCAGTTCATGGTGCTCGAAGCGGGCGACGTGGTGACGACCGGCACGCCGCCGGGCGTCGGCTGCGGAATGAAGCCGCCGCAGTACCTCGTGGCGGGCGACGTGATGGAGCTTGAGATCGAAGGGCTCGGCCTGCAGCGCCAGACGGTGGTTCCGTTCACGGGCTGATCGAACGAGCAGAGTGGCAGGCTATCGTTGGCCTGCCGCTTTCAGTACATCGGCGTGTCCGCGATCCCGTGCGAAAAAGCGGGATCAGCGTACCGAGAATTTGAACGGTACGGAGACGACGAGCGGGCCGTCGTTTGCTTCGTTCGGCATCGGCGGGAACGGGGCGGCGCGCGTGATCGATTCGATGGCGGCGTTATCGAGGATCTGATGGCCGGAGCTCTTCGCGATCTCGCTGGAGAGGAGCTCACCCTGCTGCCCCACCGTGAAGCGCACGATGACGGTTCCCACGCGCTGGGAGCGTGGGCTCAGCTTCTTGCGCGCAATGTGGGAATAGAGCCGGCCGCGATAGGCGGAGATCGCGGTTGCCCGCCCGCCCTGCTGCTTGGTGCCCGTCGCGCGCTGTTCTTCGACGGACATTTCCGTTTGTTCGATGACGGCGACCTGCTCGACCTCCTGGGTCTCTTTGATCTCGTCGGGCTCGGTCTGCTCGACCACCTCATCCGGCGTTTCGCGCAGCTCTTCCGGCTCGGGCGCGAGGACGACCTCTTCTTGTGCGGGGCCGAATTCGGAGCCGATGACGTGCGGGACGTCTTCCGCGGGCGGGGGCGGCTTGACCTCCTCGATGGGCGCCGCCGCCGCGAGCATCGGCGGAGGCGCTTCCACGGCTGCGATGTCGATTTCCGCGTCGCCCATGCGCGCGAAGCCTTCGAGCGCGATGCCCTGCTCGACGACGAACGTATCCTCACCGGACCCTTCGTCGAGCGCAGCCCCGCCCGGCGAAATCAGCAGCATGCCGACAAGGGCGCCGTGCAACGCAACTGAGAACAGCCATGTGACGGCGCGCAGGGTCATAGGGGAAACCGGCTCTTCATCCTGTACTTACTGCTGCATATCCGAGGCTTTTGGCTGGGACAGCAGCGACACCCGTCCGTATCCGCTTTCGCCGACGCGCCCGAGGACGTCCATCACGTCTCCGTATGCGTTTTTCTTGTCGGCGCGGACGTAGACCACGGCGTCGCCCTCGGTTTCGCGCAGTGCGCGCAATTTCGGCACCAGCCCGTCCTGCGTGACCTGCTCGTCGCGCACATAGAGTTCGCCTTCTCCGGTGAGGGACACCACCATCGGCTTCTGGGCCTGGCTGACGCGCGTTGCAGCCGTGCTCGGCAGTTCGAGCGGAACGCCGGCGATCATGAGCGGTGCGGCGACCATGAAGATGATCAGTAGCACGAGCATCACGTCGACCATGGGCGTGATGTTGATCTCGGCGACCGGGCGATAGCCGCCGTCGTCCTCGTCGCCAGCCGGCGCGCCGTTTCCGACCGACATGCCCATTACAAGGACGCTCCCGCGCGCAGCGGTTCGGCGCCGCCAGCGCTTCGCGCCTGCGTATCGGATTGGGGTTGCGAGAGCCGTCGCGCGAGTTCGGTGATCGTGGTGTTGCCGCGGTTCGCGCCGCGCCCGAGCGAGACGGCAATCTGGTTGTAGGCCATGACCGCCGGGATCGCGGCCGCGAGGCCGAGGGCGGTGACGAAGAGGGCTTCGGCGATGCCGGGCGCGACGACCGCGAGCGACGTATCCTTCTGCGAGGCGATGGCGGTGAAGCTGTTCATGATGCCCCAGACGGTACCGAACAGGCCGATGAACGGCGCTGCGGAACCCGTCGTTGCGAGGAAGGGCAGACCCGCTTCGAGCCTTTGCAGCTCTGCTTTGAGAGCGCCCCGCATGGAGCGTTCGAGCCGCGCACGCAGATCCGTGCGCGACTCGTTGCGCGATGCGCCTTCGTTGGCTTCGCTGTGGGCGGCGGAGAGGAGCGTGCGCACCAGCCCGCGGGGGCGTCGGTGAGCGTGTCGTTGCCGACGGTGCGCTCAAGGCGTTTCAGCTCACGGCGGAGCTTTGCCAGACGAACCGCCTTTTCGAAAATGATCGCCCAGCATGTCACAGACAGAACGACCAGGATCAGCATCACCGCCTTAACAACCGGGTCGGCGTCGAAGATGAAGTCCCAGATCGAAAGACTGTGATGGACGGCCTCGGGGCCAACTTGCTCCACAGTGAATACCCTTTGCTACGCTGCTACTTCGACAGTTCGACGTCGGTCAGCGATTTGACGGAGAGGCGGCCAAGGCAATCCTCGATCGCGCTGGCGGGGCCCTTGCACTCCATGACATCGTTGATCAGGAAGCTGCCGATTTCGTCGCATTTGTTATCGAGATCGAACAGTTTGACCGTGCGCTTCTTCGGCTTGAGGGGTGCCAGATCCATCGCGAAGCGGCGGCCGATGACGCCGTTTTTTTGGAAGAGGACGAGGTCGAGCTTCAGGCTCTCGTACTCGGTGGGGCTGTCGTTATTGACGACCAAGTAGGCGCGGCAACCGCTGCCTTGGGCTTCGAGCTTGTTGAGTTCGACGGACAGGCCGGATTCCTGAGCCGCGGCCGGAAAGCCGGCAAGGGAAAGGGTGGCAAGAGCGACGATGCCGAGGGCGCTGCCTCTGGTGCGGGTGAATAGGGTCAAAAAAACCTCCTAGACTTGCAGAGTTTTTGCTGTCGGCTTGCTTGGATTGCCCGTTTGCCACGCTGATCGGGGCGCCCTGCACGCTCTTTATCTCGTTCCATTATAACCTGACACGGCGACTCCGTCCCGCCGCAGTTCGCGCTATGTCAGAGCCCTGAGGTCCCCCGCCTAGGCCGTTGGCATTGTGTCGGTTTGACGCAGAGAGCCGCTGGTCAATATCCCAACATCGGGGGCGGAATCAACCGATCGAATTTCAATTGTCTCGCAGAGGTGAAATCCGAGGTTCGCTCTCGAACGGTCGGGTTCGGCCCGATCTCGTGGCTCCATCAGGAAATCGGGAAAAAGTCCCGACCTGAGTGCTCGTGAGTGGAGCGTTCCATCGGGGTTCTTTCCCGCCTCTGGGCGTCTGGTTCGCGCCCATGTCCGCCCAATGCGCATGTTCCCGATGTCTTTGACTTCCCAATGCTCTCTGGCGTTGCGGCGCTGTTTTGGCGCGTCACGCCGACACTCCGCGCAGGCGACGCTGTCCTGGTGGCAAAAGCTACGGAAAGTATCTCCGTATAACACCGGATGTTATGATGCGGACGAGCAACACCTGATGTGGTTTCGTCTTTCCCGGAATGGATTGGGAATTTGTCACTATTGTCGCAGCCGTCTCTCTCAGACATTGCTGATTTTGACCTAAACGTGGCGAACCGGACGGAAAACATCTGCCGTGTATCGCCCTGCGGGTTGTGCCTGAGGGGAGGTAGGGATGAAGGTGGTTACGACCAGATCTGCAATTTTCGCGATAGGGCTCGCCGGACTGAGTTCCGGTGTCTTGGCGCAGAACGCCGCCCAGCCGGCCGAAGGGCAGTTGCCCGAGGTCGAGGTCATTCAGCAAAAGGCTCCGCCTGCGAAAAAGAAGGCCGCCCCGATTGCGAAAAAGGCGGCGCCGCCAGCCGCGGTGCCTCAGCCCATGCCGCCGCCTCAGGAGGCGTTCGACGAGGAGGCGCCTGCGCTGGCCAATTCGCCCTACGGTTCTCCAGCCAGCGGCGGTGCCCAGGCCCGCGCGGAGCAATCGGCGCAGACGCCGATCAACCCTACCCAACTCGTGCCCGAGACCCTCGACGGGTTCTCTGCTGCTGCGACGCAGCTCACGCCGCAATTGTTGACGGAGCGCCAGCCGCGCAACATCAACGAGGCGCTGACACGGGTGCCGGGCGTCATCATCATCAACGACGACGCCAATGCCCATCACGGCGGCGTCGCCGTTCGCGGCGCGCCGGCGCGCCGGTCGCGCAAGATGCTCGTCATGGAAGACGGCCACGCGGTCAACCTCGCGCTCTGGCTCGATCCTTCGGTGCATTACTGGGGGCCAATGGACCGCTATGAAAGCGTGGAGGTGATCCGTGGAACCGTCGTCACGCACGGGCCGAACAACAACTTCGGCGTGATCAATGCGCGGAACCTGTCGCCTTTCGGCCCCAACGAGACGGTGATCAGCTCGGCAATCGGGTTCACCAAGACGCGCACGGGCTCGTTCCGCGAATTCGAAGGCGACGGTCCTGGGAGCGTGCCTGAGGCCGACGACGACATCTTCTTCGGAACGTCCGACACGGACATCTCCGCCCGCTGGCATACGCATACACGCCAATCGATCGGCAATGTCGGTGTCGTCGCCTCATACTCCGGCGCAAACGTGCAAGGCGTGTGGGATACGGAGCGCTTGCGCTTCAACGATTTCTACGGCGCGATAGGCTGGAAGGGATCGAGCTCGGATCTCATCGTTTCGGCTTCGTACGCACGTCAGCGCGACAATTACGACGAACAGAACTTCCTCGGGAACTACGAACTCGGCGATTTCAACGCCGCGGACGAGGACGACGCCGAGGAACAGGCCGAGGCTGTCGCAGCGGGTTTCATGGGCCTTGCCGAGCAGCAGTTCAAAATGCTGAAGCACTGCAAGACGTGCTTTGCGCCCGGTGCCGGTCTCAACACGTATGCGGGCGACGTCTGGCGCGGCCAGATCGTGCACAACGCCTATCTCGACGAGGATACGACAATCACGACGCGGCTCTATGCCGGCAAGCATCAGCGCGACCGCTATCAGCTTATGCGGTTCAGCTCGCTGCCCGACGGCACGCCGGAAACGAACCCCGGCCAACCCGTGTTTGACGAGGATACGCCGCCCTTCGCCGATGGCGTGGAGGATAGTGCGGTCTTCTTCGGCGAGAACACGATGTTCGGGCGGCTGCGCACGTTCCGCCATGTCGGCGCGGAAATGCGCGGCGAGTGGGCGAACCAGAACATTCTCGGCTTCAACAATACGCTTCAGGCGGGTGTCCGCTACGAATACCAGGACATGACCAACCGCAACTTCATCGGCCTCGAAAACGAGATCCTGAAGAAGGGCGACAAGGCGGGCGCGACGATCTTCGATCGCGAGCTCGATTCGAATGCGGTTTCAGGCTTCCTGCAATCGAATGTCGAGGTTGCACGCGATTTCAACGTCGTGCCGGGCGTTCGCTTCGAATGGTATCGCGCCAGCCGCATCAATCGCGTCGTGGCACGCGAGGAAAGCGAAGCCGGCGGTGGCGACGACGGCGATTGCGCGGCGAATTTCGGAGATCCGGACTGCCTGGAGATCGACGGTCTGGTGCTCAATCCCGATCCACGGAAAGAAAGCTTCGACAATTTCCACGCGCTTCCGGGTGTCGCCTTCGCCTACACGGGCTTCCACCGGACGACCGTCTTCGGCGGCTATCACCGTGGCATGTCGACGGGTGTCCTGCGTAACGAGGACTTCCCGGTCAAGGACGAGATCGGCGACAACTTCAATCTGGGTTTGCGCAGCACGGCGATTCGCGGCCTCGATTTCGAGGTGGCGGGTTTCTACCAGCGTCTTCAGGATTACCAGTTCGGCGCGTCGTTCAACGCCGCCGTCGACAGGTCCTACGGGCGCGCGGACGAGGTCGAGATCAGCGGTGTGGAACTTTACAGCCGCTTGAACTCGCAGCCCTTCACGGGCGGCTCGTTCAACGTCTATGCCGAGGGCAACTACACCTACTCTCGCGGCATCTTCAAAGACCTGATTACGCCCGACGGAGACGACTTCAGCGGCAACCGCATTCCTGAAGTGCCGCTGCAGGTGGCCGCTCTTACGCTGGGCGTCGAGCAGCGGACCGGCTGGCGCTGGGATGCGAGCGTGACGTGGACGTACCGCGGTTCGTTCTTTACCGACGAGGCCAACACGCCCTTCGGGTTCGGTGGCGAGCTTGAGTGCGACGACGAGGGTGGCGGCGTGTTCGAATGCGAGATCGAAGAGGCCGGCGAGGACGGAAAGGTCCCCAGCATCTGGTTGCTCTCGGCCCGCTTCAATCTCGATATCGGCGATACGGGCGCGAGCATCTTCGTGGCTGGCGATAACCTGCTCAACAAGTTCTACATCTCCGACCGCGAGGACGGCATGAAGCCCGGTATCGGCCGCACGATCTGGACGGGCTTCAAGTACAAGTTCTGATCGCGATCTTCTCCCGCGACGGCAAGGGCGCGGCGCTCTACAGAGGGGCGCCGCGTTTTTGCGTCGGGAGAGGAAGCTTTCAGGAGCGGTAGATCTCGGCCGAGCCGGCCAGGATGTCGTAGGTGCAGGACAGCCCTGCCGGACCGTCTCCCAGGATCAAGTAGGGCTGGCGGTAGCGGGCGTCCCACAACTCGTGGTCGATCTGCCAGAGCTGGACTCGGACCGCAGGGTTGCCCACGGAGATCCGCGGCACGGCGCTGCTCACCCAATCGAGCGTGTGGGGGGCGAGGCCGCCCGTGCTGCTTGCGGCGAAGAGCGAGACGCGGGCGCATGCGTCCGCAGCGCGCGCCCGGTAGGCAGAAACGAGCGCTTCTTCCGTGGCGGAGCGGTAGGCGGTCTCGTGGGCCCAGATCTTGAGCACGGCGAGCAGTGCCAGAACAAGGAGCAGGACCCTCATGACGGCATCGCAATCTCGGCCGGGGAATCGGCCGGTCAGGGGAGAGAAATGGCTGCGCGCCCGCGAAAAACGGCTTCAGGGGCGCGGCTTCAAATGTGCCGCTCACATGGTGAACAAACGGTTTATTCCGGTTGCGCCGAGGCTCGGCGGGCCTCACGGACGCAGCCCTGACCGGGCCGCTCCGCTGGCGCCTTTCGCCGCTGCGGCCGCGTCTCGCCCCGAAAGGCTTGTCAGAACGCCGTTCCTGCGGCATGGATCGCGGCCAGTCTCAGACCAAAGTCGAAATCGCCGGAACACGGGGGAGGACGCAACCCATGGCTAAGAAGAAGATCCTGATCACATGGCCTCTGCCCGAGGCCGTCATGGCCCGCGCCCGCGAGACCTACGACGTCATCGCGCACAACGGCGAGCCGAAGATCACCATCGACGAGATGCTGGAGACGGCGAAGTCCGTCGACGCTATCCTGCTGACACTCAACGAGAAGTGTCCGAAGGAGGTCATCGACCGTATTCCCGAGAACATCAAGTGCGTCTCGACGTTCTCGATCGGCTTCGATCACATCGATCTCGAAGCCTGCAAGGCGCGCGGCATCAAGGTCGGCAACGCGCCCCACGGCGTGACGGTCGCGACGGCTGAAATCGCCATGCTCCTGCTGCTCGGTTCGGCGCGGCGCGCGGCCGAAGGCGAAAAGATGATCCGCACCCGCTCGTGGCCGGGCTGGCAGCCGCTGCAACTCGTCGGGCAGCGGCTCGACAACAAGAAGCTCGGCATCTACGGCTTCGGCAAGATCGGTCAGGCTCTCGCGCAGCGTGCGCGCGGCTTCGACATGGAGATCCACTACTACGATATCTACCGCGCCAAGCCCGAGGTGGAAGCGAAGTACAACGCCGTCTATCACGACAGCCTCGACAGCCTGCTCAGCGTTTCGGAGTTCTTCTCCATCAACGCGCCGTCGACGCCGGAGACGCGTTACTTCTTCAATAAAGACGTGATCGCGAAGCTGCCGCAGGGCGCGATTGTCGTGAATACGGCGCGCGGCGACCTCGTCAACGACGAAGACATGATCGCGGCGCTCAAGTCGGGCCGTCTCGGCTATGCGGGCCTCGACGTGTTCGCGGGCGAGCCCAAGATCCACGAGGGCTACTACGACTTGCCGAATACGTTCCTGTTCCCGCATCTGGGATCGGCGGCCGTGGAAGCGCGCAACCAGATGGGCTTCGAGGCGCTCGACAACATCGACGCGTTCTTCGCCGGGAAAGACATGCCGTTCAAGCTGGCGTAAGCGAAGCAGGGCTTGGAAACAAGAAACCGGGGGGACGCGTCCCCCCGGTTTTCTTTTGTACCCGAGTTTGAAGCCGATGCCCTGGCCTTAGTTCGCAAGGCCTGCTTGCTTCTCTCTCTTTTCTTCCGCCCGAATGCGGGTCAGCATGTCCTGCACCATTTCGCGGGACTGGTCGTTGCAAGCGTTTGGCTGGCTATACATGAAATCGTAGTCGCGGGCGATACGCGGGAAGGCCGTTTCGGCCAAGCGGCGGTTGGCCGTGCTTTCCGACATGAACGTCGCCTGGTGCTGCTCGATGTAGGTGTCGAGCTCTACGACCTCCGCGGGCGACATGTGATTGGTGCATTTGATACCGATCACGCGGGCAGCGATCGCGCCGCCGATGGAGGCCGACGTACCGGGCCAGCGTTCGGCGAATGCGCTCGAAGCGGTTGCGGCGGCGGTCGCGAGGGCCAGTATCACGCAGGCAACGCGCGGCCTCGAAGAATTCAGCATGATCAACTCCGTCATCAACGCCGCGCGCCGGCTCATCCGGCCTGCTTCGCGGCTTACATCCCCGACCGTTTTGCACGGACGCCAGGGCCTCTCTATATGGTGCAGGGAGAGAGGGCATCTCTGAGGCTTGATCATGGCAGACCCCGGACCATCGGGCATTGCGGCAAAACGCGGCCGTTCTTCTGGGCCGTCAGCGGCGGGACAGGGGCCGAGAATCGGCCTTGTTTTGGGCGGAGGGGGCGCACGCGGGCTTGCGCATATCCTCATGCTGGAAGTCTTCGACGAGTTCGGGATCAAGCCCGCGGTGATCGCGGGCAGCTCGATCGGGGCGATTTTCGGGGCTGCGTACGCTGCCGGGCTTTCCGGCTGCGAGATCCGCGAAGCGACGGAGGAGGCGCTCGGAAATCGCTTCGAGTTGATCCGCAGTCTTTTCACGGCACGCGCCGCCCGTGCGATCAATTCCCGCAATCCGTTCACGAGCCGTGCCGCGTTTCTGGCGCCCGGCGGGCTGCTCGACGTGCTCCTGCCGCCGCGAGTGCCGGACACCTTCGAGGCACTCGAAATTCCGCTGCGGATCGTGGCCAGCGATTTCTATGCGCTCGAGTCGGTCGTGCTTTCGTCGGGGCCGCTCCGTCCCGCCGTGGCGGCCAGCATGGCGTTGCCCGTCATCTTCGAGCCGGTGCTGATGGATGGGCGCAGTCTTGTCGACGGAGGGCTCACGAACCCGCTTCCGTTCGACATTCTCGTGGGAGAGGCAGACGTCCTCGTTGCCATCGACGTGTCCGGCACAACGGTGCCCTCGCCCAAGCGCGCGCGCCCAACGGCCATCGAGGCGCTGTTTTCTTCGTCATTTCTGTTCGAGCGGTCCATCGTGCGCGAAAAGCTCAAGTCGCATCGGCCCGATATCTACATCGACGCGGGTACGGGCCGGTATCAGGCGCTGGAGTTTCTGAAGATGCGCGAGATTTTCGCGGCGGCGCAACCGGCGCAAGACGCGCTGAGGGAGCGTCTCTCTCTGTTGCTCGACACAAACGCGGGCGCGCAGGTGATCGGAAAAACCTAGGCTGAGTGCGGCTTCGTCAGTCCAATCGTCGCGTGGCGAAGAACTCGCGCAGAAGGGTGGCCGCTTCTACTTCGCCGAGGCCTGGATAGAGATCCGGCCGATGATGGCACGTCGTCTGGCTGAAGATGCGGGGTCCATGCTCGACGCCGCCGCTTTTCGGGTCGGACGCGCCGTAATAGAGGCGACGAATGCGCGCGAAGGAAATGACGGCCGCACACATCGGGCAGGGTTCGAGTGTGACGTAGAGGTCGTGGTCGATGAGACGCTCGCTGCCGAGCTCGGCAGCGGCGGCGCGGATGACCAGCATTTCGGCGTGGGCGGACGGGTCGGACTGCTCGCGGGTTCGGTTTCCGGCGGTGGCGACGATGCTGCCCGAGGGGGCTACGAGCACGGCTCCGACGGGCACTTCGCCGCGTTCGCCCGCGGCGCGCGCCTCTTCCAATGCGCGTTCCATGTGGCCGAGGCGGGTCTGAGCTGCCATAAGGTCGTCATCCATCATCCTCGTAAGCCCCATGCCCAAAGACAAATCATCATTCGGTCATCGCCCGCCCAAGGGCAAGCCGCAAGGCCGCCGCTCCGATAAGAAGCCGTTTGGCAGCGGGAAGCCGCCGGGTGCTGGACGCCCGCCACGTGCCGGGAAGCCCTCCGCGCCGCGCGACGAGCGCGCGTCCGGAGATGTGCGCTCCCGACGTGACGGCGGCTTCGTGCTTTACGGCCGCCCCAAGGGCGAAGGGCGCCCGCAGCGCGAGGACCGCGCCCAACGCGACGGGCGGCCCCAGCGTGAAGGACGGTCTCAGCGCGAGGATCGCCCTCAGCGGGACGGACGTCCGCAACGTCAGTTTTCCGTGCGGCCGCAGCGCGAGGCGCGCTCCGTGAAGGATGGGCGCCCACAGCGAGACGGGCGGCCGATGCCGGAGGGCGGTCTACGCCGGAGCGGGCCGTCGCCGCGTACGACTTCGCCAAGATCTGTGCCGCAGGGGCCTGCCGTTTCCGAACCGATGCGGATTGCGAAGGCTATGGCGCGGGCGGGGCTATGCTCGCGTCGGGAAGCCGAACGCTGGATCGCGGACGGGCGCGTCAACGTCAACGGCCAGGTGCTCACCACGCCTGCGGTCGAGGTGAAGCCGAAGGATCGCGTGCTCGTGGACGGGCGGCCGCTGCCGGTGGCGGAGCCTGCGCGCCTCTGGCGGTACAACAAGCCGAAGGGGGTCGTGACGACGCATAACGATCCGCAGGGGCGGCCGACCGTGTTCGACAGCCTTCCACCGGATCTGCCGCGCGTGATCTCAGTCGGGCGTCTCGATTTCAACACCGAGGGCCTGATCCTGCTCACCAACGATGGGGAGCTTGCGCGCCATCTGGAGCTGCCTGCGACCGGCTGGCTGCGGCGCTATCGCGTGCGGGCGAAGGGACGCGTGAACGCGCCCGAACTCGAAGCGCTCAAAGACGGTGTCGAGATCGAGGGCGTGCGTTACGGGCCGGTCGAGGTCGCTATCGATACGATGCAGGGCGCCAATACGTGGCTTACGGTCGGGATCCGCGAAGGCAAGAACCGCGAAGTCCGCAAGGTGCTCGCGCATCTGGGGCTCGAAGTGAACCGGCTCATCCGGGTCTCGTTCGGGCCGTTCCAGTTGCTCGATCTGAAGCCGGGAGAGGCCGAATCCGTGAAGCGGCGCGTGCTCGCCGATCAGCTTGGTGCGGAACTTGCCGAACAGTTCGGTCTGCTCGACGACCGGGAGGAAAAGCCGCAGGCCAAAAAGCCTGGTTTCAAGAAAGTTCGCGCCGTGAAGGAGCGTGACGTCAACGAGCGCGGCGACAACGATCATGGCCGCAAGTCATATGGCGGCAAGGAACAATCCGACCGGCGCTCGCCGCCGCAGCGCGACGGGAAGCCCCGCAGCGCGGGGGGTCGCAAGGGCACATTCCAAAAGGGCGGGCCCCGCAAAGATAGGCGCGAGAAACCCTGATGCGTGTTGTGGGCGGCAAATTTCGCGGGCGCGCGATTGCTGCGCCCCGGCATGAGGGGGTGCGGCCGACATCCGACCGCGTGCGCGAATCCGTTTTCAACATTCTCGAACACGGGATTGCGGAGTTCTCCCTCGATGGCGCGCGCGTGATCGATCTTTTTGCGGGTACGGGCGCGCTCGGCATCGAGGCCGTTTCGCGGGGAGCCGCCTATGCGCTGTTCGTGGAGGATGCCGCGGAGGCGCGGGCGCTCATTCGCACCAATGTGGAAGCGTTGGGATTGACGGGCTCGACACGGATCTTCCGGCGCGATGCAACCGATCTCGGTCCTGCCGGCACCATGGCGCCGTTCTCGCTCGCCTTCCTCGATCCGCCGTATGGCAAGGGGTTCGGCGAGGCTGCGCTTGCCGCGCTCCGAGACGGCGGCTGGCTTACGCCCGGCGCGGTTGTGATGCTCGAAGAGCGCGGGGATGCGGAGGTCGTGTTGCCGGATGGCTTCACGGAGCTGGACCGGCGGCGCTGGGGCGATACGCAAGCCGTGTTCGGGCGGTTCGGCTCGTCTCCGCCTCAGTCCTGAGCCTCACGTCCGGCCGAACAGGCGCTCGATGTCGGACCGTTTCAGTTCGACGTAGGTCGGACGGCCGTGATTGCATTGGCCCGAGAAGGGGGTGGCTTCCATCTCGCGGAGAAGCGCGTTCATCTCGGCGCCCGTCAAGCGGCGGCCGGCGCGCACGCTGCCGTGACAGGCCATGCGGGACGCAATCGCTTCCAGGCGTTCGCGCAACGGCGCGGCCGAGCCCTCGGCCAGGAGATCGGCGGCAAGATCCTTCACGAGGCCGTCGACATCGGACGTTCCGAGCAGCGCGGGAACCTCGCGTACGGCGATTGCACCCGCGCCGAAGCGTTCCAGCACGAGGCCAAGCTCGGTGAGCTCTTCGGATTTTTCTTCGAGGGCTGCCGCTTCGTCGTCGCCCACGTCCACCACGGCCGGAATGAGAAGCGCCTGACGTGCCACGCCGCCGTTTTCGAGGGCGCTTTTCAGACGTTCGTAGACCAGGCGTTCGTGCGCGGCGTGCTGATCGACGATGACGACGGAGTTTTCCGTCTCGGCGACGATGTAGGTGTCATGCAGTTGGGCCCGGGCGGCGCCGAGCGGGCGGGCGCGATGATCGGATGCGGGCGCTTCCTCATGCACGCTGGTGTCGGCGGCGGGCGCGGAAAACTCGACGAAAGCCGCCTGCTGTTCTTCGGCGAAGCCGCCGAGAGGACGAGAGGCGTGCGCGGCGTCTCGGTCCGGATAGGCTGGCGGCGGAGGCGTTCCCGTGCGCGCCAGGGTTTCGAGCGTCCTTGCGCCGCCCTGTGCGCTGGCGCGAAAGCCGGCCGCTTCGAGCGCGTGGCGTAGCGCTCCGATCAGGAGGCCGCGCACCGCGCCGCCATCGCGGAACCGGACTTCGGTTTTCGCGGGATGAACGTTCACGTCCACCTCGGACGGCGGAAGCGTCACGAAGAGGGCAAGCAAGGGATGGCGTCCGCGCGGGACGAGATCGCCGTAAGCCGCGCGCACCGCGCCCGTCACGAGCTTGTCGCGCACGGGCCGGCCGTTGACGAAAAGGAACTGCTGAGCTGCGTCCGGTCGATGTAGCGTCGGCAGGCCCGCGAAGCCGTGGACTCCGATATCGTCGCGCTCGCCCCGGACCGGCACGGCGTCGCTCATGAACGCCGCACCCATGATACGGCCGAGGCGCTTCAAGAGGCCGTCGGCGTTCGGTTCGCACGCGGGCAGGCTGAGGCTCGTGCGTTCTCCCATCGTCAGCGAAAACCCGACATGAGGATGCGCCATGGCGAGGCGCTTGACCGCTTCCGAGACGGCGAGATTTTCGGCCCGTTCCGATTTGAGAAATTTGAGGCGCGCGGGCGTGGCGGAGAAGAGGTCCCGCACCTCGATGCGCGTTCCTGGATTGAGGGCCGCCGGTTTCAACGCGTGCTTGGCGCCGCGGTCGACGACGATTTCCAGCGCGTCGCGTGCGCTCCGTGGGCGCGAGGTGATGACGAGGCAGGCGACCGAGCCGATAGACGGCAGCGCTTCGCCGCGGAAACCCAGTGTGTCGATGGCGAGGAGATCGTCGCTCGCGAGCTTGGATGTGGCATGGCGTTCGACGGCGAGATTGAGGTCGGCGGCGTCCATGCCGATGCCGTCGTCGGTGACGCGGATCAGCGAGAGTCCGCCTGCCGCGGTCACGATCTCGATTTCGCGCGCGCCTGCATCGAGCGCGTTCTCGACAAGCTCCTTCACGACGCTCGCCGGACGCTCGACCACCTCGCCCGCGGCGATGCGGTTGATCGTTTCGGGACTGAGCTGGCGGATGGCCATCGGGGCGGCGTGCCTCTGGTGTATCGTCGGCAGGTGTGAGGATTTTGCGATCCTGGTTACGCGAGTCTCGCGCGATTTCCCACCGCTGTGCGGTTAGCGCGCAGGCCGCCCGAGGATTTGGATGACGGTTTCGCCCGGCCTCATGCCGGGACGCTTCGAGATGTGGATTTCTCGCACCGCTTGGCGGTTCCGGATCCCAATCGGCCGGCTCTGGTGGCCGGGGCCCAGGCTCTCCTGGACGAGGGCGCGCTGAAGGCTGCCGTCCGCGAAGACGATTTCCACAGCTTCGAGGTGGAGCGCGAGGCTTCCCGAGCGGACGCGGATTTCCGAAAGTCGGGACTGGCCCGGGGAAAGGCGAAACGTGAGGCTCGCCGTCTGATGCGTGGTCCGCGCGGAGCCGATCAGCTCCAGTTCCTGGGCCGCGGCGGGCGAGACAAGGATCGCGTTGACGGCAAGCAAGAGCGCGAGGGCCAGAGCGGGGCATATGTTTCGGCAGCGCGTGGCGATTGTCACGTCTTCGGCTCCCCCTGGCTTGTGCGCGGCGTCCGACGGTTATACTGCCGAGCATAAGCGTATGCCGGCCATTTTAAATACGTCATCGGACGGGCGCGCGGTATGGCTGCTCAAGGGAGGTATGCGGGATGAGCCAGGCAACGGCCATAGCGGCAGCGCTCCGCGAGCTTGAGCGCATGTTCGGGGAGCGGGTCGCCACCGGCGAAGCCGTATGCCGCCAGCATGCGCATACGCTGACGTGGCTTCCCGCGCAGCCGCCCGATGGCGTGGTGTGGCCCGAGACAACCGACGAGGTGGCTGCCATCGTCACCGTTGCGGGCCAGCATGGCGTGCCCCTCATCCCATTCGGCGCAGGCACTTCGCTCGAAGGCCATGTGAACGCGCCGTTGGGCGGCATTTCTGTGGATCTCTCGCGCATGGCTCGGGTTGTGTGTGTTTCGCCGGCGGATCTCGATTGCACGGTCGAAGCGGGCGTGACGCGGGCGATGCTGAATGCTCACCTGCGCGACACCGGCTTGTTTTTCCCGGTGGATCCGGGGGCTGCCGACGCAACGCTGGGCGGCATGGCGGCGACGCGTGCATCGGGTACGACGACCGTGCGCTATGGCACGATGCGCGACAACGTGATTTCGCTCAAAGCGGTGATGGCAGACGGCTCCGTGATGACGACCGGCGGGCGCGCGCGCAAGTCGTCCGCCGGGTACGATCTGACGCGTCTCCTGGTCGGCTCGGAAGGCACACTTGGCATCATCACGGAACTGACGCTCAAACTTCATGCCCTTCCGGCGCGTGTGATCGCGACGGCCGCACCGTTCTCGTCAATCGCGGGCGCGTGCGAGGCCACGATCGAAGCGGGGGCCAGCGGGATCGCGCTGCAGCGCATCGAGCTTCTCGACACGGCGATGATCCGCGCGGTCAATGCGCATGCGAAGCTCGAACTTCAAGACACACCGCATCTTTTCGTCGAGATCGCGGGCGGCGCGGCTT
Organism: Hyphomicrobium nitrativorans NL23; assembly: GCF_000503895.1. Lineage (NCBI taxonomy): Bacteria > Pseudomonadati > Pseudomonadota > Alphaproteobacteria > Hyphomicrobiales > Hyphomicrobiaceae > Hyphomicrobium > Hyphomicrobium nitrativorans. The sequence goes on from NC_022997.1 coordinate 1,340,890, forward strand.
CTGTGGAGGAGACGCTGGCGGCGTTTCAGGAGATCGCGCTGAGTAACGGAGCGTTGCGTTTCGATTGGGCCGAGGAGAGGCATGCGAAACGCCGGCTTTGGCAGGCGCGCCACGACGCGTATCCGGCGGTGGGCACGACGTGGCCCGGAAAAACGACGGTGGTCAGCGATGTGGCGGTGCCGCTGTCGGCGCTTGCCCAATGCGTGACGGAGACCGTGGCCGACATCGAAGCGTCGCGCCTGACGGCGCCGATCGTCGGGCATGTGGGCGACGGCAATTTCCACGTCATTCCGGTGTTCGATTGTGCGGATGCGAACGAGGTGGCGGCCGTACGCGCGTTTCTCGACCGGCTCGTTCGCCGCGCGCTTTCCCTCGGCGGGACGTGCACGGGAGAGCACGGTATCGGGCAGGGGAAGGCCGGGTATCTTGTCGAGGAGCTTGGGGAGCCGGCGATGGCTGCGATGCGGGCGATCAAGGGTGCGCTCGATCCTCGCGGCCTGCTTAACCCGGGTAAAATTCTGACGGCTCGGCGGCGGTAACAGTCCGTAAAAAATCCCATACTTAATAAAAGGTTATTTTATTCACTCCTACAGTTCTTTGTATTTGTAACTTGAAATATTAAGCAAGCGCCGCAATTCGTTTGTGCTATCTCTTGCAAAAAGCCGTTTTTTGGGGTGATATGGGAATTGCGAACGTGGCGCCGTCCCACCTATCCCCCCTAGGGGCGTCACAGTTCTTCAGCCCGCGACCTGCCCCCCCGGTCGCGGGCTTCTCATTTTTAAAGCCCGCTTTTCATAATATGCCCGATCGCTCATCCCTCAGGAGGGTGACGCGCGGCGCCAGCCTGCCGCCTGGGCTTCGCTTTCGCTACAGAACCAACGCTCTCCCCGGGCCCGGCTCAGCCGTACGCCGTCGTACGAGGCCGACCACGGAAGGATGTAGGTCCGTGCGCCGGACCGGATGCGGCCTTTGATCGGGCAGCCGTCGGGGGCCTTTTCTTTCGCCTCCGCCCAACGCCTCTCACGCCATTCCTGCGGGCGCTCGGGTTCGCCCGCCCAAAGCCCTTTCTTTTCCGACTGCGCATTCCTTTCGAGGCGCGCGTAGCTGTTCAGGAAAAAACTGCTGGCTGCGAATACCAATCCGGCTTCCAGCATTTTTTCAGCGAGGTTTGCGTCGCCTGCCGTGCATGAGCCCTTTTTGACGCCTCCTTCGAGTTCCTCTGCGATTTGGCAAGATACGGCCCGGCCGCGAACGAGGCGGGCGAGCGCATCGCGTGCCGCCCGGCCGCAGCGCCACCGGCCACTTGCGCGATGACAGGATTGGTTGGTTTCGGGGGCCTCAATGCCATCGAGCACGATCAGCGTGCTGCCAATCTTGAGCGTGTCGCCTGTGAGGGCCTGAGCGCGGCGGCTGGTGAGCGTCGTGGGATCGCTGCCGTCTGCTGTCGCCGTCGCCTTGGCGGTCGCGGCTGGCTTTTTCGCGGGCGCGGATGGTGTTGCGGCAACACGAACGGTCGTGTCCCCGCCCCCCGAGAATTGGCCGATGGCGGCAAATCCGGCCGCGGATACACCGATCAACGCCAGCAGTGCCATCACGGCGTTGCCGACGCGTACATGGCGGTCGCCGGGAAGATTGATCTGGTAGCCGCGCATCCGGGCGATGGGGCTGTCTTCGCTTGGATGCCAGCGGCGTTCGGGATCGGTGAGGGCAGCCAGGAGAACGAGCAGACCCACCACGACGGCGATGGCGGCCGCGACTTTGGCGTCGCCGTCGAAACCGAAGCTCCACGATCTGTAGGCCGCGCCGAGGGCCGCCAGGACGGCGACGACGGCGAGGATGAGATGGGTTCGCGGCCGGCGGACGACGGAGAGGACGGGCTCCAGCGCGGGCGCCAGCGGACCGCTCACGCCGCGGATCGAGGATGCGATCCAGGAGGCTGCCGCACCGATGCCGGCCGCAACGGCGATGGCGCCTGCTGCGAGGAAACCGGCCCCGATGCGGGCGGTCTTCGCGAGGGCCTGTCCCGTCCAGACCGCCGAGTGGACGAGGTTGGCGCTCAGGGCCTTTAGAGACCACCACGAGCCGGTTGCGGCTGCGCGCCCACCCGCGACGGCGGCGTCCATACCACGGCGGCCTGCCTCTTTCACATGGGCCTTGGCGGCGCCTTGCACGTCCTTGATACGCTGGCGACGTTCCTCGCGCCGCACCAGGATCGTGGTGCGGACGTAATCGCGCCACTCGAAGCCTTCGCTACGTTTTCGCCACCAGAGCAATTTTCTTCCCCGCGGTACGGTCTTCGTGGTCGTCGGTCGTGGAATGGCGGAGCTGCGTCGAAGCGGCACGCGGGCACGCGCTCCTGCCGGAGCCTTGGGCTGCAATGATGGCAGGGCTTTGGCCGAGCATAAGGAATCGCGTGGAATTCGGGCGCATGCGCGGCATGGACTTCGGCTTGGCCGGCGGTTAGAACACGAACAGAGACCAATAGCATGCGGAGGGCGAGGGGCTCGTCCTTCGGAAGGGGATTTCCATGACGGCATATCGGGGTTCGGCAGGTCGGTTCGGAACGGCGCGGGTCATTTTGGGTGCCTGCCTCGCGGCGGCGGTCGCTGCTCCCGCGTTCGCCAAGGACACAGGGCCGCTCAGCGCTCAGTGCGACGGCTTCGCCAAGGGCACAGCCGCATGGACGGCGTGCGTCGGCCAGCCTGCGCTCGCGATGGCGGATGCGGAACTCTTCTATGCCGGGTACTGGCTCGCCAAGAACGGCCGTTACGAAGAGGCGCTCGGTTATCTCACGCTCGCCCGCGAAAAAGACGAGCGGGTGCTCACCTACATCGGCTTCGCGACGCGCAAGCTCGGCCGCGTTGAAGAGGCCATGCCGCTCTACCGCGCGGCGCTTCAGCGGAATCCGGATTATGCGGTTGCGCGTGCCTATCTCGGAGAGGCGTTCCTCGCCCGGGGCGAAGCCGATCTTGCGCGCGCCGAGCTGTCGGAGATCGCATCGCGTTGCGGCGTGGCGTGTCCCGCTTATGTGGATCTCAACGGCCATATCCGCGACTTCGAGGCGCGTGCGCGGCTTTAGCTCTAAAAGCAATCGGCATCGCTGAACGAGATACGCACGGCTGTTTTAAGCGCCGTGCGTATTTTTTAGTTCGTGGCCGGGCGGATCGCGGGGTTCGCCCACAGGCGCACGATGCCGTCTTCTCCGGCGGAGACCAGGTGTCCTCCGTCCGGCGAGAAGCTCGCGGCGTGAATCGCACCTCTGTGGCCCGTGATGGTGCGCAGCGTGCGCCCGCGCCTCACATCCCAAATGCGAAGCTGTCCATCCGCGCCCGCGGAGGCGAGATGTGCGCCGTCGGGCGAGAACGACAGGCTGCCCACGCGGCCGCGATGGCCTTGCAGGCGGCGCTGAGTGCGGCTCTGGTTCGTCGACCACACGCGGATGTTGCCGTCGAGCCCGGCGGACGCGAGCTGTTGGCCATCGGCTGTGAAGGCGAGTGCGGTGACGAAATCTCCGTGCCCGCGATATGTTCGGATGCGGTCGAGCGTTTCCAGATTCCAGAGCTTGACCGATTTGTCCGCGCCGCCGGATGCGAGGCGTCGCCCGCGCGGCGTGGACACGTAGGCCAAAGCCTGAACGGAGCTGTCGTGTGCGTCGAGAACCTGGACGGGACCGGCGGGCGTCGCAGTATCCCACAGCGTCACTTTCCAGTCATGGCTGGCGGCGGCGAAACGGTCGGCGCGGCCGGTGAAGGCGAGTGACCAGATCTCGGCTTCGTTGCGCTTGAAGGTTGCGATGCGTTCGGCGCGTTGCCAATCCCACAGCACGATCTCGCCGCCGGGATGGCCGGTCAGCGCCTGCGTGCCGTGGAGGGCGAGCGCCGTTGCGGGACCATGGTCGAGTTCGATCGTGAGCGCGAGTTTGCCGGTGGACGTGTTCCAGACCTTGAGTCGCTGGTCGGCGCCGGCGGTCGCGATGGAGGCTCCATCGGCCGAGAATGCGACGTTCGTCACCGCGCCGACGTGCCCGCTCATCTCGGCCACGGGGCGGATGACGGGCGCTTCGGGCGGTTCCTCGCGGAGAGACGCCGTTTGAATGCCGGACGAGACCTCGCCGGTGCCGTGGCTTTCCAACCGGGGCATCCGATCCTGCATCGCCACCGCGCCGCTGGCGACGCCAACGCCGACGAGCAACTTGAACAGAACCGGGCGCCAGCGAATGCCGCCGCTGCGGATCTTGCGCGGACGGGCTGCGGCCTTGCGCTTTTCCTTGTCGTCCGCCTTGTTGGGCGGCTCCTTCACCACGATGGCGGCGCCAGCCGGATCCTTTTTCGTCTTCCGCAGGATCTTGGGCAGCCGAATGGCTTCGGACAGGGGCGCGAGCTTTTCCGTTCCGCCGGGCGCGGGGGAAGCCACGCGCTTCGGCGCGGGTTTTGGCTTCGGCGGAGCCTTCGGCTTCGCTGCGGCCTTGCTTTCCGCCGCTTCCGGCTTTTGCCTCAGGCCGTCCAGAAAATCGAGCATCCCGCCTTTCGGTCCCGGTGCGTCGGGCGGCGGAGGCGCTGTTGCGAGCTGAGGTTTTTTGACGACCGGCGTCTTTGCCGGTTTCGGCTTTTCGGGCGACGGCGGGACTTTCGAAAACCAACCCGGCTTTTCGGGATCGGGCGCGAGCAGCGCACCGCGCCAGGCTGCAATCGATTTCGGCCGGGATTCGGTCTGCAACGCGAGCGAGTGATCGATGGCCTTGAGGAAGCCCGCGCGATAGGAGGAGAGCGCGGCCTCGCGGGCCGGGATCAGTTCATCCTTGACCATGCGCGAAGGGCTGTCGGCGGGGCGCTTGCCCGCGACGGCGTGATAGAGCGTTGCGCCGAGGGCGTAGATGTCCGTCCACGGGCCTTGCTGCCGGCTCGTCTCGGCGTATTGCTCATACGGCGAATATCCGGGCTTTACGAGCGCGGACACGGTTTTCGAGTGCGCGAGGATCTCGCCGCGGGCCGAGCCGAAGTCGATCAGGACGGGCGTGCCGTCTTTGCGGATGATGATGTTGTCGGGGGCGATGTCGCGATGCAGGAAGTCCTGCGCGTGGATGAGTTCAAGCGCGTCGAGCAACGGCGCGACGATGGCGTCGAGCTCTTTCTGGCGCGGTGCGCGGCCGAGATCCTTGAGCCAGGCCTTGAGACTTTTGCCCTCTTCGAAGTGCAGCACCATGTAGGCCGTGTTGTTGGCCCGGAAGTAGCGGTAGACGCGGACGATGTTGGGGTGCGTGAACTTGGCGAGCGTCTGGGCTTCTTCGATGAAGCGGTCGAGGCCCCAGCGATAGTCGCTGGTGCAATCCTGCGAGCGGGGCGCTGCGTCCGACGTCGAGGTGCGCGCGGCGAAATCGGACGGGAAATATTCTTTGATGGTGACGCGCCGGTCGAGCGCGGTCTCGACGGCCAGATAGGTGATACCGAATCCCCCGGCACCGAGCACGCGCTCGATGCGGTAGTCACCGACAAGCTCCGTACCGCTTTTCAATGCGATCAGGTTGGTCATCAGCAGTTGGTCATCAGCTCGCGGGGCCCAGTCGTTGGCTCGGATGTCAGCTCAGTTTCGACGGAAACGTGCAAATCACCTCCTCCGCCCGTTGTGAAGCAGGATTGTGGCGGCGCCGTGCGCTTTCCGGCGAAAGTTTGCAGTATTCCCATCATAGGTTGCTTCATGGCCATGAAGCTGCCGCAGAGCGCGACAAAGACTTAAGACAGATTCGAGCCTGAGCATAAGCCCCATGCAGACCTACCCCCTGGAACCAATCCGGCTTCGACCGTTTTCGTGCGCGATGCGCCGGTTTCTCGGTGGGCCATTGGCGTGCGCGGGGGTGCTATGCGCGGTCGGCGCGTTGCTTCTTGCGTCCGCGGCGCATGGCCGTCCGCTTGTGGCGGGCGCCGTGCTCGTCGGTTCGCTTGGTGAGGCGTGGATGGCGGTGATGGATTGGATCGCCGCGAGCTATGCGCGCGCGCCGGCGTTGGTTCTCGGTTTGACGGCTCTGGTTGCTGCGCCGCCGCTTGCGCTCGTCGGGTTTCTGTTTCTGCGTCGCGATGCCGAGGCGGACGACATTGCGGAGCTGGAAACGCAGTTGATCCAGCGCGGCCGCGGGGGCGATGAGCCGGAACCGCGCGATGCCGTGAGAACGGGGCACGTTGCCCTCCGCCCGCTGGCGGCGTGGGTCGAAGTGCTCAACGGCAATGAGGTCGCGCCCGATGCGGAACCTCGCTACGGCCTTCCGCGTGCGCTGATCCTGCGTATCGGCCGCGAAAGCGACAACGACGTGCAACTCACCCACACCACCGTGCATCGGTATCATGCGGCTATTCACCGGACGGAGGATGCCGAATTCGTCATCACGGATCTTTCGAGCGTGGACGGCAACGGCGTGGTTGTGAATGGACGGGCGGTTGCGGAAGCGCGACTTGCGAACGGAGACGTGATCGAACTCGGAAAAGCGCGGCTTAAATTCTCGACGGCGCCTGCCGTGTGAGAGACAGGAAACGATCGGCTTCGCGCGTCTCGGTGCGCGAGCACGCCGGATTGAGACACACCCGCTTAGCCGTGCGCCAGATTTTTTCGCGCTTCGGTTTGGATGCGGGACAACAGGAAGAGGAGGACGACGCATGGCGGCGGGCGCGGACGGACAGAAGTCGGGCCGGTTTCTTGGATCGCTGAAGGATGCTCTCGTTGCGGCCAGCCGCGAGGATACGGGGCGGCTCGAAGCGGAAACGCGCGAGCGAGAAGCGGCCGCATCGCAGGGCGGGGCGATTGTGCCGCTCGACGAAGCGACGCGCATCGTGCATCGCTCCGATGCGGCGAGTCCGAGTGCGGCGGAGGCTGCGCGCGAAGCGCGCACGCCCCGCACGGCAACCGCAGCGCAGGATTCTGATTCCCCCCCGACCACGCGCGTGGTGCGGGCCAGCGGCGCGAAGAAGGACGACGGCGGATCGCGTACTGCGCTCGTGCGGGGTAAGTTTCAGGTCGCGCGCGGGTCGTTCGACGAAGATCCCGTCGTGGGCTGGCTCGTTGTGGTCGGCGGACCGGGCATCGGGCAGTTTCGCCCGATCTTCGAGGGCAACAATTCCTTGGGGCGCGCGGAGAGCAACCGCATCCCGATCGACTTCGGCGACGATGCGATCTCAGCGGAGGAGCAGGCCTACATCCGCTACGATTCGTCCGAGCGCTCTTTCCTTTTCGTGCCCAACCTTGCTAAGACCAATGTCGTCTCATTGAATGAGAAGCGGCCGACGAGCGCGGCCGAACTCACGCAGATGGACGTGATCACCATGGGCCGGACGCAGCTTGTTTTCGTGCCGTTCTGCGGACCCGATTTCGACTGGTCGGCGTTGCAGGGTGAGACCTGAGGCAGAGCCGAGTACCGAATACGCATGCTAGCTTTCGAGCACGCCAGCCGCGCCACCAAAGGGGCCCGCAGCTATCAAGAGGACACGGCGCTTCTCTGGAAGCGCGCCGACGCGGGCGCTTTGGCGCGTGCGGCAGCGCCCCCTGCCAACGGAGCGGCCGTCGTGGTTGCGGTGCTTGCGGACGGAATGGGCGGGCATGCGGGTGGCGCGCTCGCAAGCCGCACGGCGTGCGAGACCTTTCTCAAAGCCTACGAGGGGCACGAGGGCTCCAACAGGACGCGGCTCGTCGAAGCGCTGGATGCGGCGAACCATGCCATTGCGGACGCGGTCGATGCCGATCCGATGCTGGCGGGCATGGGCTCGACGCTTGTCGGCGTGACGTTCGGCGCGGACGGCATCGAGTGGGTGAGCGTCGGCGACAGCCCGCTGATGCTCTACCGGCGCGGGGAAATCGCGCTTCTCAACGAGGATCATTCGCTGGCGCCGGAGCTGGACCGGCTTGCGGCGGCGGGGGCGATCTCGGAAGCGGACGCGCGGCGCGATCCGCGCCGGCATATGCTGCGCTCGGCTGTGACGGGAGAGGAGATCGAACTCATCGACGTGTCGCGCCGACCCCTCAAGGTGGAGCCGGGAGACTACATCATCCTCGCGAGCGACGGATTGCAGACATTGGAAACGGCCGAGATCGAGCGCATCGTCGCGGCTTATGCCGATGACGGTCCGACTGCGGTTGCCAACGCGCTGATCCGCGCGGTCGAGGCCCTCAAGGACCCGCATCAGGACAATGCGACGGTCGTCGCCGTGCGGCTGGTCTCGCAGGAGACTGCGCGGGAGACGACGGAACCCGTTACAGCGCCGGCCGGTGCCGGCGGCGATCAGGACTGACGTTCGTCGCCGTTCCCGGACGGTTGCGCGGCAGCCGCCGAGACCTGTTGCGGGTTAGCACCCGCGCCCAGAGACGTGATGGTCTCGTGGTAGCTGTCGAGCAGCGCATCGGCCAGAGTGTCCGTCGTGATGACGACTTCGTTTGCGCCGCAACTGCGCAGATAGTCCGCTTCCGCCTCCGACTGTGCGCGGCCGATGATCGGCATGTGCGGGTTTGCGGCGCGGCCCTGCTCGATGATCTGTCCGGATTCGAAGTTGCTCGGGATCGCGACGAGCATGGCAGCGGCTTTCGCCGGGTTGGCCGCGTGCAGCAGCGTCGTCGCCGTGCCCGAAATGCCTTCGATGCCGCGGGCGTTGAGCTGTTTGATCTGCTCGTCGCTTTCGTCGATCACGTAGAGCGGCTGAGGGTGGGGCGCCAGGGCGTCCACGACACGCTTGCCCACACGGCCCGCGCCGATGACGATGGCGTGACCCTGCAGCGTCGTGACCGGAACGGGTTCCTCGGCAATCGGAGTTTCGGGCTCCGAGGTTGCTTTGGCGCCCTCGGCGACCTTCTCGCTTCTCAGCTTTATGCGATCGAGGCCTGCGAACAGCAGCGGGTTGATCATGATCGAGAGCAGTGCGCCCGCGAGGATGAGGTCGCGACCTTCCGCCGGCAAGAGGCCGACGCTCATGCCGAGAGCCGCGAGAATGAAAGAGAACTCGCCGATCTGCGCGAGGCTTGCTGAAATCGTGAGCGCGGTGCTCATCGGGTGGCCGAAGGCGCGCACGATGGCGAGGGCGGCGAGCGACTTTCCGATGACGATGATGAGCACGGTTGCGGCGACCGCCATCGGCTGATCGACGAGAATTTTCGGGTCGAACAGCATGCCGACGGACACGAAGAACAGTACCGCGAAGGCATCGCGCAGCGGCAGGCTTTCGTTGGCTGCCTGCTGGGAGAGCTGGGATTCGCTTAAAATGAGCCCAGCGAAGAACGCGCCGAGCGCGAACGAGACGCCGAACAGATTGGCTGCAATGAAAGCCACGCCGAGCGCGATGGAAAGCACGGCGAGGCGAAACAGCTCGCGTGAGCCGGTATGTGCCGTGTAGTGCAGCACCCAGGGGATGACGCGGCGTCCGATGATCATCATGACCGCGACGAAGAGCGCGACTTTTCCTATGGTGATGGCCACCGTCGTCATGAGCTGATTGACGTCGACGACGAGGCGGCCGGGCGCTGCGTTCTCGGCGTGGCCGCCGAGCAATGGCGCGATCGCCGGCAGCAGAACGAGGGTGAGGACCATGACGAGGTCCTCCACGATCAGCCAGCCGACGGCGATCTGGCCGCGCTCGGTGGTGATCAGGCGTCGTTCTTGCAGTGCGCGCAGGAGTACGACGGTGCTTGCGACCGAAAGGGCGAGGCCGAACACCAGCCCGCCGCCTGCGGACCATCCGAGCACGTGGGCCAGCGCCGCGCCTAGAAGCGTCGCGACCGCGATTTGAACGATGGCGCCGGGGATGGCGATGTTGCGTACAGCCCAGAGCTCGCGCATCGAGAAGTGAAGGCCGACGCCGAACATCAGCAGGATCACGCCGATTTCTGCGAGTTCGTTGGCGAGATCCTGGTCGGCAACGAAGCCCGGCGTGAACGGGCCGATGGCGATGCCTGCGACCAGATAGCCGACCAGCGGTGAGATGCGAAGCCGATTGGCCAACGCGCCGAACACGAACGCCAGCGCCAAGCCCGTGACGATCGTCGCGATGAGCGGCGTGTGATGCGGCATTGGTCGGGCGCTTCCCGTTTTGTCGATGTGTTGCGGTGGCCATGAGACGACGATCTCAAGCGGCGCGCAGGAGGACGAGGCCGCATCCGGACACGGCGCTCCTGTAATTTATCGGGCAAGGAACCCGCGATGTCCATGCGTCGTCCGCGCCGAGGGTGCTCAAAGAAGGGGCAAATGCGACGCGGGGATGGTGCGGCGCGCGCGTCGCCCGGTGCCGGGATCTCCGGCGTTTTCCGTGCGAGAGATCGGAAAAGTTTTTCGGGCTGAGGCGTTTGGCGAGGCCGCGATGCTGGCGTGCCGCGTCCGGGGCTCGCCGAAAACCCTCCGTTAGAAGATTTTCGGTCAGGGTGCGGCGGTGGCTTCCGCTAAGCTCAGCGCGAGTTGAACCGGGCGGAAGGAGCGCCGGTGCTCGTGCGTGAGGCCGAGCCGGACAAGGGCAGCGCGATGCTCGGGCGTGCCGTAGCCTTTGTGCCGCTCGAAGCCGTATCCCGGCAGCTCGCGCGCGAGAGCGATCATGATCCGGTCGCGCGTTACTTTCGCGACGATGGAGGCCGCCGCGATCGAGAGGCACTTGGCGTCGCCCTTGACGATGGTGCGTGTCTGGCAGGACAGGCGGGGCGCGCGGTTGCCGTCGACGAGTGCGAGACGCGGACGGCAGCAAAGCTCGCCCACCGCGGTCTGCATGGCCCACATGGTGGCGGCAAGGATGTTGTCGCGGTCGATGCGGCCCACGTCGCCGATGCCGACGCCGATGGCGAGTGCAGTTTCGCCGATGCGCTCGTAAAGGCGTTCGCGGTCGTCGGCGTCGAGCGCCTTCGAATCGTCGATGCCTTGGGGGATGCGATTCGGATCCAGCACGACGGCGGCCGCGACGACGGGGCCCGCCCACGGCCCGCGGCCCGCTTCGTCCACGCCCGCGATGAAGCCGTCTGCAAGCGCCAGCTCGGCAGCTTCCAGCTCGAAGGTCGGTACGATTCGCGAATCGGCCACTCTCATGGACGAAGCGTCGCGGCTCGCGGCGTCCGTGTCAAAGCGGCTTGTGGACAGGGGGGTATGTCGCGAGCCGATCTACAACAGCGTCATCTGGCTTCCTTTCGCGACGGGGGGCTTGAAGAGGTCTGTGCGAAGCGCCTGACGGCGCGTGTTCATGTCGAGCCGCTTCAGCGCCAAGCGGAAGCGAAGCGCGATCTGCTCGGCGTAGGGGCCGTTGCCTTTCTGGCGGAGACCGAACTCGGGCGTGTAATCCGCGCCGCCGTGCATCGATCGCAGGAGATTGATCACGCGGCTGGCGCGGTCGGGAAACGCGCCCGCAAGCCACTCGCGAAACACGTCCTTGAGTTCGAGCGGCAGGCGCAAGAGCACGTAACCGGCCTCGCTGGCTCCGGCGCGGTGTGCCGCCTCCAGAATGCGTTCGATCTCGCTGTCGGTGAGGCCCGGCACGATGGGGGCCACCATGACGGAGACGGGCACGCCAGCCTCGCTCAGCGCACGCACGGCCTCAAGACGTTTCGCAGGGGTTGTGGCGCGGGGCTCCATGGCGCGCGCGATGCGCCGATCCAGAGTTGTGACCGACAGGGCGACCTTCGCGAGGCCGCGCGCGGCCATGCGCGAGAGGATGTCGATGTCGCGGACGACGAGCGCGGATTTGGTGACGATGCCGACCGGGTGGCCGGTGCGCTCCAGGACTTCGAGAATGGCGCGCGTGATGTGCCGCTCGCGCTCGATGGGCTGATAGGGGTCGGTGTTGGTGCCGAGCGCGATGACGGCCGGCTTGTAGTTTTTGCGCGCGAGTTCCTGTTCCAGCAGTTCGGCGGCGTTGGTCTTGGCGTAAAGCTTGGTTTCGAAGTCGAGGCCGGCCGAATGGCCAAGGTAGCAGTGCGTCGGACGCGCATAGCAATAGATGCAGCCGTGCTCGCAGCCCCGATACGGATTGATCGACTGATCGAAGGAGATGTCGGGGCTTTTGTTGCGCGTGATGATGGAGCGGGCGGGTTCCTCGTAAACGTCGGTGCGAAGCGCTTCCAGTTCGCCCAGGCTTTCCCAGCCGTCGTCGAACGCGGTGCGCTTTTCGCTTTCGAAGCGCCCTGTGTGGTTCGACTGCGCTCCACGGCCGCGGCGGCGGTCGGCCTCGACGAAGCCGCCCGGCGTCGCTTCGGATTTTGCGAAGCGGCTTGCTTTGGGCTGAGGGATGATCGGTCGGGGCGACATGGCAAAGAGACTAGCCAATCGCTGAGAACAAATAAAGAACAAAATAAGGGGGCGGGTGGCAGTCTCCTATGCTCCGATGCCGCAAAAGCTTGTTGCGGAGCCTTCGATGGTGCAAGACAAGTATCCATGATCTCTGTCGTCATTCCCACCTTCAACGCCCAACACAGCCTGGCCGAGACGCTGACGTCGCTCGTTCCGGCGGCGGTCGAAGGTGTGGTGTGCGAGGTGATCGTCGCCGATGGCGGATCGACCGACCGTACCTTCGACATCGCGGATGGCGCGGGCGCCGAAATCGTCAAAGCGCCCGCAGGGCGCGGCGCGCAGCTTCGGGCCGGCGCGGAGCGGGCCCGTTTCCCATGGCTCCTGTTCCTCAATTCCGGCACGTATCTCGATGCCGGCTGGGAGCGCGACGCGGCCCAGCATATCGAGCGGGTGAAAAGCGGGCGGCGTAAAGCTGCGGCTGCCACGTTCCGGTTCGTTCTCGACGACGAAGGGTTCGGCGCACGGATGGCGGAGCGGATGGCCGCGTTCCGCATGGGGCTGCTCAAGCTGCCCTATGGCGATCAGGGCCTGCTGCTTCCGCGCACGCTTTACGACGAGGTCGGCGGTTTCGGGGCGCTGCCGCTGCTTGAGGATGTGGATCTTGCGCGCCGTCTCGGGCGGCGCCGTCTCGCGGTGCTCAATGCGCGTGCGGTGATGGACGGGGAGCGCTATCGCCAGGATCGCACGCTGACGCGGACGGCCCGCGCGCAGGCCTGTCTCGGGCTTTATCTCGCGGGTGTGCCTGTCAAGGCGATTGCTGCCGTCTTCGGGAGCCCGCAGAAACGTGTTAGCGAGACGATTGCCGAGCGCAGGGCGTCGTAAGCCGCCGCACTTTGATCTTCGCACGATTAGGATTTCGGTTCGTTTCCGTCCAGTGCCGCGCGGACGGCCTGGAGATCGCGCCATGCTTGCCGCTTCGCGGCTGGCGTGCGGAGGAGATAGGCTGGGTGCAGCGTCGCCATCGTGCGAATGGCGCGTCCGCCGTTCTCGATCTCGCGCCAGCGGCCGCGGAGCCGCATGATGCCCTCGGTTACGCCCAGCACTTGCTTTGCCGCCGCGCCCCCGAGGAGCAGCACGACATCAGGCGCGACGAGTTCCATCTGGCGCTCAAGGAACGGGCGGCAGATTTCGCTTTCCTGCGGGGTCGGCGTGCGGTTGCCGGGGGGGTCGCCAATAGACGACGTTGGTGATGTGAACGTCGGTCTCCTTGAGCGAAATCGCGGCCAGCATCTTTGTCGAGAAGTTGGCCCGCACGGCCCACGAACGGGAGGCCGGCCAGGTCCTCGTCGCGGCCGGGGGCTTCGCCCACGATCATGAGGCGAGATTGCTTTGCGCCGCGATAGAAGCAGAGGTTCTTGGCCGTTGCCTTGAGCCCGCAGCCGTCGAACTGGCGGAGGGTGGCTTCGAGGGCATCGAGATCGGCTGCGTCCCGTGCCGCTTGCCGGGCGGCGCGTTCCGCCGCTTCCGCAGGCGCGCCAGCGAAGGGACGCGCGGTCGGCGTGGAGGGGGCGCGCCCGGGTGGGTCGCCGATGCTCTCCCGAGGGGGCGCGATGCGGCCCTGACGTGGCGCGGGCGCGGGATTGGCCGCGGGTGCGCGGGGCGGCGTTGGCGAGAGGCTCTGGCCGGTTTCCTGATCCGCTGGGCTGGGGGAGAGGCGAAAGCCCCGTCCAGGCGCGGCGTCACCGCGGTCCAGCCAGTTGACTGCGGCGTCCGATACAGCCGCATCGACGCCCATCTCCTGGTACCAGGCGAGCAGCGTGAGCAGTGCGCGGTTGTCGGTGTCGGGTCGCATGGCGCGCACTCTAGCGGCCGCGATGTGCGATTGCATCCCCGCCGTGAGGTCGCGACGGATTGCTCTCAATGCTTGACGCCCCGGCCAATTGCGACCAAATCGTGAATAACGGCAGTGGCGGAAGCAGGACCAGCAGACATGGCGCGGGATCAAGCTGACCTCCCGGAGCGGGAGGCCATGGAGTTCGATGTTGTGATCGTCGGTGCAGGGCCTGCGGGCCTCGCAGCGGCGATACGCATCAAACAGCTCGCGGCCGAAGCGGAGCGGGAGATCTCCGTGGTCGTGCTCGAAAAGGGGAGCGAGGTCGGCGCGCATATTTTTTCCGGCGCCGTGATCGACCCGATTGGCCTCAATCGGCTGATCCCGGACTGGCGGGAGCGCGGCGCGCCGCTCACGACGGAAGTCAAACAGGACAAATTCCTGGTTCTTGGTCCCGCAGGCGACATCACGTTTCCGAACTTCCTGATGCCGCCGCTTATGAGCAATCATGGGAATTATATCGGCAGCCTCGGCTCGCTGGTGCGCTGGCTCGGCGAGCAGGCGGCCGAGCTTGGTGTCGAGGTCTATCCGGGCTTTGCGGCGGCGGAAGTTCTCTACGATGCGAACGGTGCGGTTGTCGGCGTCGCAACGGGCGATATGGGTGTCGGGCGCGACGGCGAGCCGAAGGACAGCTTCACGCGCGGCATGGAGCTTCGCGGCAAGTATACGCTGTTTGCCGAGGGTGCGCGCGGGTCGCTGACCAAGACGCTGATCAAGGCGTTCGATCTCGCTAAGGGCCGCGAGCCGCAGAAGTACGGCATCGGGCTCAAAGAGCTTTGGGAGGTCGCGCCGGAGCAGCATAAGCCCGGGCTCGTGCAACACTCGTTCGGCTGGCCGCTCGACAGCAAGACGGGCGGCGGCTCATTCCTTTATCACTACGGCAATAACCTGGTTTCTGTCGGGTTCGTCCTCCATCTGAACTACAAGAACCCTTATCTCTCGCCTTATGACGAGTTTCAGCGCTTCAAGACGCATCCCGCGATCCGCGACGTGTTCAAAGGCGGGCGACGCATCGCGTATGGCGCGCGCGCGCTGACCGAAGGCGGGTGGCAGTCCATTCCCAAGCTGACGTTCCCGGGGGGCGCGATCCTGGGTTGCTCGGCCGGTTTCATGAACGTTCCCCGCATCAAGGGCAGCCATAACGCCATCCTGTCGGGTATCCATGCGGCGGATGCCGTCTTCGCCGCGCTGGGCGATGAGCGGGCCTACGATACGCTCGACGAGTACGAGATCGCTGTGCTGGGCGGCGATATCGCACGGGATCTCAAGCGCGTGCGCAACGTGAAGCCGCTGTGGTCGCGCTTCGGTACGATTGTGGGCGTCGCGATCGGTGGCATGGACATGTGGATCCGGACGCTGTTGTTCGGATGGTCGCCGCTCGGCACGCTGCGTCACGGCAAGGCGGACCACGAGACGCTCGTGCGCGCCAGCAAGGCGGCGCCAATCGCCTATCCGAAGCCGGACGGTGTGCTCACGTTCGATAAATTGACCAACGTTTCGTTTTCGGCCACGGACCACGAGGAGGACCAGCCCGTCCACCTCAAACTCGCGGACCCTTCTATTCCCGTCGAGGTGAACCTCCCGAAGTATGCCGAGCCCGCGCAACGTTATTGTCCGGCAGGCGTTTACGAGATCGTGCGGAACGAGGCAGGGGAAGCGCGGTTCCAGATCAACGCTCAGAACTGCGTGCACTGTAAGACTTGCGATATCAAGGATCCGGCCCAAAATATCACCTGGGTCACCCCTGAAGGCGGCGGCGGGCCGAATTACGCCGAGATGTAGGGATTGAATGGTGCGGCCGGAGGTTCGGAGAGCGCAAAAATAGCGTCGGATCTTCGCTCAAGCGGAGTCGCCAAGCTGCCGTCAGGTTTGCTACTCTCCCATCAGAAGCCGTGCTGACCTCCCCGAAAAGGATCACAGAATGAGAGATTGCCGTGGCCGGTTGACCGTCCTCGTTCCTCTCCTGACCCTCGGGCTTCTCGCCTCTGCGGGGCCGTCCCGAGCCGAAGCGGTCGAGGGGACAGTTCCGCTGCTCTCGGCAAATTCTCTGGTCGGCAGCTATTTGGCCGGGCGGATTGCCAGATCTCAGTTCGACACGCGCGAGGCGGCGGATTTTTATCGCACGGCGCTTGTGCACGATCCCAAGAACGCTGTGCTGCTGGAGCAGGCGTTCCAGATCGAGGCCGGGCGCGGCGACTGGGTTCGTGCCGTAGATCTCGCCGGACAGCTCGTCGCTCTTCAGGACAATCATCGGCTCGGTCACCTCGCGCTGGCCCTCAAAGCGTTCAACGACGGTTCCTGGAAGAAAGCTGAAACTCATTTCAAGGCCGCGGGGTCCGGGCCGATCGGAGAGCTGACAAGCGCGATGGCGCTGGCGTGGGTTGCGCTTGCCAAAGGCGATGCGACGGAAGCGCTTTCCCGGCTCAACCTGCCGAAGCAGGCCGAGTGGGCGCAGTTCTTCCTGCGCACCCACCGCGCGATGATTGCCGATCTTGCCGGACGGCGCAGCGACGCGCGCACCGCTTACGACCGCGTGTACGCGCAGGATACGCGCACTTTGAGAACCTCCATCGCGTATGCGCGTCACCTCGCGCGGACCGGAGACCGCCGGCGTGCGCTCGTCGTCGTCAACGCGCACATCGAGCGCGGGCAGGGCGATGGGCATCCTCTGCTGCGCAGCCTCAAGGCCTCGCTCGAAGCGGGCCGGACCATCGATCCCATCGTCAAGACGCCGGCGGAAGGGCTGGCGGAAGTGTTCTACGGTCTCGGCGAAGCGCTGATCGGCGAAGGCGCGACGGGCATCGGTATCATCTATATGCAGATGGCACTCTTTATCGAGCCGGAGCATCAGTTTGCGCTCGCCGCTCTTGCGAGCGCCTACGAAGCCAACAAGCAGTATTCGGATGCGATTGCGGTCTACGATCGCATTCCCGAGACGAGCCCGCTCGCGACCGCGGTGGAGATCCGCAAGGCGTTCAACCTCAATTCTCTCGAAAAGGTGGATGACGCGCGGGCCATCCTCGCAAAGCTCTTGGAGGATGCTCCGGCCAAAACCGAGGAGCCTGCCAAAGCTGACGAACAGCCGGCGGTGCGCGAAGAGATCGCGGCTCTTTCCGAGATTTCCGGGCAGGTTCTGCGCCGCGGCGCGCGCGGCGAGACTGTCAAGACGCTCCAGGCTGCGCTCGGAGCGCTTGGGTACGATGTCGGCAGCTCGGATGGGGCATACGGTGAAAGTACGCGCCAAGCGGTCATGGGCTTCCAGAGAGCGGCCGGTCTCAAAGTCGATGGCATCGCGGGGCCTGGAACGCTTCGGGCGATGTTGGCCGGTGGCGCTTCCGCCGAAACG